>JACREU010000050.1 GCA_016212705.1 Deltaproteobacteria bacterium
AGGGCAAAACAACGTACAACAGCCCTGAATTTAGCCTCTGCGATTTTTGAACGGCTGTAATACCTATTTTTCTTCAGCATTTCGGAAGCTTACCACATTTCTCAATGTCGTTTGCTTCCTAAGACCCTTTCTAAAGGGGGATTGAGGGGGATTAGAAAAACCAGATAATACTACCCCGCCGCCTCGCCGTCGCCTTTCCTGTTCAAGAGACTGACCGTTATAGCCTCAAGGAGTTTCTTGACCTCAATGGGCTTTGCCACATAGCCGTCGAAGCCCTTGTTCAAAATCTTGTCCTCCTCGCCCTTCATGGCAGACGCGGTAAGGGCGAGGACCGGGATCGACCTGTTCTTTTCATCAGCCTTTATTATCCTCGTCGCCGTTATCCCGTCCATCTCCGGCAGATGCAGGTCCATGAGGATCAAGTCCGGGCGGTCGGTGGAGACTTTCACGAGCGCCTCGGTCCCGCTCTTCGCCTCGACTATCTCGTAGCCGTTAAGGGTCAGTATCTCTCGGACGAGGACCTTGTTCATGTAGTTGTCCTCGACGAGGAGGACCTTTATCTTTTGAGACACCGTTGATTCTCCTGAATGGCGGGTCAGTTGCCGAGTTTGTCGAGGACGCTTAAGAGCCTCTCCCTGTTTATAGGTTTTTCCATGTACTCTATGGCGCCGAGCGCGTAGCCCATCTCTTTCTTGTCCAGCGACGATATTACGACGACCGGTATGGAGTTAGTCTCGGGGCTGTCCTTCAACTCTTTCAGGGCCTCCCAGCCGTCTTTCTTGGGGAGCGCTATGCCCATGATTATCGCGAACGGCTTCTGCTCCTGCGCCTTGCGGAGGAGATCCAGGCCGTCGGAGGCCGTAAAGACCTCATAGGCGCCTCCGGCGAGGTATATCTCAAGCAGGTGGTTTATGTCCTGGCTCTCGCTCGCGATGAGGACAAGCGGCTTTTTAACCCTGCCCTGCGGGGCATAGACCCTCCCGGTCATTACAGGCAGGTCTATCTCCTCGGTCCCCTGCGGGAGCTTTACGAAGAAGGTCGAGCCCTTGCCGGGCTCGCTCTCGACCCGGATGGACCCCTTGTGGAGCTCAACGAGCCTTTTAGTCAGCACGAGACCTAAGCCCGTGCCGCCGTACTCCCTCGTGATGGAAGAATCGATCTGTTCGAACTCCTTGAAGAGCTTCCCCTTGTCGTCTTCCTTTATGCCGATGCCGGTGTCCATGATCCTGAAGACGACGAACCGCTCCATCCTCATGTCGAGCGGCTCCTCCGATATGTCCCAGTCGACCGTGACCCTGCCGCCGTCGTTGTTGAACTTTACGGCGTTGGAGAGGAGGTTCGTCATTATCTGTTTGAACTTCGCCCTGTCGGCGTGGATCTTGGGAGAGGCCGGGACGGTCTTGCACTCCATCGAGATGTTCCTCTCGTGCGCCATGGGCCTCACGTTGCCGAGGAGCTCTCCCAGGACCTCCATTATGGAGAAGTCCTCCGGCGAGAGCTCCATCCTGCCCGCCTCTATGCGGGATAAGTCGAGTATGTTGTTTATGAGTTGGAGGAGGTGCGCTCCGCTCGAATGGACGTACTCGACGTACTGGTGCTGGCGCTCGTTCAAGTCCCCGAAGGCCTTTTCCTGGAGGAGCTCGGAGAACCCGATGATCGAGTTAAGCGGTGTCCGGAGCTCGTGCGAGACGTTCGCCAGGAACTGGCTCTTCATCCTGTTCGCCTCGAGGAGCTCCAAGTTGGCGGTCTCGAGCTCCTGCTTCTTGGTCGAGAGCTCTTCGTTCGTAACTTTCAGCGCCTCGGTCCTCTCCTCGACCTTCTTTTCAAGCGTCGCGTAATAGTTCTCGATCGAGACGGCCATCTTGTTGAACTCGATTGCAAGGTTGCCTATCTCGTCGTCCGTCATGACCGGGACCCGCTCCTTCAAGTCCCCCTGCCCTATCTTTTTTGCCGACTCTTCTATGGATAGTATCGGGCGGACTATCGAGCGGGTGAGGGCGAACCAGAGGCCCCCGGCCGTGATTATCGCAAGGAGCGTGAAGGCGAGCGTCACCGCTATGATGACGGACGCGAAGAAGTCGCTCTTCTGGTAGGCGGTAAAGGCCGTATCGCGCTCTTCCTTTATGAGGTGTTTAAGCGCGGTTATCGCCTCGGTAAATGTCTTGTTCCCCTCGGTCCTTATGATGCTCAAGGCCTCGTCCCGCGTCCTGCCGCCTATCCGAGAGTGTATCGACCAGTAGAGCTCGATGTGGGTATGCAGTTCCTCGAAGAGCCTCGCGTGGCCGCTCTTGATCCCGAGCGCCTTATACTCGTTAATGAGCCTGTCTATCTTTGACTTGTGCTCGCCTATGGAGCCCTCGAGGTATGCCTTGGAGGCTACGTCGCTCGTTATGGTGTGGAGGAAGAGCTCCTGGCGGGCGGACAAGAACTCGTTCTCAACGGCTGTGAGCGTCTCTCCCCTCTTATACGAATCAGAGTAGAGCCTCCGGGTGAGGTTGGCGAGCTGGCCCGCGTTATAGAGCCCTACGAGGCCGCCCACGCCCATCATGAAGAGCAGGAGGAGGAATACGACCGCGAGTTTGTTCGAAATGCTTAATGAGTTGAATAACCTTTTCATCAGGAGATGCCTCCGGACCCGGCCCCGCCTTCCGGCGTCTCTGCCTGATCGGTCATGTCCTCGTAGAGGAGCGCAATGTTCGATATCTCGCCGCCCGCGTCATAGAGCGGGATGGAGCGGATTTTAAGCATCTTCGCGGCCCCCATGAAGCCGCACCTCGAGAGCATGATGGGGTTGTAGTTTATTATGAACTCGGTTGAGTACCCCTCGTACGCCTTCCTTATGGACGTGAGCATGCCCTGGGCCGAGAATATGTCGTCCTCAAATACGCTGTAATGGATGGGCGCGCCCGGCCTCAGGTCGGCGCCGAGGAGCCTTTTAAGGACCGAGTTCATCAATACGCATGAGCCGTCCCTGCCGAAGACCGCGACCCCGAACGGGACCTGGTTCACGACCCTTTCAAGGAATTTTCTCTGCGCCATCTCCGCCTGCAGTAGCCCGACGTGCCCCGCCGAGACTCCGAGCGCGGCGGCTATCGCCCCGTAGAAGGCTGCCGCGTTGCCGGGGGCCTCCCTCAAGGCGGATAATAGGACCCCCGCGGGTTTGCCGTCGTACTCCATAGACGCGATCACGACCCCGGTAAAGCCGCGCCCCGTAAGATACGCGGCAAGCCCTGAGGGCCTCACGCGGTCGATACTCTTGAACGCGGCAGGCCCGGCGCCCGCGTCGAGAGCGGATGCGTCCACGGACGCCCACTGCCTCATGAAGTTATCGTCAAAGCCCTCGGAGGCCTTGAGCCTTAACGCGCCTTCCTCCATCGTATAGACCGCGACGGCCCCTTTGCCGAAGACGAAAGCGGATTCCCTCACCGCGGCCATGAAGACATCCGGGAGCGAGAGAGAACGGCCCGCGAACTTGAGCACCGAGCCGACGGCCTCAAACCCTATCCCGGCCATCTTGATATCCCCTTCTATTTCCGCCCTCCTCCGGTCCTTACGCTCGCTCGCCTCCTTGAAGGAGCCGACCATCCTGTTTAGCTCTATCGAGAGGTCTCCGAGCGAGCTTCTGTCCTCCCTGAAGCTCGCGCTTCCGTCCCCGTCGGCGAGCCTTCGAGCGACGAGAGCGGCGCGCTCGAGCGGGCGGACGTAGCGCCTGTACGCAAGGAAGGACGCGGCCATGATAAAGAGCACGAACCCTATGATGCTCGTCCGCGCCAGAGACATCGTCTCGTCAAAGACCTTCTTCCTCTCGGAAGATATCTGCCCCATGAGCCGCTCGGTCTTCTCGATGACGAGTACGGCGTTCACGTCGACGGCGTTGTGGACGAGGATTATCTCGTCCTGGGAAAGGGCGTCGTTAAGCCTCCGTATCTCGGCCTTGATGGTCAGCCAGTCCTCGGATATGGTGCCGAGCGCCTCGGCGAGCTGGGCGTTTGAGGCGAGCGCGTCCTTGAACCCCTGGTTGTTGACGACGAGGCCGATGGATTCGTCGAGCCTCTCGACGTCGTGCCTTATGAGCTCTACCGAGGTGTTCTCGAACCTCCTGGCGACGGTGAACATGTCGAGGAGGTACTCAAGCTGTGTGATGGCGACCCTTATGGAGCTGATCCGGGAGTTCAAGTCGTCGTAGAGCTCGATCTGCCTGTATCTGGACGTGAACGACCTGTAGTCTAAGAGCGCGATTGCGAAAAGGACTGCGAGAGAGAGGATGAGCTTCTGTTTATTGGAGAGGCCCCTGAATTTCAGTTTCATTTTGTACCTGCTTGAAACCCCGCTGGAGAGCGCCCTGGAGGAAATGACCCTTTTAGCTCAAGAGCCGGAGGACATTTTTCTGGAAGTCCTTTAGCTTAATAGGCTTGGGCAGGCAGTAGTCGGCGCCGCACTGGATGATCCTGTCAATGTCATCCTGGCCGTACGCGGTCACTGCGAGGATCTTTATGCCTTTCGTGTGCTCGTCGGTCTTGATTCTCCTGCAGACCTCGAAGCCGTCGATCTTCGGCATCCTTATGTCCAATACCATCAGCTCCGGCTTGAAGTCGCCGACCTTTATGAGCGCTTCGTACCCGTCCCCGGCGGTCTCTATGAGGTAGCCGGCGTCCATGGACTCGAGCGCGCCCTTGATGAACTCGATGATGTTCTTCTCGTCATCGATGACGAGCACCTTTTTCCTGTACGGGAACGCCTGCTCTTTTATGTCAAGCTTGTACTTGCCAAGGAAGTCCATGAAATTCCCCTGGTTGACCCTGTAGTGGCCGCCGGGCGTCCTGAAGGCGCCGAGCTTGCCCGCTGCGATCCACTTCTTGACCGCGTTTATGGTGACATGGCATATGCTCGCTATCTCACCTGTCGTATATGGTTTTTTGTTGTCCATAAGGGCAAAAACGGATAAAGGATAAAAAGTTCAAGGCGTGCCGGAAAAAAACTTGTAGCTGAATGCCGGTACAAGGATAAAAAAGGCATGGTTATATTTTTTCTATTTCTAATAATATCTTTAATGAAATACATCGTCAAGGGCTTTTTATTATTCTTAATGCACGATTGAACGGTGGCGAGCGGACAGGCTCCGCGCACGCACCGCGCAGGCGCGGGGTAAAAAGCAATTAATCCGGCGTATTGCGACGAAAAAATCCCGCTCATTCGACCGCGTTCCAGTTGATCCCTGATTTAACGTTGACTTTAACGGGGACCTTAAGCTCTATCACCCCTTCCATCTCTTCTCTTACGAGCGCGTCGACTGCCTCAAATTCCTCATCAATGACCTCGAATATGAGCTCGTCGTGTATCTGGAGGATCATCCGGGACGCGCGCCCCTCTTCCCTAAGGCGCCTATCTATCGTCACCATCGCGGCCTTTATCATGTCGGCGGCCGTGCCCTGGATGGGCGTGTTTATCGCGAGCCTCTGGCCGAGCCGCATTGTCTGCTCGATGGGGCTCTTGAGCTCGGGTATGAACCTGCGCCTGCCGAAGAGCGTCATTGTGTAGCCGCGCTCGGAGGCCTCTGCCACGGTCCTGTCTATCAGCTCCTTGACCGACCTGTAGTGGATGAAATATCTCTCAATGTATTCGAGCGCCTCTTTCATGGATATCCCGAGCTCGGCGGAAAGCCCGTAAGGCCCCATGCCGTAGATGATGCCGAAGTTGATCGCCTTGGCCCTCCTCCTCATCTCGCTTGAGACGAGCGCCGGCAGGACCCCGAAGACTTCGGAAGCGGTCCTTGAGTGTATGTCCTCGCCCTTCGTGAACGCGTCTATTAGGACCGGGTCGCCGGACATGTGGGCGACTATCCGGAGCTCTATCTGCGAGTAGTCGGCGCACAGGAACCTGAAACCCTTTTCAGCCACGAACGCCTCGCGGATGCGCCAGGCCGAAGCGCTCCTTATCGGGATGTTCTGGAGGTTCGGGCGCGAGCTTGAGAGCCGCCCGGTGGACGTGACCGTCTGGTTGAAAGAGGTGTGCACCCGGCCAGTCGTCGGGTCGACGAGCTCAAGGAGCGCGTCGACATAAGTGGACTTGAGCTTCGAGAGCTGTCTGTACCCGATGATGAGCGAGGGGACCTCGTGCCTGGCCGCAAGCTGTGTCAACACCTCCTCGTCCGTCGAAAACCCTGTCTTGGTCTTCTTTACGGGCTTGAGCTTCAACTTCTCGAAGAGCAGTTCTGAGAGCTGTTTCGGGGAGTTTATGTTGAACTCCATGCCGGCTGAGGCGTATATCCGCGCCTCGATCGAGGCGAGCTCGATCTCCATCTCCTTTGAGAGGTTGGACAATAAGTCCCTGTCGACCTTGATCCCGGCGGTCTCCATTTTTGCGAGCACCCCGGCGAGCGGCAGTTCCATTTCATCATAGAGACCGAAGAGCCCGGAATCCTCCAGCTCCTTCCGCAGTATCTCAGATACCAGAAAGACTTTGCAGGCCCTTCTGCACGAGAAAGCGGCCGCCTCCTCAGGCGCCATCCCGGCGATATCCCCATCGATGACAGGGGAGCCGAGGTACTCGCGCGCAAGCGCGCCTATTGAGTGGCCGGGCTTCGATGGGTTGATGACGTAGGAGGCGAGCGAGGTGTCTATGCAGATACCCTCGGGCTTTATCGAATGCCTGGCCGAGAATATATGGAGCGCCTTGGCGTTGTCGGTGTCCTTTCTTATCGCGCTGTTTTCAAGGAAACCCTTGAGCGCCCCGGCAATGGCGGATTCGGGGATCGAACCCGACGGCGCGTAGAAGGCGGCCCCAGCGGATTCGGCGGCTGAGACGCCGATGAGCCTGCCTGAGGGGCCGTCCCCTTCGATAAATACCGTTATCGCCGTCCGCCCCAATATCCGCGAAAGCGACAATCTCAGGGCGGCTTCATCGGTTAATAGACTGCAATCCACGCCATCTTCGTCAATGAGAGACTCCCCCTCAGGGACTATCTCTTTAAGGAGCTTCATGAATTCGAGCTCGTTAAGGAGCGTTTCGAGCTCCTTGAAATCCGGCCCCTGGTACTTTAGCGTCTCCAGGCCGCACTCAATAGGCACCTCGGGGTGGAGTGTTGCAAGGTCCCTGGACAAAAACGCCTTGTCGCGTGATGACTTAAGGCTCTCTCTTAATTTATCCTTGGAAATACCCTCTAAACCGTCAAAAATACCCTCAAGAGAGCCGAATTCCTTCAAGAGTTTCGCCGCTGTCTTAAACCCAACGCCAGTGACGCCGGGGATGGAGTCTGAGGAGTCACCCGCGAGGGCCAGGAGGTCCTTTATGCGGCCCGGCTCGACCCCGAACTTCTCGATCACCTCTTTAAGCCCGTGCTCCTTGCCGGAGAGGTAATCAAGTATGACGGTGTTGTCGTCGACGAGCTGGTACATGTCCTTGTCGCCCGTGATGATTGCAGTCTTCACGCCCTCGCCTTCGAGCCTTTTTACGATAGTCGCAATAATGTCGTCGGCCTCAAACGAGCTCATCTCGAGCGACGGGATATTGAAGGCGCGGGCCATCCTCTTTATATAGGGTATCTGGACCGAGAGGAGGTCCGGCATCGGCTTCCTCTCGGCCTTGTACCCCGTGAACATCTCGTGCCTGAATGAAGGGCCCTTGACGTCGAAGGCCATACCTATGTACTCGGGTTTAAAGTCGTTTAAAATTTTTCGGAGCGACTGTGTGAAGCCGAATACGGCGTTCGTCGGAAGCCCCGCCGAGGTCGTGAACGTCGGGGGGACCGCGTGAAAGGCCCTATATATGAGGTAACTGCCGTCTATTATAAAAACTTTTTTCCGTTCTTTGTCCATATCGTTTTCCATTTCCCCAATATTACAGAATAAGGCGGCCGTTTCAAACAAAAAAAGCCCGGCTTTGACACGAATTCGATTTCATATATACTAATGGGATGAAAACACTCATACTCGCACTAAGCTTCATCTTTATCTCTTTCCTCCCGGCAAGCGTAAAGGCTGGAGAGATCAACAGCGCAAAGACGGCGGCAGAGGTGGTGGAGGATTTCAACGACGAGGCCGAAGGCCTGGTAAACGAATTCGTGAGCCCTGTAACGCTTGAGCGAATGAACGGTCTGAAGGACAAGGCGATTAAGGAAATAGAGGGTATAAACCTTTCTCAAAGGCCTGGGGCGGCGCGGTACAATAACCTCAAAGACGCGGTCACCGGCTACATGGACGCGGTCCTCGCCATACTGGAAGGGGCAACAGGCGCGGACAGCGACGAGGTCAGGGCAACTGCCAGGAAGCTCAAGGCGTCAAAGGAGGAAGGGCTCTCAAAGATTGACGCTGTCCACAAACAGGAGGTCTTGAAAGGCCCCGAAGGCCCTCCAGTGCCCTCAATTGACCGCCCGCGCGAAGACAAAGACGGCGCGGCTGACATATGGTACAGGTGAGGAGGGGGCAGGACTGGATTCCCGATTAAAACATCGGGAATGACTTTTTACGGGTTCAGGTTTGCAACCTGAGCCCAATTATTCGTAATCCGATATGGGTTTGATGGGCAATTCCATTTTTTAGTTAAAAGCCTTTTGCGCCCTGCCGGGCTTTTTTTCGGCATGGGGGTTCGCTCCCGCCGCCCTCCCCCTCCTATTCGCTCGCCCCTTGAGCGCTTCGCGTCAATCAGCCTCGGCTCGCTCGTCACTTCCTCCCTTAAGGTCGCTCACCCCATGCCTGGGGATTTTTGAAAAACAAAAAAAGATTTGTTTCATTTTACCAACGCACAGGCGCATGGCGGAGCGCGCAAAAGGGCTTTTCAGCACCGCCAACCGGTTCCGTTATTGCAGTTCAGGTCTGCAAACTGAACCGTCAAACACAACAGCCGATCTATTCCATTGCCTCGAAGGCGTCCTTTATAAGCTCCGTCTTATATGCCCCGTCCTTTACTACGATGCTCACTACATCGAACCGAAGATCGGTCTCCCGTACGCCGCGCTCGGCGATGTAGTGGACTGCAACCTCGGTCAGCTTTTTCTGCTTCCTCTGATCGACGCTGTATTTGGGGGACCCGAAGGCCTCTGAACACCGGGTCTTCACCTCGACGAACGCTATCGTCCCGCCGTCCCTGGCGACGATGTCTATCTCGCCGCGGGGGCAACGGTAGTTCCTCTCTATTATCCTGTACCCGTTTTTTTTAAGGAGCGCCTCTGCCCTCTCCTCGCCGCGCTCCCCTGTCAGGAGCCTAAGTATGCCCTTTATCGGCCTCATCTTACTACCCCCCTGAATGAGCGCCTGTGGATAGGCGAAGGGCCAAAGGCCGATAGCGCGGACAAGTGCTCCCTCGTAGGATAGCCCTTGTGGGATAAAAAATTATAAACGGGATAAATGCGGTGGTAGGCTTCCATTATCCGGTCCCTCGCGGTCTTTGCGATAATCGAGGCCGCGGCGATCGAGACGCTCAAGGCGTCGCCTGAGACGATCGTCTTCTGGTCGATCGCGCCCGCGATGCCAAAAGACCCGTCTATGAGGAGCGCGTCTGGCCTTACGCTTAAGGCCGCTACGGCCCTCTCCATCGCCAGCAGGGACGCCCTGTGTATGTTGATAGCGTCTATCTCTACGGGCCAGACGAGGCCGACTCCGACTGAAATAGCGTTCAGATAAATATCGAGGACGAGCGAAGCGCGTCTTGCGGGGGACAAGGTCTTTGAGTCGCGTATTCCGAGGTCAAGGGGGAGCGGGTGTGCGAATATTACAGCGGCGGCCGCGACGGGCCCGGCAAGCGGACCCCTTCCGGCCTCATCTATGCCGGCGATGAGTTTCTTACCTTTTGAGCGGGCCTCGTTTTCGTGGAAGTCCATAGGCTTGAAAGGGGTAAGAAAAGACCGGCGCGCGCGCAGACCGCGCGCGCCGGAGAGACTGCTCAATACATCGGTGGACGCAAAAAACCGCCGGCCAACGGTTCTTACTTCGCCTTGAGTCTCGCGGCCTTGCCCTTGAGGTCGCGCAGGAAGTAGAGCTTCGCCCTCCTGACCTTTCCGCTACCAAGGATCTTTATCGACTCGATCGCCGGGGAGTTCAGGGGGAATATCCTCTCGACTCCAACGCCGTAGGAGACCTTGCGGAGCGTAAAGGTCGCCCTCATGCCGCTACCGCGTCTCTTTATGACCGTACCTTCGAAGGGCTGGATCCTCTCCTTCTCGCCTTCCCTTATCTTCACCCTTACAAGAAGGGTATCGCCGGGGTTGAACTCCGGGATATCCGTCCTTATGAACTGCCTGTCGATCTCCTGTATTACGCCCATAAAACCCTCCGTTTTTGTTCGTTCGTAGATATTAAGCCAAAGTCAGAAAAAAAGCCAAACATTTTTAGAATTATATAGCCCAGGCCGTCTCATTGGACCACAAAGAGAGGGCTGTTTTGTAAGGCCCGTCTATAATGCCCCTCAATCACACTTTAAAAATGGGACGCTTTATGGCGTTTTCGAGTACCTCACCCATCCGCTCCTCATCAGGGGCAAGCGCCGCATTTTTGAGGAGGTCGGGCCTTTTAAGGCAAGTCTGCCGTATTGACGCGCTCCTCCTCCACTTCGCTATCTCGGCGTGGTTGCCGGATAAGAGGACCTCCGGGACTTTCAGCCCTTGCCACTCCTCAGGCCTCGTATATTGCGGGTATTCAAGTAGCCCGTCAGAGAACGAATCGTACTCGGCAGACGCCTCGTCCCCGAGCACGCCCGGGATGAACCTGCAAACCGCGTCGATGATGGCCAGAGCCGGAATCTCGCCGCCTGTCAGTATATAATCGCCGGTCGAAACCTCCAGGTCCACAAACTCCATTACACGCTCGTCAACCCCTTCGTACCTGCCGCAGATTATGACGAGCCTCTCTTCCTTCGAGAGCTCGCGGGAGAGCGAATGGCTCAAAGGCACGCCCTGCGGGGACGTCAGAATGACCCTTGGCGCACGAAGGGCCTCTTTGAGAACTCCGTTGTTGTCCTCCCCGTTGCCGTTGACCTCGGCCTTTACGGCCTCAAGGGCCCTTGCCACGGGCTCTACCTTCATTACCATCCCATGGCCGCCGCCGTAGGGGTAATCGTCGGCTGTCCTGTGCTTGTCCGTCGTATAGTCCCTGATATCGCGGGTCTTGACGGTTAAGAGCCCCTTTTCCACCGCCTTCCCCATGATGCTCTGCTTAAGGGGTGAGTCGAAGAACCCCGGAAAAAGCGTGAGTATGTCGAACCTCATTGCTCTGTCTCCCCAGGCAACAACCCTTCCATGAGGCGGACCGTCACCTTTCTGGCGGCCGCGTCCACCTCGATTATAACATTATCAAGGGCCGGTATAAGGACCTGGCCTAAAGGCCCGTCTACCTCGAGGACGTCGTTACTGCCGGTCGAGATGACGTTCGATATCGACCCGAGGAGCTTGCCATCTTCGGTCACGACCTCCATGCCGACGAGGTCCATATAGTAGTACTCGTCCTCATCAAGCTCTGGGAGCTCATATTCAGGCACGCTCACCACGGCGCCGATGAGCGCCTCGGCTTCGCTCCTTTCAGAGACGCCATCGAGATCAAGGATGTAGAGTTCCCTGTGTTTGCGCGAGCGCTTGACCGTAAAAGACTTTACCGTCTCTTTGGCCGAGACGAACACGGCCTTCAGTTCGAAGTCGTCGAGGTCCCCGTAGGGGAATACCTTAACCTCTCCCTTGAGGCCGTGGACACCGATTATTTTCCCTATGGGGACGAGCCCGTCCTTACTCAATGTCACTCGTGTTAACGGCCGGGGCGTCAGGCCGCTATTTCGCTTTTCTGGGCCTTCTTGATGATCTGCCTTACGGTGTCGGTCGGAGTGGCGCCTTTACCGAGCCAGAACGAAACCCTCTCGCTCTTCAAATCCACCTTCGGCGGGTTCAACATCGGGTTGTATGTGCCGACGACCTCGAGGAAACTGCCGTCCCTCGGGGCCTCTGAGTCCGCGACGACTATGCGGTAAAACGGTTTCTTCTTGCCACCCTGCCTTGTGAGCCTGATCTTTACTGCCATTTAAGCCTTACCTCCGTTTGTTTTTCTTACTATGCGACCCTACATGAACTTCTGGAAAAGACCCTTTATGCCTTTTGGCCCGGCGGCCTTGAGCTTCTTTATCATCTTGCGCATGTCCTGGTACTGGTTTATGAGCTTGTTCACGTCCTGCACCTTGGTGCCTGAGCCTTTGGCTATCCTCATCCGCCTTGAAGCGTTAAGCACCCCGGGGTCGGCCTTCTCCCTGGGCGTCATGGAGTTTATTATAGCCTCTATCCTCGATATCTCTTTTTCGTCTATCTTTATGTCCTTCGCCTGTTTCATGGCGCTGAAACCGGGTATCATGGAGAGGATGGAATCCATCGAACCGAGCTTCTTTATCTGCTGGAGCTGGGACTTGAAGTCGTCGAGCGTGAAGGTGTCCTTCTTGAGCTTCTGCTGAAGCTCCTTTGTCTCCTTCTCGTCGAACGTCGCCTGGGCCTTCTCAACGAGCGTCAGTATGTCGCCCATGTCGAGTATCCTGCCGGCGAGCCTGGACGGGTGGAATACCTCGATGCAGTCGACCTTCTCTCCGGTGCCGATGAACTTGATGGGCTTGCCGGTAGCCATCCTCATCGAGAGCGCCGCGCCGCCTCTGGCGTCGCCGTCGAACTTTGTGAGTATGACGCCGGTTATGCCGACAGAATCATTAAAGCCCTTGGCGGTATTGACCGCGTCTTGACCCGTCATGGAGTCGGCTACGAACAATACCTCGCTCGGCCTGAGTATCGCTTTCAAGGACCCGAGCTGGTGCATAAGCGTATCATCTATATGGAGGCGCCCGGCTGTATCGACAAGGAGTATGTCATAGCCCTTGAGGCCTGCCACCCTCAGCGCCTCCTTGCATATTTCCTCCGGGTCCTTGTAATCGTCGCTGTCAAAGCAGTCTACCTTTATCTCTTGGGAGAGCCTTTTGAGCTGTAATACCGCGGCTAACCTGAAAAGGTCCGCAGGGACAATGAACGGGGTCCTCCCCTTGCTCTTAAGGTGCAGGGCGAGCTTGGCGGTAGTAGTCGTCTTGCCTGAGCCCTGGAGCCCGACGAGCATTATGACGGAGGGCTTGCCTTTGAGCTCAAGTGACGAGTCCTCGCCCCCGAGGAGGTTGGTGAGCTCGTCGTGGACGACCTTCGTGAACTGCTGGCCCGGGGTGAGGCTCTCAAGTACGTCCTTGCCCATCGCCTTCTCCTTTACGGAGCTGACGAAGTCTTTTACGACGGCGAAGTTGACGTCGGCTTCAAGGAGGGCGAGCCTGACTTCCTTCAGCGCCTCCTGGATGTTGGCCTCCGAAAGAGACCCCTGCCCCCTCACGTCGCGGAGTATCTTCCTGAACTTATCCGATAAAGACTCAAGCATATCTACCTGTATTCCTTAAAGAAAAAACAGTCCCTCAGAGGTTTGCCCCACTTCTACCCCCAACGGACTCGCCATATCGATTATAGCCCGAATATCAATTATCCGCTTAAAGTAACGGCCTTTTGATAATTGTCAGCGTCGCGGAACTACGCAAATTATATAATAATATAAGACAAATATAGCCGGTGTCAAGGCATTTAATTCCTGGCCGGAAACAGCCGAAGAGGTGGATATCGGGATTCCCCCCTCTCCTCTTGTGGGGGTGTACGGACAGGGACAATGTACATGCCTCTCCTCGCCGGAGGGAATCCGGCAAGGAGTTGACACAATGACTCTCAATCTGTTAACTTAGTAGGCGACATGACTACCTGGAACACAGCAATCCTCCTTGCCCTCATCGTCTTAGCGGCGCTTGTCCTGAACCTTCCTTTCGGATACCTGAGGGTAAAGACGAAGAAGTTCTCGTTGGCGTGGTTCCTCTATATCCACCTACCCATACCCGCCATCTTTCTTTTGAGGACAGCGGCTGGCTTCAGCGCAAAGGTTATCCCCATAATCATCGTCGGGGCGGTACTCGGCCAGATGATCGGCGGAAGGCTCAACAGATCAAGGGTTTCCTGAGCATGACTGGGCGCGGCCCGGGCGGGCGGCGGAAGGGACAGTCGAAAAAAGACCCTGCCTTGAAGGTAGACTCCATCCTCGCCGCATCTTTCCCCAACCTCGGCATCGCGGCAAAACTAAAAGAATATAAGCTCTTAAAGGCCTGGAAAGAGTGCGTCGGGCCGAATATCGCGAAAAGGTCCATTCCAACGAGGCTCATAGGCGGGACGCTCTATTGCGCGGTATCGTCTTCACCCTGGATGACCGAGCTCAACTACCAGAAGAGGGAGATAATCGAGCGCCTTAACCGTACGCTCGGTGAGAGCGTTGTAAAAGAGATAATACTCCGGGTCGGGGAGGTAGTTCAAGTGGGGCCTCCCGCGCCTCTGCCCCCCTCCATCAAACGCGAGCTCACCGGGGAAGAGATGAAAGAGATCGAAGAGACGACGAAAGGGATAAAGGATAAAAAGCTTCAGGATATCCTTAAAAGGATTATGGAGAAGGCGAAGGGTGAGGAATCAGATTAGATTCACCGGCTCTTCTATAACAAGCCCTCCCTCCTGCCCTGCCTCTATAAGAAATAGCTTCGCCGGTTTTAATCGGCTCGTATGGATGAACCTAAGCCTTCTCACCTTAAGCCCGGCCACCCTCGCCTCTCCCAACATCTCGAAGAGACGGGCTACTGGAAAGACATAAGCTACCCGGCCTTTCTCGCCAGCGAGATATTTTGATATATCAATAAGCTCCTTGAGCGTCCCCTTTACCTCCGACCTCGCCACTGCCCTTTGCTTTTTAGGGCTTACGCGCCCGGCACCGGCCTTTATGTAAGGAGGGTTGGCGACGACAAGCGAGAACGAGCCTGCCTTGTAGATTGACTTCAGGTCCCGGTAATCGGATAAGACCGCCTCTACCATGCCCTCAAGTCCGTTATCCGCGATGTTCCTTTCAAAGACCGAACAGGCCTCCGTGTCTATCTCAACGCCTGTTATCCGTTTTGCTCTCGACTTCGATGCAAGGAGTAAGGGTATTATGCCTGTGCCGGTCCCCAGGTCTATCACGCGGTCGTCGGCATTTAGAGGCAAGACAAAGTCGGCAAGCAGGAGCGGGTCGTTCGTGACCTTCTGGCCGCTTCCCTGAATAAATGAGTACGGGCCGATCTTCTCCATCGCTACCTTTTTAATGGGCATACGCGCTCAAAAAAAATCCCCCTTTTCTAAGGGTCTTAGGAAGCAAACGACATTGAGAAATGTGGTAAGCTTCCGAAATGCTGAAGAAAAATAGGTATTACAGCCGTTCAAAAATCGCAGAGGCTAAATTCAGG
>JACREU010000051.1 GCA_016212705.1 Deltaproteobacteria bacterium
AGATCTCCAGGCGCGACATAAAGAGCTTCAAGCTCCTTTTGATCGAGGCGATGGGCATCTTCTTCAGGGAGACGCTCCTTAACGACCGCATCGGCAACGAGGACACGAGGACCATAAACGAGTTCAGGAAAGAGAACCCGGACGAACCCGTTACCAACATGACCCTGAACGCCAGGATCGAGATATACAAGAGGTTGAAGCCCGGCGACCTTCCGACGGTGGATACCGCGAACGTCTTTTTCCACGACCTCTTCTTCAACGCCGACAGGTACGACCTCTCCAAGGTCGGCAGGCTTAAGCTGAACAGGAAGCTCGGCTTCGACGTGCCGCTCGACATGACGATCCTCCGTAAGGACGACATACTCGAGGTAGTCCGTTACCTCATACTCCTCCGGAACGGCCAGGGCACGGTCGACGACATCGACCACCTCGGAAACAGGCGCGTCCGCTCGGTCGGAGAGCTCCTCGAGAACCAGTACAGGATAGGGTTGCTCCGCATGGAGAGGGCGGTAAAGGAGAGGATGAGCCTGGGCGAGCTGGAAACGCTCATGCCGCACGACCTCATCAACCCCAAGCCCGTCTCCGCGGTCATAAAGGAGTTCTTCGGCTCAAGCCAGCTCTCGCAGTTCATGGACCAGACGAACCCGTTGTCCGAGATCACCCACAAGAGGAGGCTTTCGGCCCTCGGGCCCGGAGGTCTTACGAGGGAGAGGGCGGGCTTCGAGGTAAGGGACGTCCACGCGACCCACTACGGACGCATATGCCCGATCGAGACGCCTGAGGGCCCGAACATCGGCCTCATCGTCTCTCTTTCCACCTACGCGAGGGTCAACGACTTCGGCTTCATCGAGACCCCGTACAGGGAAGTAAAGGACGCGAAGGTCTCGAACAGGATAAATTATCTCTCGGCGCTCGACGAGGAGCCCCATGTCATCGCGCAGGCGAACGCGCCGATAGACAAGGACGGCAGGTTCACGAGCGAGTTCATCTCGGCGAGGAAGGGCGGAGAGTTCATCATGGCCCGCGCCGAGGACATTACCCTCATGGACGTCTC
>JACREU010000052.1 GCA_016212705.1 Deltaproteobacteria bacterium
AGGAAGATAGGCGGGCTCGCGCTCCTGGACGTCTGCGGCAGGATAGCCCACACGCTCATCGGGATGTCCAGGACCACGCTCACCGGCGATGAGAAGGTCATCGCCATAGAGAGGCCGACGCACGAACAGCTCGCCGCGATGATAGGCTCGTCCCGCGAGGTCGTCTCCCGGGCGCTCAAGAAAATGACCCAGGAAGGCTACATCAAGATAGAAAAGGACAGGATACTGCTCTATCCTTAGCTAAGGCCGCGCCATAAAGTGTAACAATCGTCAGTGTGCGTATTTTTCCGTCTTTAAGCCTTGACAAGGCGTCCGTTGCCGTGCTAATCCATTCATACTCAAGGGTCTGAAGCGCGGGGGCGGGGGATGTGGGGCGGTGGCGAGACTTGCCGCCGGTCGCTCTCGGCGCTCGCCAGTTAAAGGCGCTCGTAAGGCACCGTTGTTCATTGCTCTCTAAGCGCCAACCGTTTTCGATAATCCTAAATTCAATCAGCCCGTCTATTAAAGGGGAGCCTATAAGTTGGACAGGCGTTTTCTAACATTTTTTGTTTTGACGGACGACGCCTCAAAGACCCGCCATCTCCGTCTCCCCGTGCGGCTCCTTAAGGGCCTTGGCGTCGTATCCGCGCTCGTCTTCCTCGCGCTCGCCTTTGTCATCTACGACTACGCGCGGATAAAGGGCGAGAAGGCCGACCTCTTCACCCTTAAAAAGGAGAACGAGGACCAGAGGCTCGAGCTCCAGTGGTTCAGCGCCAGGATCGGGGAGATAGAGACCGAGCTCTCCAAGCTGAACCTCTTTGACAGGAAGCTGCGCGCCATGGCGCGCCTCGGGACGCCCAAGGCCTCGCTCCCGGACCAGGTAATGGGCATGGGCGGGCCGGTGGAGGAAAAACCCTTGAGCTCCATCAAAGGGGCGGCCAAAGGGCTCAAAGAGGATATGCGCTCCGAGATATCACGTCTCGAAGACGGGCTCTCCGGCCAGAAGGCGAGTTTTTCCGACCTGCACGAATACATGATGGAGCGCTCGTCGTTCATCGCCGCGACCCCGTCGATCTGGCCCGCGCGCGGCTGGGTGACATCCGCCTTCGGCGAGAGGATTTCCCCTTTTTCCGGCACGCTACAGCCCCACAAGGGCATAGACATAGCTAACAAGGTCGGCACGCCGATCGTCGCCCCTGCCGACGGGGTCGTGGTAGAGGCCGTAAACGACGAGGGGCTCGGGAGAAAGATCACCGTATTCCACGGTTTCGGCTACAAGACCTCTTACGGGCATCTCTCGCAGACGTTCGTAAAGGCAGGGCAGAAGGTCAAGCGCGGAACGAAGCTCGGGCTTATGGGCAACTCCGGACGCTCCACGGGCCCGCACCTCCATTACGAGGTCTCGCTCTCCGGCGTCCCGGTCGACCCCGCGAGGTACCTCCTGAACTGACGGTTCAGCCTGATTTGATCCATGAGCCCTTCGGAGGACCCGAAGGGTTTTTTTATGGCCGGAATCGATCGCCCTTGAGGACCGCTCGGCGCGGGGCCGATTTCCTTCGGGAGCTATGGAGGCAGGGATAGCCAAGTCATCTTGATATGAATTTTGCCAGTCCGGCGAGGACCAAAAAAGGTTTTGCCCGCCGTGGAAATATATGTATAATTGTGCTAATATGGCAAATTGCATTTATGCCCTGATTGAAGGGTAAATATCATATATCGGAAAGGGGTTTAAGGCCCCTGGGAGAGACATGTTAAACAACCTGCTTAAGAAGGTCTTCGGCTCCAAGAACGACAGGGAGGTAAAGAGGCTACAGCCCATTGTCGAAAAGATAAACTCCATTGAGCCGAAGATGCAGGCCATGAGCGACGAAGGGTTCAAGGACCTTACAAAGCGCTTCAAGGAAGACCTCGCCTCGGGCAAGAGCCTCGACGACATACTCCCGGAGGCCTTCGCGGCCTGCAGGGAGGCGTCCTGGAGGCGCCTTAAGATGCGCCACTTCGACGTCCAGCTCATGGGCGCGATGGTCCTTAACGAAGGCAAGATATCCGAGATGAAGACCGGCGAGGGAAAGACGCTTGTGGCGACCCTCGCCCTGTACCTTAACGCCCTTATGGGAAAGGGCGCGCATCTCGTCACCGTGAACGACTACCTCGCCAAGAGGGACTCCCACTGGATGGGCGCGTTATATAACGCGCTCGGCTTGACGGTCGGCGTCATACAGCACGAGGCGAGCTTCGTCTACGACCCCTCCCACAGGGACGCCGGGGGCTTCATACATCTGCGCCCTTGTTCGAGGAAAGAGGCATACAACGCCGACATCACCTACGGCACGAACAACGAGTTCGGCTTCGATTACCTGCGCGACAACATGAAGTTCTCGCTCGACGAGTACGTCCAGAGGGACCTTCACTTCGCCATAGTCGACGAGGTCGACTCTATCCTCATAGACGAGGCGAGGACCCCGCTCATCATATCCGGCCCGACCGAGGACTCGACCGACAAGTATTACACTATAAACAGGATAATCCCAGGGCTCAATAAGGACGCCCACTACACGGTCGACGAGAAGGCGCGCCAGGTCCTCATGACCGACGAGGGGGTGGAGAAGGTCGAGGAGCTCTTAAGCCTCGGGAACCTCTACGACCCGGAGAACATCGAGACGCTCCACCACGTTAACCAGGCCCTGCGCGCGCACGTACTCTTCCACAGGGACGTCGATTACGTCGTCAAGGACAACCAGGTCATAATAGTCGACGAGTTCACCGGGAGGCTCATGTCCGGAAGGCGCTGGTCAGACGGTCTCCACCAGGCGGTCGAGGCGAAGGAGGACGCCAAGATCGAGAACGAGAACCAAACGCTCGCCACGATCACCTTCCAGAACTACTTCAGGATGTATAATAAGCTCTCAGGCATGACCGGCACCGCCGACACCGAGGCCTCGGAGTTCCACTCGATATACAACCTCGAGGTCATGATAATACCGACGAACAAGCCGCTTAAGAGGGCCGACACCACGGACCTCATATACAAGACCAAGAAGGAGAAGTTCAGGGCCGTCGTAAAGGAGATAGAGGAGTGGAACAGGCAGGGCAGGCCCTGCCTCGTAGGGACTATCTCCATCGACGACTCGGAAAAGCTCTCCAAGATCCTCCAGAGCAACAACATAACCCACCATGTCCTTAACGCCAAGGCCCACGAGAGGGAGGCCGAGATAGTCGCGCAGGCCGGGAGGCTCAAATCCGTCACCATCTCGACGAACATGGCCGGCAGGGGCACCGACATACTCCTCGGCGGCACCCCGGAGTACCTCGCCGTCGAGCGCGCGGGCAAGGACGACACTACGGAAGAGTACAGGGACGCGCTCGCAAAGGCGCGGGTCCTTTGCGAGGAGGAAAAGCAGAAGGTCCTCGCCTTAGGCGGCCTGCACATCATAGGCACCGAGAGGCACGAGTCGCGCCGCATAGACAACCAGCTCCGTGGCCGCGCCGGCCGCCAGGGAGACCCGGGGTCTTCCCGGTTCTATCTCTCGCTCGACGACGACCTGCTCCGTATCTTCGGGAGCGACAGGATAGCGTCGATCATGAGCAAGATCGGAATGGAAGAGGACATGCCGATCGAGCACGGGCTCGTATCCAGGGCGATCGAGAACGCGCAGAAGAAGGTAGAGGCGCATAACTTCGACATAAGGAAGCACCTCCTTGAGTACGACGACGTCATGAACCAGCAGAGGGAGGTCGTCTACGGATACAGGAAGCAGATACTCTCCGAGGCGGGGCTACGCGACATGGTGAAGGAGTTCACACTGGAGGTCTCCGAGAACATAATAAACACCCATGTAGACGAGAAGGCTCACCCCGAGGACCGGGACCTGAAACCCCTCATCGACGGTCTGCACAATCAGTTCGGCGCGCAGATAACGGCGCACGACCTCGACTCCGTCGGCAGGGACGCGCTCGCCGGGGTAGCCGCCGACCATATGTTCAAGGCATACGCCGAGAAGGTGGCGCTCGTCGGGGACGCGCCTTTCGCGTCATTCGAAAAAGTCATAATGCTCCACACCCTCGACACCCTCTGGAAGGACCACCTCCTCTCCATGGACCACCTGAAGGGCGGCATAGGGCTTCGCGGCTACGGCCAGAAGAACCCGCTCCAGGAGTACAAGAAGGAAGGGTTCGACCTCTTCGTCGATATGATCCTGCGGTTCAAGACCGAGGTGGCGGAGAGGTTGTATAAGGTCCAGATAAGGGAGCGGGAGGAAGAGGCCGCGCCGGTAACGCCCCATGCCGCTCAGGCGGAAAGGACCGCGCCGGCGTCTCCCGAGAAGAGGCCGAAGCCGGAGCGCCTTAAATACAGCAGGGGCGAGGAGGAGCCGGAAGAAGAGCGCAAAGAGGCCCCGGCCACCCGCCACGGCGACAAAATAGGAAGGAACGACCTGTGTCCGTGCGGGAGCGGGCTGAAATACAAAAGGTGTTGCGGGGCAAAATAGCTTCAGGTTGCTGAAAAAGTCCATCTGCCTTGTTGTCTTCGTCGCGCGTCGTTGCGGCGTACAAAAGAGTACGCCTCACGCCTCGCTCCTCGACGCCTCGCATCTGGAGCTTTTTGAGCAGCCTGAAAAAATAGACACTCTTAAAGGAAATCATCTGATGGATTTTAAAATAGAGGATGGGAGCGGTTATGCCGACTACAGGCTCCCTGAATTCATCGTGCCTGGTTTCAAGGCCGCAGGGGTCGTAGCCGGGATAAAGAAGAACGGCAGGAGGGACCTCGCCCTTATATTGAGCGACGTCCCCGCATCGGGAGCCGCGCTCTTCACCACCAATAAGGTAAAGGCCGCGCCTGTCCTCCTCGGCATCGAGAGGATTAAAAAAGGTGTCTCACGGGGGGTCGTCGTTAACAGCGGGAACGCCAACGCCTGCACGGGAAAGAACGGCATGAAGGCGGCGCTCGCGATGACCTCATGCATAGAGCGCGCCATAGGCCTGGAGAAAGGCGAGATACTCGTTTCATCCACAGGCGTCATAGGCGTGCCTTTGCCCTATGAAAAGGTAGAGGCGGCGGTCCCCGCTCTCCTCAAGGGCTTGAGCTACAAAGGCCTCGGCCCGGCAACAGAGGCCATAATGACGACGGACGCCTTCCCGAAGTCGGCTGTCAGGGAAATAAAAATCGGGACGAAGACCTTAACCATTGGCGGCATAGCCAAGGGCGCCGGCATGATTTGCCCGAACATGGCTACACTCCTTTCTTATTTTTTGACAGACGCGAAGATCAAAACCTCAGTTTTAAAAAAGGCGCTGAAGATCGCGGTAGACGCCTCCTTCAACTCCATCCTCGTCGATAACGACACCTCCACTAACGACACCTCGATGATATTCGCTAACGGCGTAAGCGGCGTTGAGATAAAGGACGCCACACCCGGCTATAGGGCGTTCCTTAAGGCGCTTACCGAAGTCTCTGTCTCGCTCGCACAGATGATAGTAAGAGACGGCGAGGGCGCGACACGTTTTCTGGAGATAGGCGTAAAAGGCGCAGGTTCCAATAAAGACGCGAGGAAGGGCGCCAGGACCGTCGCCGAGTCCATGCTTGTCAAGACCGCCTTCTTCGGGGGCGACCCGAACTGGGGGAGGATACTCGCCGCGCTCGGCAGGGCGGGGATAGCGCTCCGAGAGGATAAGGTCTCGATAGCATTTAACGGCGTAGAGGTCGTAAGGAACGGCCTCGATACAGGCAAGGAAACTCAAGCGGCCGCCGCCATAAAGACAAGGGACGTTGCGGTAGCTATCGACCTTAAGTCAGGCAAGGGGTCCGCAAAACTCTGGACAACCGACCTCTCTTACGAGTATGTTAAAATAAACTCTGCGTACAGGACTTGAACACTGTTAAACCCTCGCTAAAGAGTGGCCGGGGAGATCGGTAAATTTTTAATCCCCCTCGTTCCCCATTTAGAAAAGGGGGATCTTAAATGGCGTAATAACCTTTTTAATTACAGGAGGACAGAGTGGGGCTTTTTGCCAAAGAGGCTGACAGGTGGTTGAGGCAGGCGGAGTATGATCTGCGTGCCGCCGAGTGGAACCAGCAGGGAGGTTTTTTCGCACCGGCGTGTTTCCTGGCGCAACAGAGCGCGGCGAAGTCTCTGCGCTCGTTTCTCTTCTTTAACGGCGAGGACGCGAGGGAGACCCGCTCCGTCGTCGAGCTCATCGACCGAGCCATCACCTACGAGGAAGAGTTCAGGTCTTTCGTGGGGACTTCCACGAGCCTCGACATCTACTACAAGACCTCCCGGTTTCCGGACGCCATACCCGGCGGCATACCCGCGGACGTCATAACCGAAAAGGACTCGAAGGACGCGGTGAAGCAGGCCTCGGACATAATCGCCGTCGTCGAGAGGAAGCGGAAGGGCTTTCTGCCGGAGACGATGTGAAGAGGGTTTCGTGGTAGCGGGTATCGCCGGTGCCTGACGCCCTCTTGATACTGCCTTTTCTGTTCGGGGCCGTTGTGGGGAGTTTCCTGAACGTCTGCATCTGCCGCTTGCCGGAAGGGGTCTCCGTCGTCTTCCCGCCGTCCCGGTGTCCCGCGTGCGGGGCAAATATCCCCTTCTATTATAATATCCCCATACTCGGCTGGTTCATCCTCAGGGGCCGCTCCGCATGTTGCGGCGCCACGCTTTCTTTCAAGTACCCGCTTGTCGAGGCCGTAACCGCCGTCTTCGCCGTCCTCCTTGCCGTAAGGTTCGGCGTCAAGGTCGAGCTCTTCGTCTACTTCGCATTTGTCTCCGCGCTCATCGTCGTTACCTTCATCGACCTCAAACACCAGATAATCCCGGACGTCATCAGCCTACCCGGCATCGCCGTAGGGCTCGTCCTGTCGTGGGTCATGCCCGTCGGCATAGTCGACGCCCTCATAGGCGTTCTCCTTGGAGGCGGCATACTCTTCGGCATAGCCGCGGCCTACCTCCTCCTTACCGGCCACGACGGCATGGGAGGCGGCGACATAAAACTCCTCGCCATGATAGGCGCCTTCCTCGGGTGGAAGGGCGTTATCGTGACGCTCCTTCTGGGGTCGTTCCTCGGGGCGGCCACAGGCGTCATATTCATGGTCTTTGCCGGAAAGGGCTCGAAGTTCCCTATCCCATTCGGGCCGTTCCTCGCCGCAGGGGCGCTCGCGTACCTCTTTTTCGGGGACGAGCTCATCAATTGGTACATAATAAAGGCCGTCGGTCCTTAAGCCGAGGGGGCGAGGGGGCGAGGGGGCCCGCGAGGCGTTTATGCGGCTCGTGTAGGAATCGGCGGAAGACGCTTGATCCCCGGGAAGGCCGGGACAAGGACCATTTATGAGCGGTCTTAAGATGAAGCGCCAGCTTGGCATAAGGTTTCAGCTAATCGCCGGGATAGTCGTCATGACGCTCTCCGGCATCGTCCTCATCGGGGCCTTGAGCGCGGTCATTATCGAGAGGACGGCTTTTTATTGGAAGGTGAACGAGGCCGAGAGGCTCGTTTCCCTTCTGCGCGCCTCTTACTCATCCGATACCGTTGACCCGTCTGTCGGCTACCGCCACGTTATCAGGGCCTTGAAGGAGTTTGGCGCGTCCGAATACGCCATAGTCGGCCCCGGCGGGCGTCTCCTCGCCGGGGAGGCGAAGACGCGCGAGCCCGGCGGGGATGTCGTCTATTCAGGCGAGTCCCTGACCATCAAGAGGCTCGGGGGCGGGTGGCTCCGCGGCATGGGGGACGCCCTCCACGTGACGGCGCGGCTTAAGCAGTCCGGGAAGGACGGATACATGACCTTCACGCTGCCCCTCTCAGGCGCGAGCGAGGACCTCTCCAGGGTCAGGAGGTTCCTCTTGATATACGCCCTCCTCGACGCCGTCGTCATCGTCGTCTTCGGCGCCTATTTCCTCTCCCGCTACATAGTCGCCCCGATAAGGGCGCTCGATAAGGCGGCTACCCGCATAGCCGGAGGCAACCTGGATGAGAGGGCCGAAGCTCATGTCGATAACGAGGTCGGGTCCCTTGCCGCGTCCTTCAATACAATGGCCGATAGGCTCTCATCCGAAATAAAGAGCCTCGAGCGGGTGAACGAGGAGCTCAACACCGCGCAGGAGGAGTTGCTACGCTCTTCCACGCTCGCGGTCGTCGGAAGGCTCGCGGCGGGGATAGCCCACGAGGTAGGCAACCCGCTCGGCGCGGTCAACGGCTACCTCGACATCCTCGCCAGGGGCGGCTTGAGCAAGGACGAGGAAAGCGATATCCTTGAGAGGAGCGTCAGGGAGGTCTCCCGCATCGACTTCATCGTAAGGGAATTCCTTGAGATATCGAGGCCCGCTTCCCGCCCGCTCGAGCCTGTCGACATGAACTCGGTCGTAAGGGAGACTGTTACGACGCTTGAGGCGCACAAAGATTTCAGGGGAATAGAAACGGCCTTTGTGTTAAAAGAGGGACTGCCTCCGGTCTTGATAGACGCGAGGAAGCTCCGGCAGGTATTCATGAACATCCTCATGAACGCGGCCCATTCTTTCGCCGGCGTCGAGGGCGCAAAAAAGGTGACGATAGAGTCCTGGACCGAGACGAGGACGTTTGCAAGGAGGAGACGCAGGGACGACCCCCGGTTCTCGCCCTCTCCGGAAAGGGATTTCGTCTTCGTCCGCGTAACCGACATGGGCTCCGGCATCAGCACGGAGGCCGCCTCCAGGATATTCGAGCCTTTCTACACGACCAAGGGGCCGGGCATGGGCACGGGGCTCGGGTTGTTCGTATCGCAGTCGATAATAAATACGTACGGCGGGGAGATAACGCTTTCGTCAAGCGAGGGCGGCGGGGCGTCGTTTACGGTCTCGCTCCCGGTCCCCGTTGAAAAGGCGTAAGGACATGAGGGGATGAGGATACTCATCATAGACGACGAAGACTCGATGCGCCACATGCTCTCGGTGATCCTGAAGCGCGAGGGCTATGAGCCGGTCTCGGTCGCCGAGGCCGAGAAGGCGTTCGATCTCCTTGAGGCAGACGACTTCGACTTCATACTCTGCGACATAAAGATGCCGGGCCTCGACGGGCTCTCGTTCCTCAAGGCCCTGAAGGACAGGGGGCTTGCGCGGACCGTCATCATGATGAGCGCCTACGGGACGTTCGAAACGGCTCTCGAGTGCATGAAGCTCGGCGCCTACGACTATATCTCAAAGCCGTTCAAGGCCGACGAGATAGTATTGACGGTCAAAAAGGCCGAGGAGAGGGAGAAGCTCAAGAGGGAGAACCTGCGC
>JACREU010000055.1 GCA_016212705.1 Deltaproteobacteria bacterium
CCAGTACTTGACGTACGGCGTCTTGCCTGTGGCCGCCTCGCTCTGGGCTATCTCGTTTTCGTGGTGCGGGAATATGAGGTCCTTTCCGCCGCCGTGTATGTCTATAGTCTCTCCGAGCCATTCCATGCACATGGCAGAGCATTCGATGTGCCAGCCCGGCCTGCCCTTGGACCAGGGCGAGTCCCAGGCGGGCTCTCCGGGCTTGGACGACTTCCAGAGGGCGAAGTCGAGCGGGTCGCGTTTCCTCTCGTCGACGTCCACCCTCGCGCCTGACTCGAGATCGTCTATGTTCTTGCCGGAGAGCTTCCCGTAGTCCTGCTTGAGCCTGACCGAATAGTAGACGTCTCCGTTAAGCTCGTATGCAGAGCCCTTCCTGATGAGCGTCCCGGTGACTTCGATTATCTTTTTTATCGTGCCGGTCGCCTTTGGCCTGAAGTCCGGGACCTCGATACCGAGAGCCTCCATGTCCTCGTCAAAGGCCTTGATGTAGCGCTCGGCGAGCGCCTCTGAGGAGACCCCTTCCTCGTTAGCCCTCTGGATTATCTTGTCGTCTACGTCGGTATAGTTCCGGGCGTACTTTACTTCAAATCCTCTGTATTTGAGGTACTTGTATATTACATCGAACGAGACGGCGCTACGGGCATGGCCGATATGGCTGAGGGCATAGACGGTCGGTCCGCAGACGTACATCCGGACCTTGCCCTCCTCGACGGGAGTAAAATCCTCTTTCTTTCTCGTAAGGGAGTTGTAGACTTTTATCGGCATTTGCATTACCTTTCCGGGTCTTTTTAGATGAACCTCTTTATTCTTTTCAGCGCTTCAATCTTGCCGATGAGCTTCAGTATGTTCACGAGCTCGACCCCTTCTTTTTTTCCGGTGAGCGCGTATCGTATCGGTAGAAAGAGCCGCTGGCCCTTCTCCCCTGTCTTTTTCTTGACCTCCGCGATGATTCTATTATATGCGGTCCCGTCAAGCAACCCGGATGTGTAAGCCTCGTCCGAGAAGGCCGTCAAGACCGCTCTGGCGTAAGGCTCGCTCAATACAGCGAGGGCGTCTTCATCGTATGGTATGGAGCCTGTTACGGAATTTATTATATCCTTAAGCTCCGGAATGGTAGAGGCGTTGGCCCGTATCTCAAGTACGGCTTCTTTGAAAAGCCCGTCCCTGGCTATAAGGCCGAGGGAGGCGAAGAGGGCGTCATCGTCCATTCTTTTTATCGCCTCCCTGTTGAAGGACTTTAGCCGCTCGACGTCGAATACGGCCGGGGAGTTTGAGAGGTCTTCGAGCGCGAAGGCCGAGGCGAGCTCATCGAGACCGAGGAGCCCTTCTTCAGGAGACCAGCCGAGGCGGGCTACCGAGTTTACGATCGCCGTCGGCAGGAACCCCTCGCCCCTCAATTCGCCGATAGACCCGTTTCGGTCCCTCTTGCTGAGCGGCAATTTGTTTTTGCCGAGGACGAGCGGGATGTGGCTGAAGGACGGGGCTTTGAGCCCGAGCGCGTCGAATAGCAGTATCTGGCGCGGGGTGTTGGAGAGGTGGTCGTCGCCCCTGATGACGTGGGTTATCTCCATGAGCGCGTCGTCCACGACCACCGCGAAGTTGTATGAGGCTATCGCGTCTGAGCCGACGATCACAAAGTCGCCGAAGGCGCTGGTATCAAAGGAGAGCTCGCCGTGGACGCCGTCGATAAATCTTATCTCTCTTTCAGGGACCCGGAACCTTATGGCTGGCTCGATGTTGGCGGGCGCATCGGACGAGGCGAGGGACCTGCACATGCCGTCGTATCTCGGGGGATTGCCTTTGGCAAGCTGTGTTTTCCTTAGCCCCTCAAGCCGCTCCTTCGTACAGTAGCAGTTATACGCAAGCCCGTTATCAACAAGGCGCGCGGCGTAAGACTTGTAGATGGAGAGCCTCTCCGACTGCCTGTACGGGCCCTTTCCGCCGCCGACATCCGGCCCTTCGTCCCACTCCATGCCGAGCCAGCGGAGGTCTTCGAGGATGTTTTTTTCAAATTCTTTTGTAGACCGCTCTCTGTCGGTGTCCTCTATGCGGACTATGAATTTGCCGCCGTGCTTTCGCGCGAAGAGCCAATTAAAGAGCGCCGTCCGGGCGTTACCCAGGTGGAGGCGGCCCGTCGGGCTCGGCGCGAAGCGCGTCCTGACACTCACCCGTCGCTCCCCACAAGGATCGCTACGGCGTAGGCCGAGATGCCTTCGCCTCTCCCGGTGAATCCGAGTCCCTCTTCGGTCTTGGCCTTGACGTTGACCCTGCCTTCAGGGCAGTTCAGGGCGCGGGCGATGTTCGCGGACATTTGAGGGATATATGGCGCCATGCGCGGGGCCTCGCATACTATGATCGAATCTATGTTGCCGATAGTAAAGCCGCTCGATACGATGAGCGCGCCTGTCCTCCGGAGGAGGTCGATCGACGAGATGCCCTTGTAGGCCGGGTCGGTCGGGGGGAAGTGCCTCCCGATGTCGCCGAGGCCGCCCGCGCCGATGAGCGCGTCTATTATCGCGTGGAGGAGGACGTCCGCGTCGGAGTGGCCGAGGAGCCCCTTGGGGAAGGGGATATCCACGCCGCCGATGATGAGTTTCCTGCCCTCGGCCAATTTATGGACGTCGTATCCGTTGCCTATGCGCATCAGTCGGTCCTTTTTAGTCTCTCAGGATTAAACGCCGCGCGGCTTTCCGCGCCCCTCCCGTTGAGCACGACTTCCGCGAAGAGGAGGTCCTCAGCCGTCGTGATCTTGAAGTTCTCGTAAGAGCCGCGCACAACCGAGACCGTATGCCCGGCCCTCTCGACAAGCGAGCTCTCGTCCGTGCCGTAGAAGGCGTCCGCCTTTGCCTTTTGAAAGGCATTTACGAGTATATCGCGCCTGAAGGCCTGCGGGGTCTGGACGGAGACGAGGCTGTGTCTCTCCACGGTCCTTTTTACGGCGCCGTCAGAGACCTCTTTTATGGTGTCCTTTACCGGGACAGCCGCTATGGCGGCCCCTGTCTCAAAGGCAGAGCGTATGACTGCGTCGATTATCTCAACGGTCACGAGCGGGCGTGCCCCGTCGTGGACAACGATCACCTCAGCGTCTTTTGCGAACTCAAGACAGTTGCCGACCGAGTCCTGGCGCTCTTTTCCGCCTGCGACGATATGCGAGACCTTCAGGAAACCGAACGGGGCTATTTCATCACGGCAGTATCCCTCGTCGCCGGGCGCGACCGCTATTATGACCGAGTCTATGAGGGCGGAGGCTTCGAAGGCAACGAGCGTGCAGGCGAGGACCGGAGAGCCCGAGAGGAGCAGATAGTTTTTCTTTCTCCCGCCCATGCGGCTGCCGAGCCCGGCTGAGGGGATGACGGCAGTGACCTTCCCTTTCGGGTCTTTTTTCATTCCGGGCCTGTTTGGCATAGGTGCAGTTTAATAAAAAAAGAGGTCCAATAAAAGGATTTTTTAGGAGGGGACACTTAATTCGTACAGAACTGTTTGGGCATCTAAGTCATAATGTTTTTGTCTTTCAAAAATCCCAGGCATAGGGTGAGCGACCTTAAGGGGGGGAGAGACGAGCGAGCCGGTGTAGATTGACGCGAAGCACCATGCCGAAAAAAAACCGGCAGGGCGTAAAGGCTTTTTAGTACAGCGCCGTAGCGGGAAAAAATCGGGATGGTTTGTGGAATAGCGGGGAAAAACTTACTGGTAGACCTGCCTCTTCGACTCGTCCCGGACCTTGGAGAAGATCATCCTGCCGCCGGTGGTCTGGAGCACGCTCGTAATGGAAACGTCTATCATCTTGCCGAGGTGGTCTCTGGCGTTGTCTATGACGACCATCGTGCCGTCCTCGAGGTAGCCCACACCCTGGTTGTGCTCCTTGCCTTCCTTGAGGACCAGGATGTTCATTATCTCCCCGGGGAGCACGACGGGCTTCATGGCCGTCGCGAGTTTATTGATGTTCAGGACCTGGACGCCGCGTAGCTCCGCGACCTTATGGAGGTTCGCGTCGTTCGTGAGTATCCTGCCGTTAGTCTCTCTGGCGAGCGCGACGAGCTTGCTGTCGACCTCCCTTATATCGTGGTAGTCCTTATCCGATATCGAGACCTCGACCTTCTTGTTCGCCTGAATGGTCTTCAAAACGTCGAGCCCGCGCTTGCCGCGCGCCCTCTTTATCGGGTCAGGGGAGTCGGCTATGTACTGGAGCTCCTGGAGGACGAACTGCGGGACTATGAGCCTGCCGTCGAGGAATCCGGTCTCGCAGACCTCGGCTATCCGGCCGTCTATGATCACGCTGGTGTCTACTATGAGGCCGCCCTTCGCGGCGTCATGTTGCCGGGGAGCCCCGTCGTTGCCGGCCTGCCGGTCCTGGTGTCGCCCCTCCTTGAAGTGGGTGATGAAGGCCGAGCCGTCGAACTCGTCCCCCTTTTTCATGCCGATGGACAGCCCCAGGTACCCTATGACGCAGTTGGCCAGCAGGTACGCGGAGAGCTCGAGGTAGATGTTCTCGTTATTGAGCATCAGCGGATAGGTGAGGAGGTTCGCGACGATGAGGCCGATTATGAGGCCTATGGCCCCGCCCATGACTATCCTTAAGGGCGCGCGTTTGACCCTGTCTTCGAATATGAGGGCGAGTACGGCTATGAGGAGGCCGCTAACGAGGCCGATGTAGGCGAGCTGGTTGCCGACTATCTGGTAGATTATCAAATACCCGCTTACCGAGGCAAAGAGCACGAGAAGCGAGCGCATCACTAAAAACACCCAAACCCCCTTTTGGCGGAGCCGCTGATCCCCTGGATGCCCCCTTTAGAAAGGTCCCAAAACCCCTGAGTATTATATAAGTATTATTATCAGTAATATTGCGGCGACCCGGTCAGGGTCCGAAAAGGTCCGTACGAAACGGGGCCTGTTTACTTCTGCATGATACGGAGGAGTTCCTCTTCGACCTTCTCCTCTTTTATGTTCTTGGCGATGGAGAGCTCCTTGACGAGGAGGTTCTTGGCGGTGTCCAGCATCCGCCGCTCGCCGAAGGAGAGTTCCTTGTCGAACTTGAGGAGGTAGAGGTCCCGCATGACCTTGGCGACCTCCATGACGCACCCGCTCTTTATCTTATCGGTGTAGTCGCGGTAGCGTCTGTTCCAGGTCTGGTTGTCGAGGACGACCTCTTTCCTGTCCTTTAATATCTCGTATATCTTCGGGACCAGCGACTTTTTGACTATCTTTCGGAGGCCGACGTTCGAGGCGGTCTCGATGGGGACCATGATGGTGGCTTCGGTATCGAGGATTTTGAGGATATAAAACGCCTTGTTTATGCCCGAGACATCCCGGCTTTCTACCCCCATGATCATGCCTACACCATGAGCAGGGTACACGGCAAGCTCACCGGCCTTGAAATCCTGGACGATCATCTTTGACATGGAGTTCCTTATTTTAGAGGGAAAAGAGAAAAGTGTACTATTCTTTATAACATAATCAGGCACCGTAAGTCAACCTGTTTGATTCAACCGCCAGGGAATGGCGTTGCGTGAGGGAGGAGCGCGTCTATGTCGAAAGACATCGGATCGATCGAAGGGTTTACTTCGACGGACGAGTACTTGACAGTGAGGCGTCTTTTGCCGTCCTCTATGTCGATTCTGTAAGGAATACGGAGGGTTCCGATAGACCTGAAGTCCGATAACTCGACCTTCAGGTCTCCATTTTTACGATGTCTTTTAAAGACCGAGCGGTCGGCGTCTTTCGAGACCTCGAAGCCCCGGTCTGCCGCCTCTTTGTCTGCCTGGGCGCCCAGGAGGAACGAAACTATTTCACTGGAGCTGAAAGAATACGGGAGGCGGGGGTCGTCCCAGTCCTTGACCTCCGTATCATCCCCGATATAAGAAAAAAACGACCTGCCGTCGCTTACGAGGAGCGCGGCGAGATGGTTGAAAGGCCCCGTAACCTCTATCCTGAACTTGTCCGGGGCCTCCGCGAGGATGACGGCCCTGCCGCCGAGGTCCATGCGCCTCTTCATGACCACGATTGCCTCGGCCCTGATGGATACAGGCGCCTCCGAGGCCCTGGTAACAGGCGCTTCAGGCGGCAAGGGCTTGACCACGGCGCACCCGGCGAAGAAGACGGCGGCTGTGAATAGGAAGGCTTTTAACCTCAATGGTTGCTCGCCTTGAGCTCCTCCTTGAGTTTTTCGAGTTTTTCCTTGAGCGAATTGTTGCCGGGGTTGATCTTGAACGCGCCCTCGTAGGACTTCAAAGCCTTCTGCTTAAGGTTGTTCTTTAAGTACGCGTCGCCGAGGTGCTCGATGACCACCGGGTCTTCGGGGAGCAGTTTTACGGCCTTCTCAAGCTCCGCGACGGCCTTTACGAACTGGCCCTGCTTGTAGTAGACCCAGCCGAGGCTGTCGAGTATGTGCGCGCTGTCGGGTTTTAGTTCCAGGGCCTTCTTTATGTAGCCCTCGGCCTCGCTGAGGCTCTCGCCCTTCTCGGCGAGCGAGTAGCCGATGTAGTTCAAGGCGTTCGCGTGCGCGGGGTCGAGCTCGAGGACCTTTTTCATCGCCTCCATCACCTTATCTTCCATCTTCGCTTCGTCATAGACTACGCCGAGGAGGAAATAGAGCTCCGGGTCCTTCGACCCGGCCTTTACCGCCCTCTCGAGGACGTCGACCGCTTCAGTGTACTTCTTCGCCTCGCGGTATATGGAGGCCAGCAATCGCAGGAGCTCCGGGTTTTCGCCCTTGGCCTTTATCGCCTCGTTAAGTTGCTGTATGGTGCTGTCGAGCCTCCCCTGTCTCTCGTAGATGTACGCGAGGTGGATCTTCGAATCTATAAAGCTCGTGTCCTTCTCGGGCACGAGCTGGAACTCCTTTGCCGCGGAGGCGAGGTCGCCCTTTTCCTCGTATGCGGTGCCGAGGTAGTAGCGGACCCTGTGGAAGTCCGGGTTTTCGGAGAGGATGGAGCTGAACTTCTCCACGGCGTCCCCGTACCGTTTCATCTCGAAGTATATGAGGCCGGTCTTCACCATCGCGTCGAGCCTGGTGTCCTGGTTCTTTTCGAGAGCGGCGTACTGGGCGAGCGCCTCATCAAGCCTGTTAGCCTGTATGTAGAGGGTGCCGAGCCTCGACATTATCGCCGTGTCGTGGGGCATGATCTCGATACCCCTCTTGTAGACCTCTATCGCCTTATCCGTCTTCTTGTCGAGCTCGTAGGAGACTCCGAGCTCGAAGTAGGCGGCCCCGAAGTGCGAGTTTATGGCAAGGGCCCTGGAGTAGTGCTCGGCGGCCTTTTCGTAGTTCGACTTCTCGAACTCGATCTTAGCGAGATAGTAATACGCCATGACGGAGTCCGGGTTGACCTCAATGAGGCGCATGAGGACGGCGGTCCCCTTGTCGAACTCCTTCATCTTCGCGTAAAGGGCGCCCAAAAGGAGGTAGTTCTTCGTGTTCTTCGGGTCGAGTTCTATGGCCTTGTCGTAATTTTCAGCCGCGGCCTTGTCGTTTTTGAGTATGGCGTGGAGTTCGGCGAGTATGATGTACGAGTTCGGGTACTTCGGGTCCACTGACACGGCCTTCTCAAGAGACTTCCTGGCCTCCTCAGCCTCGCCCACGGACATGTAGAGCTGGCCTAAGTCCGCGTAGAGCGCGGCCGAGGCCGGGTCGAGGATGATAGCCTTTTTGTAGAAGTCTATGGCGGCTGTCGGGTTCCCGCCTTTTTTCAGCATCTGCGCGGCGGTGTAGTTGTAGTAGGTGTCGGATAAGGCCCTCGCAACGGCAGAGCGCGCGGCAAGGGCGTCTCCGGCGATGGTCATTGAAAAAAAAGCGATGAGGGCCGGGATGAGGTACTTGAAGCGGAAGTGATTTGCCACAGTTCCTCCGTTGGTTTAGATGCGCCGCGCTCTGGGGGAGTAAGGCCTGAAAGAGCATCGAGAGGCTGGCTCGTCGAAAAAAAACGGGTCTGGCGGGCAAAAGGCCTTGTGCCTGAAAACTCAAGGAAAGCCCTGCAAAAAAAAACGATAGTGCGCCAATGTTAATGGTAACATTTTCGCGCTGAAGAGTCAACGCATATCATGTCGAGGGGATATGGAAAAGGACGGGCACAAGGACCCGGACCGGGGTTAGCGGGTGCTTCTAAGGGCGCTCAGACCGTTGCTTTGCGCTTGTCCAACCTCTCTCTGACCTCGGGCGGCAGATGTATGCCCTCGAGGTCGAGGCCTGAGAGTATGTCGGAGAGGCAGTCGACCTTATCCTCGACTGAGAGGCCCTTATGTATCAGGATGCGCCTTTCTCCCCGGAGCATGAATATCCCGCCCGGGGTGGCGACCTCGCCTTTCCTCAAGTCTTCGTAACCGAGCTTTATGGAGAGCCTTTCGGCGGCCTCTTCAAGGAATTCTAATAGGGCTTCGTCTTTCATACCCGATATTTTGCGTGTTTGACGGGACGCTGTCAAGAGGAAAGTCCTCGCCGGACGGGCAAGGTGCGTATCGAACGGCATAGGGCTTGGTTTGCCAGAGAGGCCTTGATTCGGATTTGGCCCCCTCGCCGGACGGGCAAGGTTCATATCGAGACGGCTTTGAGTCCGGGAGCCTGGAGCAACCGGATTTGAATTTGGCCGTACGCCGAGTACCCGAGCCGAGCGGGTCCTGGCCGGACGGGCAAAGTGCATATCGAGACGACTTGATTACTTATGTCTCGATAACTCCCGAAGGACATCGGCCCCGCGCCGAGCGGCCAATAAAGGGGTTGACACGACCCGATCATTCGATTATATTTCATTGAGGACCGTCGGAAGATATCAATATCGAACCGGATTTTCCGCTGATCAATCCCAAGAGGGCCCCGAAAGGAGTGGTTTCTAATGTCCGACAATATCATTAACGTTACAGACTCTACCTTCGACTCCATGGTGCTCAAATCCGAGGTCCCGGCCCTTGTGGACTTCTGGGCGAGCTGGTGCGCGCCATGCCGGGCCATCGCCCCCATCGTCGAAGAGATGGCGACGGAATACGCCGGAAAGATAAGGGTCGCCAAGATGAACGTCGACGACAACCCCGCGACCCCTGGCAGGTACGGCGTCAGAGGCATCCCGACGCTCATCCTCTTCAAGGGCGGCAAGGTCATCGACCAACTCGTAGGCGCGGTGCCGAAGGGCCAGATAAAAGAGCTCATCGAAAAGGGGCTGTAAGTCCCCAGGCGTCCGGGTAAAGGACGGCTCCTCGTTAAAAATGTAAAAAATGCAATGAAAGGGCGGCGCGAGCCGCCCTTTTTTTTTACCGGACTTTGTCCTTGTAAACCGGACCTCTTCCGGTTAAAATACGCAACTGGTTGATTTAAAAACATTTAAAGGCGGACATGGTGGAGAAAAAAAACCTTGATATCTTTGGCCGCGCCCTCGGCGTCGCCTTTATAATACTGCTCGCTTTGACCCTTTCGGCGTGCAAGGGAAAGGAAAAGGCCGCGGAGCAGGCCGCAAAACCGGCGGCAGAGACAGCGGTGCCGTTCAAGCTGACTACTTTTGACGGGAAGGCGTTCAGCCTCGAAGCTATGAAGGGCAAAGTGGTGGTAGTCAACTTCTTCGCCTCGTGGTGCGGGCCGTGCAAGCTCGAGGCCCCGGCGCTTGAGCGGGCGTACCAGACCTTCAAGGGCGTAGGTGTCGAGTTCATAGGGGTCGCGGTAGACGACACCGAAGAGGGCGCAAAGGGCTTTATAAAGGAGTTCAAGCTCTCGTTCCCGGCCGGGAGGGACGCGAGCGGAGAGATAATGAAGTCGTACAACCTCTACGGAGTCCCGAAGACTTACATCATCGGCAAGGACGGGTCTGTAAGCTATTCGCACTCTGGCGTGATAACCGAAGAGATACTCATGAAGGAGATAAGGAAGGCGATATAACAGGCTAGAGCTTATTTGAAGCCTGAACGGTTTCAGAACTTTTAAAAACCCCAAAGGGGGCGGGATATCTTCCCGTCCCTTTTCTTTTTTCGCCAATCCTCGCGATACCGGCCTGTTGCGGTTGTCGCCCCCGGCTGATAGAATAAAGAGAAAATCTTTTTTAAGGGGCTCGAATGGGACTCAAGCTCTCGCCAGGGGCGATAACGGTCATAGAGAGGCGCTACCTCAACAGGGACTCAGCAGGGCGCGTTATCGAGACCCCGATAGAGATGTTCCGGAGGGTCGCCCGGAACGTCGCCGGGGTAGAGGCGCGGTACGGAGGGGACGCCTCTATTTGGGAGGAGGAGTTCTTTTGCCTCATGTCAGCGCTTGAGTTCCTGCCCAATTCGCCGACGCTCATGAACGCAGGCAGACGCCTCCAGCAGTTGGCCGCATGCTTCGTCCTGCCCGTAGAGGATTCGCTCGATTCCATATTTGAATCGATCAAAAACACCGCGATAATACACCAGTCCGGCGGCGGCACGGGGTTCTCGTTTTCGAGGCTGCGCCCAATGAACGACATCGTAGGCTCCACGGGAGGGGTGGCGAGCGGCCCCGTTTCCTTCATGCGCGTATTCAACGCCACGACTGAAGCTATAAAGCAGGGCGGCGCGCGCAGAGGCGCGAACATGGGGATACTCAGGATCGACCACCCGGATATAATCTCCTTTATTACCGCAAAGGACGACCCGACGGAGTTCGTAAACTTCAACCTCTCCGTCGCCGTCACCGACGCCTTTATGGAGGCGCTGGAGAAAAACTCCGACTACCCGCTCATTAACCCGAGGACCGGGAAAGAGACCGGGCGCATGAATGCTACGGAGGTCTTCGAGCGGATAGTAGAATCCGCGTGGAAGAGCGGCGAGCCGGGCGTCATATTCATAGACAGGGTGAACGCGGCGAACCCGACGCCGCATATCGGAATATTCGAGGCGACAAACCCGTGCGGCGAGCAACCTCTCCTCGCATACGAGCCGTGCAACCTGGGCTCCATAAACCTCGGGAAGATGGTAAGGGGAAGGGCGATAGACTTTGATAAATTAAAGAAGACCGTCGAGACCGTTGTCCGCTTCCTCGACGACGTGATCGACGCGGGCAGGTATCCGTCCCGCGAGATAGACTCTATGGCAAAGGGGAACAGGAAGATAGGGCTCGGGGTCATGGGTTTTGCCGACATGCTCATAAGGCTCCGCGTCAGGTACGGGAGCGAAGAGAGCGGGGACATCGCCCGCGACGTCATGGGATTTATAGGCGAGGCCGGCTGGGGGGCTTCAAGGAGGCTCGCAAGAGAGAGGGGGCCTTTCCCCAACATCAAGGGGTCTGTCTTTGACAGGCCCGGCGTGGGGCCGGTGAGGAACGCAACCGTTACGACAATCGCGCCGACAGGGACCTTGTCCATCATCGCCGGGTGCTCTTCAGGGATAGAGCCGTTCTATTCACTCTCTTATACGAGGCAGGTATTGAACGGCGTTCAGATTCCGGAGTTGAATCCGCTCATCGAAGAGGTCGCGAGAGAAGAAGGGTTTTACAACGAAGAGCTTATGGAGTTTATAAAAAACGGCGGGGACATTAAAGAGAGGGTTGACGTGCCTGCTCACATAAAATATATCTTCGTCACCGCCTACGACCTTCCCCCCGAAGCGCACATCAGGATGCAGGCCGAGTTCCAGGGGTACACTGACAACGCGGTCTCGAAGACCATAAACCTGCCTTCCAGCGCAAGCCCGAACGACGTGAAAGAGGCGTACCTCCTCGCCTACAGGCTCGGGTGCAAGGGTGTCACGGTCTACAGGTCGGGGACAAGGGCGGGGCAGGTGCTTACCTGCAATAGTCCGCTCTACTGCTAAGCAGGCTGACAAGCCGCTTCGCGCATTCCGAGTTTTAACAACCTGCTAAGGCGCCAGGACCAAGTCTCAAGCTGGTCTCCTTCAGTCGTTTGATATGGATTTGCCTGCCCGGCGAGGGCATGGACAAAGGGCCGTAAATCTGGTAAAAGAGGGGGGCGGAATCTGAGAGCCACAGTGGGATTTACACCCCTCTTTTTTAAAGAGGGGCAGGGGGAGATTATCGATTTATAATCCCCCTCAACCCCCCTTTAGAAAGGGGGGAAGGTCTTTTCCGCAGGCAGTTCATTCAGATGAGTCAGAGTCCCGATAAATCAACTGTAAAGGAAAGAAGATGAAGATATCCCCATCCATACTCTCCGCCGATTTCACGAGGCTTAAAGAGGAGCTGAAGGCCCTGGAAGACGCCGGGGCCGATTACGTCCATGTGGATGTGATGGACGGCAGGTTCGTCCCTAATATCACCATAGGCCCTTTCATAGTCGAGGCGATAAAACGCTCGACGAGGCTCCCGCTCGACGTGCATCTGATGATAGAAGAGCCGGAGAGGTATATAGCCGACTTCGCGAAGGCGGGTAGCGACATAATAACCGTACACGCCGAGGCTACAAGGCACCTTCACAAGGTCGTGCAATCCATAAAAGACCTGGGCAAGCGCGCAGGCGTCACCATGAACCCTGCGACCCCGCTCTCATCCATAGAAGAGGTCATAACGGACGTGGACCTCATCCTCATCATGTCCGTAAACCCGGGGTTCAGCGGCCAGGGGTTCATACCGTCATCCATAAAGAAGATAGCCGCCGCCCGCAAACTCATAAAAGAGTCGGGGCGTTCAATTGAGCTTGAGGTCGACGGAGGCATAAAGGTCTCAAACATCAAAGAGGCCGCCTTTGCGGGCGCGGACGTATTCGTGTCAGGCTCCGGGGTCTTCGGCACGCCGGACTATAAAAAGACGATAGAGGCGATGAGGAAAGAGACGGCGTCGCTATAAAAACCTGAGCGCCTTGACAGCCGCCCGTATCGCGCTCTCCTCGCCTTTCTTAAGAGAACCCGGCGTTATCCTGCCCACAGAACCCCTGTTGACGACACCCGTTATGCACGCGCCTTTAAGCCCCATCGAGGCGGTGAGCGTCAGGACAGTTGAGGATTCCATCTCGTAGTTAAGGACGTGGAGGGCGCGGAGCTCTTCTGTCGCTCCCCGGAACCTTCTCATCTTGAACTTCCTGAACGAGTCGGTCCTCTCCTCTCCGGGGTAGAAGGTGTCGGACGAGGCTGTGACGCCGAGGTGGTATCTTACACGCGCGGCCTCGGCCCCTTTGACGAGCGCGGAGGTGAGAAAGTGGTCGGCTACGGCCGGGTATTCTATCGGCGCGTAGTGGGTCGAGGCGCCGTCGAGCCTTACGGAGCCCGTTGTAATGACGCAGTCGCCGTCTTTGATGAACGGCTGTATCGCGCCGGTAGTGCCCACGCGGATGAAGGTGGTTATGCCGAGTTGCGCGAGCTCGTCTATGGCGATCGATGCCGAGGGGCCGCCGATGCCGGTCGAGGCGACGACGAGGCGCGTGCCGTTGAAGGAGGAAAGATAAGTCGTGAACTCCCTCTTTGAGGCGAGTCTTTTGAAAGCGGTGCCGTACTCGGAGGCTACGGCGCGGGCGAGCCCTTCGACCCTTTCGGGGTCTCCGGGCAGGAGCGCGACTTTAGCCCCTTTGAGGTCTTTCTTTTCAAGGTCGAGGTGGTAGACCTTCGTCATGGGGGGCTCCTTACCGGATTTTTTTGGGAATATGCGAAGCAAGGAGAGCTTTTATAATCCCCCTCAATCCCCCCTTAGAAAAGGGGGAGAAAAGGCTTTGATCCACTCTTTGTTGAGTCCCCTTGGAAGCTGTGCTTGAAGTCGATCGAAGTCAGGGTGTATCGACCCCTCCCGGGATCCCCTCAGGCCTTTCTGAGATAAATCTTTATCGTCTTTTCCTCTTCCTTTATGCCGAGGAGCTTGTTCCCCGTCGCTTCGGCCCAGACCGGGAGGTCCTTTTTTGAGACCGGGTCGTCGGTCAGGACCTCTATCACCTCTCCGATGGACATCTCTTCGAAGGCGAGCGCTGTCTTTACCGCAGGCATGGGGCAACTCAGGCCACGGGCGTCGAGGGTCCTGCCAATTTCAAAGTCCATGTTTTATTCCTTTATATGAAAAGGTTTATATTCGAGTCTTTGGCCTTTGCGAGGTACGAGACCGCGCCGATGATCTCCCCGCATTCATCTATGAAGTCCTCTTTCTTAAGCCCCATGACAGTCATCGACATCTCGCACGGGTAGAACTTGACGCCGAGCGAGTGCGCGGTCTTTATGAATTCGTGGAGCGAAGGGACCCTCTTTTGCGACATCATGGTCTTTAGCATCATCGGGCCCATGCCCATCATGTTGAGCTTGGAGAGGGCGAGCTTCTTCGCGTGCCCGTAGTTCATGACGTTCAGCATCTTCTGCATCCAGTTCTGCCCTTTTATGAGGCCGCCTTCCTTCCTTATGGCTTTGAGGCCCCAGAAGGTGAAGAAGATGTTGACCTGCATGGCCATGGAGGCCGCGGCTGTCGCGATGACGAACGCGGCTATCGCCTTGTCCATCTCGCCGCTGAAGAGGACTATCGTGACCGAACCCTTGTTTTTAACGTCGCTCATAAGCAAACACCCCTGTAGAAGTTACTCGTTATATTTTAACTTACAGGGGGAGTCTTCTTCAAGCCTTTTGATGTGCGGGGGCGATTGCGCGGGACTTCCTCATTACGGCCTTCCTGAGCTCCTCGGCGATGAGCATGATGAACGGGAAGGCCGAGAGGAAGGCCCAGTCGTAGACGCCGAGAGGCGCAAAACCGAAGACACGGTTGAGATAAGGCGTGTAGAAGAGGACGAGCGCGAGGATGATCTCCGCCGCTATGGCAAAGAGGACGAAGCGGTTCCGGAAGAACCCGGCGGAGAAGACCGAGAGGCTGTCTGTCCTGCAGGCGAAGACGTTCCCTATCTGGGAGGCGACGATCCCGGCGAAGGTCATGGTCGTCGCCGCGGCGTAAATCGCGCCTGAGGCCTCCATGCCCTCTCCGGGCGTCCAACCCCTTATCCAGTAGGCGAAGAAGAAGGCCGACATGGCGAGTACGGCCTCTATCGGGCCTAAGAACAGGTAGGCCCTGGCGAGTGTGGAGAAATCCAGCAGTCTTTTCCCGCGCGGCCGGGGCGGCTGTTTCATTATTCCGGCCTCCGGCGGCTCTACCCCGAGCCCGAGCGCCGGGAGAACGTCAGTCCCGAGATCAACGGCGAGTATCTGCATGACGGTAAGGGGGAGCGGGACCTTGAATATGACGAAGGCTATGAACGGGACGATCTCCGGGATGTTGGAGGCGAAGATGTATGTTACGAATTTTTTTATGTTGGCGTATACGGCCCTGCCTTCGCGGATGGCGTCGACGATGGAGGCGAAGTTGTCGTCAATGAGCACGATATCAGCCGACTCTTTGGCGGCGTCCGACCCGCGAAGCCCCATCGCGACGCCGATGTCTGCCTTCTTTAAAGCCGGCGCGTCGTTGACCCCGTCGCCCGTGACGGCAACTATTTCGCCGTTCGCCTGGAGGGCCTCGACGACCCGGAGCTTGTCGGCCGGGGCGACTCTCGCGAATATCGTCTCGCCTTTTTTAAGCGCCTCGCGGAGCTCCCCAACGGTCATCGCCCCGAGCTCGGTGCCTGTTATGAGGCGGGCGTCTTTGTCTATCCCGACCTCTTCGGCAATGGACCTGGCGGTGAGCCCGTAATCGCCGGTGACCATGGTCACGCGGATCCCGGCGCGCCGGCAGAGGCTCACCGCCTCGCTGACCTCTGGCCGCGGCGGATCCCAGAGCGCCACGAGACCGAGGAAGGTGAGCTCACGTTCTACCGCGCTCGCGG
>JACREU010000053.1 GCA_016212705.1 Deltaproteobacteria bacterium
GCCTTCTCCCTGGGCACTATGAGCGAAAGGGCGTCGACCTTATCGCCGTTTATCAGGATGTCGAGCCTTATGAGGTCGGACTTCCTGAAGTCCAGGTAGTCGTAGTCCATCGAGGCGTAGCCCTTCGACAAGGTCTTCAGTTTATCGTAGAAGTCGAGCACTATCTCGTTCAACGGTATCTCGTACTCGACCATGACCCTCGACGTGGTCAGGAACTTTATCTCCCTCTGTATGCCCCTTTTCGATTCGCAGAGGGCCAATACCGCGCCGAGGTACTCAGCGGGCAGATGGAGGGTGGCGAGTATGAACGGCTCTTCCACAAAATTTATATACTGCGACGAAGGCAGGTTCGAGGGGTTGTCAACCATGACGACCGCGCCGTCTGTCTTCGTTACCCTGTATATGACCGTCGGCGCGGTCGTTATGAGCGCGAGCCCGTACTCCCTTTCAAGCCTCTCCTGTATTATCTCCATGTGGAAGAGGCCAAGAAAGCCGCACCTGAAGCCGAAACCGAGCGCGAGCGATGTCTCAGGCTCGAACGAAAAGGAAGAATCGTTCAAACGGAGCTTTACGACCGCCTCCTTGAGGTTCTCGTACTGGGCGGAATCCACCGGATAGAGGCCGCTAAAGACCATCGACTTTGCCGCCTTGTATCCCGGAAACGGCTCCCCGGTCGGGTTGAGCGCGTCGGTTATGGTGTCGCCGACGTTGGTCTCCTTCACCTCTTTTATGTTGGCTATTACGAAGCCGACCTCGCCTACGCCGAGGGAGTCTATCTCCTTGGGGCCGGGAGCGAAGACGCCGACCTTATCGACGTCGAAGGTCTTGCCTGTGGCCATGAACTTTATCTTCGTCCCCCTTTTTATACTGCCGTCGAAGACCCTGATCTGGACGACCACGCCCTGGTAGATGTCGTACCATGAATCGAAGACGAGGGCCTTTAGAGGCCTCTCCTCATCGCCTTTCGGGGGCTGTATCCTCTTTACAATCGCCTCAAGGATGTCCTTTATCCCTATCCCCTCCTTGGCGCTCGCAAGGACGGCGTCTGAGGCGTCGATGCCGAGGACCTCTTCTATCTCTTCCTTTATCCTCGGCGGGTCCGCGGCGGGCAGGTCGATTTTATTAAGGACAGGGAATATGTCGAGACCGACGTCTACGGCGGTATATAGGTGCGCGACGGTCTGGGCCTCCACGCCCTGGGAGGCGTCGACGATAAGGATCGCCCCTTCGCAGGCGGAAAGGGACCGGCTCACCTCGTAGCTGAAGTCCACGTGGCCGGGGGTGTCTATGAGGTTCAATACATAGGTGACCCCGTCGTCGGCCTTGTAATTAAGACGCGCGGTCTGGGCCTTGATGGTGATGCCGCGCTCCCTCTCAAGCTCCATTTTGTCGAGGAACTGGTCGACCATCTCTCTTTTGGTGATCGTACCAGTGTACTCGAGGATCCTGTCTGAGAGCGTCGATTTGCCGTGGTCTATATGGGCTATTATCGAAAAATTCCTTATCTTGTTCTTATCGGTCACTTGGTCCGGTTCCCCTGTCTATAGTCCCTGTAAATCCTAAAAAAACGCAATATTACATTGTAAGTAATCGCGCCGGGTTTGTCAAAAGAAAAGGTCCTTGCCGGACGGGCAAAGCTCATAAACGAAACGGCCTGATTGCTTTTGCCCGGATAGCCTCCGAAGGACATCGGCCCCGGACATCCGTACCCTACCCCTTCGTGACCTCGTCTATCCATGAAAGGTATTCCGGCAGGCCGTCTTTTATATCCACGGCGATTATCTCCGGGACCTCGTAGCCATGGAGGGCCTTTATCCGCTCCTTGAGTTTTCCGAATAGCGAGTCCCTTGTCTTGTAGATGGAGAGCGCCTCGGCCTCGTCATGGACCTTTCCCTTCCATGTGTATATGGACCTTAGGCGGGGGACTATGTTACAGCACGCCGCGAGCCCCTCTTCGACTACGGTCTTTCCGATACGCGCCGCCTCTTCTTCATTCGGAGCGGTCGAGAAGACGATAACGAACTTATCCATAAACGGCCTCCTTTATTTTTCAAGGCAAGGCTGACATCTTTGGCGGGAGACTTCAAAGGGGAGGGGCAATAGGCAGGGCTTGAAAACCCCGCCTGTCGAAAACTGGATTTTCAAACTCCTCTCCTTGATAAGGGGAGGTTGGGTGGGGTGATTTTTGGGGAAAAACAGACCTCCCCCGTCCCCTCCTTGTAAAGGAGGGGAGCTAAACAAGGTCAACCCCCTCCCCCCTTCAGCATCCTCTCTATCGCCTCTATCATCCGCACCTTGTGAGTGCCTCCCCAATATATGCGAGAGCATCGGGTACACATAGAAAACCTATCCTGGGTAGCAAATACATAAGGAGGGACTTTTCCCCTTGCGGCCTCCTTATCCAGCTGTTCAAGAGGCACGTTGCACCTCAGGCACCGGGTAAGAAAGCCCTCCGCGTTTATCCCGAAGAGCCTGGAGAGTTGCTTAAGCTGGCAGGAGACGCTGTCGCTCTCGATAAATATCGTTCTGCCGCGGGCCGCGCGGCGCTGTATCAGCAACGTGTCGCGCGTAAGTATTACTCGCCCCTCGTCCACCGCCCTTTTGAGGATATCATCGTCGGCTATGCCGGGCTCGAATGCGCAGTCGTACCCTAAAGTGCGCAGCCAGCGCGCGAGCTTTCCGAGCATGGCATCCGCTATGAGCCTCGAAGGCGCTCCGCTCACAACAGTCCGGCCAGACCTATCGGCTCCCATGAGGCGGACCTAACCTTCCAGTCGCCTGACTCGTTTTTGAATAAGATCGAGAACCTGTAAGCCTCCGCCTCGTCGGGCACGATATCGGAGAGCGATTTTATATCCCTCCCCCTCATCGTTATCGCCTTAGCGTCGACAAGTGCGGCGTCCCCCTTGACCTCGATTGAGAGCCCCCTCAGAAAGACCTTCACCGGCTCCGGCCTGAGGAGCTGATAGACTAAGATACCCTTCACTCCGTTGTAGTCGTTTCCCCTGTCGTCGGCGTATTCCTTCGATATGAAGCGCATGAAGGCCTTGACGTCCTTTGCCTCGGCCGCCTCGACCGCCTCTGACACGCTCTTGCGTATCCTCTCCTCGTCAGGGGGCCTTGCGCATGCCTGTAGAAGGGCTGTCATCAGGAAAAAGACTATCATCCAGGGCTTAAAAGGCTTGAAAAGGTTTTTCACGGCATGGCCCTTTGGAGGTTACGGCAAAACCGTTATCTCGGCGGGTGAGATGGTCTGAGTCTGAGGGCGGGACTAAAGTTCCCCGCCCGCAGGAACGATTCAAATGCAAACAAGACGCCTACCCGAAGAATATGTGCGCTATCCTGTACATCTCGGCGTCCACGGTCTTGAGCTTGGCGGTCGCCTCCGCGAGCGAGATGTCGACTATTCTGTTCCCCTGGAGCGCCACCATGCGTCCGAAGTTACCCGCGTGCACGAGCTCTATCGCACCTATGCCGTAGCGCGTGGCGAGGATCCTGTCGTAGGCCGTGGGCGTGCCGCCCCTCTGGAGGTGGCCGAGGACCACGAAGCGGGACTCAAGCGAGGTCCTCTTTTCTATTTCGGTCGCGAGGAACTCTCCAATGCCGCCGAGCTTGGCGTGACCGAAGGAGTCGAGCGTCTTGTCCTTCGTGATCATGCCGCCGGCCTCCTTGGGGTACGCCCCCTCGGCCGCGACGACGAGGCTGAAGTTCTTTCCCTCTTCCTTCCGCTTCTTTATTACGGCGCAGACCTCGTCCACGTCAAAAGGCTTCTCAGGGATAAGTATTACGTCCGCGCCTCCGGCTATGCCGCCGTAGACGGCGATCCATCCGGCGTGCCTGCCCATGACCTCGACGACCATGACCCTCTGGTGGGCCTCTGTCGTGGAGTGGAGCCTGTCGAGCGCCCAGGTGACGATGGAAACGGCGGTGTCGAACCCGAAGGTGAAGTCCGTGCCGAAGAGGTCGTTGTCAATGGTCTTCGGCACGCCCACGACCTTTATCCCCTTGGCGTGGAGCTTTGCGGCCACCCCAAGAGTGTCGTCCCCGCCTATGGCTATTATGGCGTCGAGTTTGAGCGCCTCGATGTTCTTGAAAAGCGTCTCGGCGTCCTTCGGGTCCTTAAGCGGGTTCGTCCTCGACGTGCCGAGGATGGTCCCGCCCATCGGCAGGAGCCCGGAGACCGTCTGCTTTGATAGTTTTACCGTATTGGATTGGAGGAGCCCCCTCCAACCTTCCTTGATGCCTGTGAACTCGTAGCCGAACTGATGCCCCCTCTTGACTACGGCCCGTATTACGGCGTTTAGTCCCGGGCAGTCTCCGCCTCCGGTAAGTATGCCAACGTTCATTGACTTTGCCCTCCTCGTTTATTTCAAAACTCACGTACTGCGCGCACCTGTTTTGTTCCGACGCGCCGAAAGCAATCATATCGTAATTTAAACGCTCAAACCGCCGTGACCGCGGCAAGCGGCAGTTTCAGCGTGAACGTCGAGCCCCTGGACGGCGAGCTCTCAACTTCAAGCGTGCCGCCGTGCGCCTCTGCTATCCCCTTGCATATGGAGAGCCCGAGCCCCGCGCCGCCCACGTCCCTGGAGCGCGCCTTGTCGACCCTGTAGAACCTGTCGAATATGTAAGGCGCGTCCTCCTTCGATATGCCGACCCCGGTGTCCATGACCCGAAAGACCGCGCGTCCGTCCTCATCGGAGAGCGAGAGCTTGACCGTGCCGCCCCGGGGCGTGTACTTTATGGCGTTGTCCATGAGGTTCGACAAGAGCTGGCTTATCCGCACCCTGTCACCGCGCACGATTACCGGGACACTTTTCAGGATATACAACTCGACGCCGCTGTCAAGGGCGTGCCTCCTGAAGTGGTCGAGCCTCTCCTTTAGGAGCCTGTCGAGGTCGACGCTCTCCTTCGGCAGAGCCTCCTTCTCAACGTCCATTTTAGCGAGGTCGAGGAGGTTTCGGACGATGTAGTTCATCCTGTCTATCTCTTCCAGGCTGGACTTCAAGGCCTCGCGCATAGCCTCAATGCCGTCCTTTGACCGGAGCGCTATCTCCATCTCGCCTTTCAATATCGTAAGCGGGGTTTTGAGCTCATGCGAGGCGTCGCCGGTGAACTGCTTTATCTGCCTGAAGGATTTCTCAAGCCTGCCGAACATCTCGTTGATGGTGGTGGCGAGGCGCCCTATCTCGTCATTCGGGACCTCTATCGTTATGCGCTCGTTTAAGTTCTCGGCCCCTATCTTCCTCGCGAGCTTCGTTATTTCAGAGACGGGTTTCAGGGCCTTTTTCGCGAGGAACCAGCCGACGGCGCCCGCTATGACCACGGAGGCCGCGACCCCGAGCATGAATATGTAGGCGAGCGAGTGGAAGACCTCGTCGACCTCCTCAAGGGACGAACCGACCTGGACTATGGCCACGAGCCCCTTGTCAGGCACGAATATCGGCTTTGTGACGACCCTTACCGGATACCTTCCGACGTTCCGGATGATCTCGAAGGTCGTCGCGCCGTTTACGGCCGCGTGGTAGGTGTCCCTCGTAATCGGGAGCTTCATGGACTCGAGGTTGGAAGACCTGGCCACTGTCTGCCCCAGCGGGTCGAGGACCTGTATGTAGTTGCCGGCGGTCCTTATGCCGAAGAACCTCTCCAGTATGATATCGAAGTCCCTGGGGAGGAACATCTGCCCCGAGGGCTTGACGACCGTATGGACCATCATGTTGGCGACGGAGCTTATCTGGTTGTCGGTCCTGTACATGTAAATCTTGAGGAGCGAATACGAAAAGGCCGCGCCGAAGCCTATGAGGCTCACGGTCAGGAGGGTAACGTACCAGAAGGTCAGTCTTGTGCGGATGGAAAATGCCATTTGGACGAGGCGGTCCTTCGGGGCCCGGAAGCCCGCTTACTCGGAGAATTCTTTCAGCCTGGACATGGACTTTATGACTATCTCTTTTCTCTTTATGTCCAGTACGCCGTCCTCCTTAAAGGACTTGAGGAGCCTTATCGAGGTCTCCTGCGTGATGCCGAGGAGCTCGGCTATCTCGAGGCGGGAGAGGTTCAGGTTGAGCTTCACCCCTGCGTCGGCCTTGACGCCGTATTCGTCGGCGAGCGTATACAGGAGATGGCCGAGCTTCTCCTTAGCGTTCAGGAGCCCGAGGTTCCCTATCCTCTCGTAGGCGTGGTTCAGCTCCTTGCCCAAAGAGATGATGAGCTTCTTCGAGATATCCGGCTCCCTCTCGATGATCTTGAAAAAGGCGTTCTTCTCTATATAGCAGAGCTCCGAGTCCTCCATGGCGACGGCGGTGTTCTTGTAGGCCCTCCCCTCGTAGAAGACCTCGAACCCCAGGAGGTCCCCGGGGTTCAATATATTGATTATCTGCTCCTTGCCGGTAGAGGACGACATTACGAGTTTGAGCCTCCCGGCCCTTATGATGTAGAGGCCCGTGCACTCGTCGCCGTCGAGATAGACTATCTCCCTCTTTTTAAAGGAAGATATTATGACGACGTCCTTGAAGGCGTCGAGCTGGGCGTCGCTCAACCCCGTGAATATCGTGTTCTCCCTGATGTGGCACCTGCAGAGCGAGCAGATATGGTCCTTGTCCGGAAGTATCGTCATATGCCTTCCTCTTTGAATGCAACCTCCGCGTCCCCGGCCCCGCCTCCGGCAAGCTCTTTGAGCGAGAGGCCCAACCTGTACGGGACAACGGCGAGCGAGACCCGCTCCTTCGCCTTAACGCTATTCAATATCCCGGCGACCTCGTCGTCCGGCAGGGCCTCTCCGGAAGACCAGTCTATGGTCTGCACCTTTATGAGCACCTTCTGCGCTCCGACCGAGGCTGAGGCGTCCTCGACCATACGCTGAATGATCTCGCGTATCTCATCAGGGTCCCGTTTGAGCTCCTCCCCCATCTGCCTGTGGTAGGCCATGATGGAATAATAATCGAAGTCTCTGCGCGCCGCCTCTGAAAAGTCCTGCGAGAGCCACGCAAGGGCAAAAGGGGCGTTCGTTACGGACTCGTACATGAGATTAATGGCGAACCTGGCGTCCGGCCTCTTCTTCGCCACAGCGGTTTTGAGCCTCCCGGCTATATCAAGGAGCCTCCGGTTCTTCCACGACGCCCACTTCCAGAAGAGCTCCGTATAGTGGACCGAGAGGCCGTCTGTCCTCAGATATAACGCTTCGGGGTCTATCCCGAGCCCGGTATCCTTTTTAAAGAGCGCCTCCATGCGCGCCCCGAAGCCCTCGTTGTGCCTGAGCACAAGGTCGTCCTGGAAGAGCACCCCGTCTATCTCGTACTCGGCGAGGTCTGCGTAGAGACGCTCTAACCTCTCAACCGCCCTGTCGTTAAAGAGGTCGAGCCCCTTGCACCGTACAAAAGACCTGGAACGTATGTCGTAGCCCCTGCATGCGAGGTCCGCGTCGTTCTCGACCCCGTAGTCGGCGTACCTTGTCGTCATCCACGCGAACACCTTCAATCCTTGTCTGTGCGCCGCGGACAGTACGGAAGAGAGCATGTCATCCACGACCGGCGCCGAAGAGGTGTTGAAGTATACGCCGCGCTTATCCTTCGGAGAGACGAACCGGTAAAACCTGTCCCCGCTGTTATGAAAGACGCGGAGGATCACGGTATCAACACCGGCGGATTTGAGCCCCTTAAGCTCGACCTCGACCTCGTCAAGGGTCCTCCCCTCGAAGAGCATGACCTGCACGGCCTTAAGCCCCCTGGCGGGTTTTAATGCCGTCTCCGGGAGAGGGACAACCGGCAGGCGAGCGACCCGCATCCATCCGAGCTCGTCAAGGCGCGTGCGCGCGGACCCCGCAAGGGGGCTCTCCTGGAAGTCCCTGACGAATTGCCTGAACTGGACTTCGGCCTTGTCATAAAGCCCGGCCATGTAATAAGCCTCAGAGATACCGAACTGGGCCTCAACGAGGAGCGGACTTCCCGGAAAAGACTCGATGGCCCTCGCGAACTCCCTTGCCGCGCCCCTGTACTCGCCCCCGAGCATGAGGAAACGGGCGTAATTCATCTGCCCCTGGTCCGTAAAAAAAGGCCTATCAAAGGCAAAGGCCGTGCCTGAAAAAACTATAATATAGAGAAGAAACTGGGCAATTATAAAGCCCCTTAACTTAAATGCGCCGGTCTTTATCACCAACAATACGGCCTCCGATAATGGATAAAACAAACAGGCGCCCGAAAACCCCCAAAACCATCCCGCTCGCTGTCATAAAATTATACCAGAACGAAAGTCCCTTATCCATAGGGTAGTTAGCAGGTTCTGAAAACCACGGAACTTATTCAGGCTGCTCAAAAAGCTCCAGATGCGAGGCGTCGAGAAGCGAGGAGCGAGGCGTACTGTAGTATGTACGCCGCAGTGACGAGCGCCGAAAACAACAAAGCAGATGGACTTTTTCAGCAGTCTGTCTAAAAGAACTTTTCTATCGCCTCTTTTATAGTAGCGACCCCCTCAAGACGCATGGCCCCCCTCTTCTTCAAATGCTTCAGGTTGTCCTTGGGAAGTACGCAACGCTTGAACCCGAGCTTTTCAGCCTCACGGACCCTCTGCTCTACCTGGCTTATCGCCCTCACCTCTCCGGCGAGCCCGACCTCTCCGAATATGACGGTCTTGGGTTCGATGGGTTTATCGAGGAAGTTCGAGGCGAGCGAGGCGAGTATCCCTAAATCAATCGCCGGCTCATCGAGCCTTATGCCTCCGGCGACCTTTACGAAGATGTCGTGGTTGGCAAGCGACACCCCTGCCTTCTTCTCAAGGACCGCGGCAAGCAACATCACCTTGTTGTGGTCGATACCCACGACCGTCCTCCGGGGCACCCCGAAGAGCGTCGGGCAGACGAGCGACTGGACCTCCACGAGTATAGTCCTCGTACCCTCAAGGCTCGATACCACGGCGGAGCCGGAGGAGTCCGCAGGCCTCTCGGCGAGAAAGACTTCGGACGGGTTCGTGACCTCTATTAAACCGGATTCCTTCATCTCGAATACGCCTATCTCCATGACGGAGCCGAAGCGGTTCTTTACGGCGCGAAGTATCCGGAACGGGTGCCCCCTCTCGCCCTCGAAGTAGAGGACGGTGTCCACCATGTGCTCGAGGACCTTCGGCCCCGCAATCGCCCCGTCCTTTGTGACATGTCCCACGAGGAAGAGCGGGGTTTCCATCGACTTGGCGTGCGAGATGAGCCTTGCCGAAGTCTCCCTCACCTGGCTGACTGACCCCGGCGAGGACTCGAAGGCGGATGTGAATATCGTCTGGACCGAGTCTATTACGATGACTCCGGGCTTTACACCGGGGAGCGCGTCGAGTATCCTCTCAAGCGAGGTCTCGGCGTAGACGATGAGGTTTTCCGAGATAGCCCCGAGCCTCTCGCCCCGGAGGCGTATCTGCCTCATCGATTCCTCGCCGGTGATGTAGAGGACCTTGACGCCCGCCTCCGCGAGAGCGCCCATCGCCTGCAGGAGGAGCGTGGATTTGCCGATACCGGGGTCCCCGCCGATGAGTATGGCCGAGCCCGGGACCATGCCCCCGCCGAGGACGCGGTCGAGCTCCGAGACGCGGGTCCTTACCCTGAATTCCTTTTCGGTAGTTAAATTCGAGATAGGCTCAGGGACGGAGGGAGATGACGAGGGAGCCCCCCTCTTCGAGACCGGGGCCTCGACCTCCTCGATAAAGGTATTCCAGGCCGAACAATCTGGACACCTGCCGAGCCACTTGTAAGAGACGTGGCCGCAGGACTGGCACGAATAGAATGTCTTCGCCTTAGGCATACAGGCAGTCAAACACGATGTTTACAATTGACAATCATGTCAGTTTTGTTAATATGACTTTCAATAAATTCATTTGAAAAAACGCCAATATGCCTATAGAAATCCCAAGCTACACAATCATACTAATTGAACTCAACAAGGCTGTCAAGATGCATAATTTCTATCCTGAGGGGCACCCTCAGCTCGACGCGTCCGTTGAGAAATGCTATCTGCTCTTCAGAAAATCGCTCGAGGTCCAGGGCGAAATAAAATGGAAGATAGACCAGAAGGGTTTCTACGACAACAAGACCCACGTCGCCCCCGGCAACGCGGAGGTCGCCTCTCTCGGCAAGAAGCTCTTTTTCAGGCGCATAAAGGAGATAACCTTCTCGCCGAGGCTCACTGTAAGTGAGCTCAAGGTCCTCCTCTCAATCGTCAAGCTCGAGCCCGAAGACCTCCTTGCGCAGGGCGGGGCAGAGGCGGTATTCGCCCTTAAGGATGTCACCGGCGTACTCATAAACGCCCTGCGGCCCGAGGACCTCCTCAAGATCAAAAGGGAACTCGAGGAAAAAAAGGAGCAGGAGAGGAAGGAACTCGCCGAGGAGAAGAAAAAGGAGGAGGAGGCCCCCGGGGAGGCCCAGTCCCAGGAGGCGGAAAAGGCCCCTGCGCCCAGGGAGGAGGAGGAGAAGGCCGACGAGACCTCCTTCGCTGACCTGATTTCTCTTATAAGGGACGAGCGGGACTTCATCAGGTATCAGGACCTCTCCGTGAGGCTTAAGGAGAAGGGCGAGGCGGTCTTGATGGAAAAGAGGCTTGACGAGATATTCCCGGCCTGCCTCGTCTTCGTAGATCACCTGTCCACGCAACCCAGGCTCGCCGACGACTTACGGACGCTCGCCTCAGAGAGATTGAGGTCTTTCCTCAACCATGATATGATCATTTACCTGGTGCAGAGGCTCGCTTCAAAAGACGAGCAGCACCGCGGGGTGATCAACAGCATACTCCTGTTCGCCGGGGAAGACGCGGCAAGGGCGCTCCTGGACTCCATAATAGACTCCGGGGACGCGGTCGCGAGGCGGAACCTCTTTAACCTCATAGTCCGCTTCGGAAAACAGGTGCGGCCGCTCGTAGAGGAGAGGCTCAGCAACCCCGAGTGGTACGTGATTAGGCAGATGGTCGGGCTCCTTGGGGAGCTGAAGGACCCGGCCGCGATCGACGCCATAGAGACGGTGTACGCGAACCCCGAGCCAAGGGTCAAGAAAGAGGCCCTTAAAAGCCTCGTCAAGATCGGCGGACCGAGGGCGACCGCGATTCTCATAAAGACTCTCGGCGAAGAGGACCCTTCCATAGTAGCGCAGGCGATAATCTCGCTCGGTGTCCTGAAAGACCCGTCCGTTGCGGACATACTCGGCGAGATAGCGCTCCGGAGGGAACCGCTCGGCGAGACCCACGAGCCTAAACGAGAGGCCATCAGGGCACTCGGCCACATAGGGAGCGTCAAGGCGGTGCCGTACCTTGAGAGGCTCCTCTTCAGGAAGGTCTGGTTCGGCAAGAAGGCGAACGAGGAGATAAGGATACTCGCCGCCAACTCGCTCGGCACGATCGGGACCGTGGAGGCATACAAGGCTGTTCAAGAGGCATGCAAGGACGCCTCCGTTGAGCTTTACGCCGCGTGCAGAAGAATCCTTGAGGGAAGAGAGAAGAAAGCAAATGAACGGTGACGCAAGCGAGCTCATTCTCAAATCGATAAACTCGGCGCTGAAAAGCAAGAAGCTCTACCCGCCGGGACACCCGGCCATAGCCGCGCCGGTCAACAAGACCTTCCAGCTCATATCCGACGAGCTTAAAGCCGCGAACAACATCGCCATCGGCATATTGCACGAGACCCTTACGTTCGAGGATACGCTCATACAGGACGGCGACAAGCTCTACCCTGACATCCTCCAGTACATGGCGGACAAGAACGTCGACGCCATCATATTCGAGAGAGGCGCGTCCGTAAAGGAGCTCTCGGCGGTCTTCGACGTGCTCGCGGGCCAACAGATACAGGGGAAGGAACTGCAGAGGGAGCTCCACGCCAGAGGCGTGACCCACATAACGCTCAAATCCGTGCCCATGGGCAAGAGGAACGTCCTCGAGATATACAACGGCGCGGTAGAGATAGTCAAGAGCGTCATGGGCGAAGTGAGGATGGGGAAAATTCCGAGGTCCGAGCCCGTAAAGGCGATAGTCGAGGAGATAACCGAGACGGTCTTCTCCGACCAGAACGCGATACTCGGCCTCACCATGATAAAGAACTACGATAACTACCTGTATAACCACTCCGTCAACGTATCCATCATGTCCCTCTCGCTCGGAAAGGCGATGGGGCTGCCAAAGGAGGACCTCCACGCGGTCGGGGTCGCGGCCCTGCTCCACGACGTCGGCAAGACAGGGGTCTCCGAAAACATCATCAGGAAACCAGGCGGTCTTTCCTCCGAGGAATGGGAGAAGATAAAGGAGCACCCGCTTTTGGGCTCGAACATCGCCAAGCGCATGGACGGGCTCGACGAGACCATCGGCAGGCTCATATACGAACACCACATAAAGTACGACCACTCCGGCTACCCGCAGACGACCTCGTCGCTCCATCCCCTGAGCCAGCTCATCACGATTTCCGACGCCTACGACGCGCTTACAACGCTCCGGGTCTATCAACAGCCGCACAGCCCGGTCGAGGCGATAAAGGTCATGAACAACTTCTCCGGGAGGCACTTCAACCCCGATACGCTCAAGGCCTTTATCGACATGATAGGCGTCTACCCGGTCGGAACGATGGTCCGGCTCACGACGAACGAGGTCGGCATAGTCACGAAGCTGAACGCAGAGAAGCAGGGAAGCCCGGTCGTGAAGATCCTCTACGATTCCGAAGGAGTCATCGTCGAGAACCCGTATGAAATAGATATTGCGGTCTCGACAGACAAGGAGATAGTCACCACGGTCAACCCGGCGACTACATCGACGGACCTCGGCTCGTTCTTCGAGAAAGAGGCGGCGCAGGCGGTGTAGGGCCCGTGTTCGGTGGCGAGTTTATCCTACAGGCCTAAAAAAAAGGCGGGACTTTTCAGTCCCGCCTTTTTTTTGTAAACGATTTATGGCTGCTTCTAAAAATTAGCGATTTTTAGAAGTAGCCTCAGCGGTCCATCTCGCCGAGGGCCTTTAAGGCTATCGACCGGAGCTTCCTGTTGCCCTTGACGGCGAAGAAGGCCATCGCCTCCTCGGCCCTCTTGTCCCCGATCCTCCCTATGCAGTCAAGCGCCCTCTCCACGACCCCTATGTCGGGGTTCTTCAAAGCCTGCATGAGCGGGCCCAAAAGGCGCGCGTCGTGGAAGTTGGAGAGCGCGTCGGCTGAGGCCCTCGCGACTATCGGGGCCTGGTCTTTAAGCCCCTCCACGAGGAGCGGGAGCGCAACCTCGCCCTTGTTCGCAAGCACCCGGACAGCCGCGGCCCGGACGTCTTCCGCCGAGTCCTTCATGGCCCTGGCGAGCAGTTCGGCGACCTTGGGGCCTTTAAGGTCAGCGAGGGCATAGACGGCGCGTATCTTCTCAAGCATCTCGCCGGAGTCTATCTTTCTTTCGAAGTGCTCCAGCTTGGACCTTATCTCCAGCTTCTCAAGGGCGTCCGCCGCGAGCTTCCTTATCGGCTCGTCCTTTTCACGCAAGGCTGAAAGGAGTATCTCTTTTCTTTTATCCATAGACACCTATCTATATCAGATTCTACTTCCGGTTTCAAGTGATTCCGCTCGGCGCGGGGCCGAAGTATCCGGAGCCTCCTATAATCAACTCAAACCTCTGGCGCTGGATACGAACTTTGCCCGTCCGGCAAGGACCGCTCGGCGCGGGGCCAGATTCAAATCGGGTCGCTCTGTCCTCTCATACGCAAAGCCGCCTAATACGAACTTTGCCCGTCCGGCAGGACCGCTCGGCGCGGGGCCAAAGTATCCGGAGCCTCCTACAATCAACTCAAACCTCTGGCGCTGGATACGAACTTTGCCCGTCCGGCAAGGACCCGGCGAGGACCCACGCCTTCATGTCTTTCAAGGCCCTCTCGGCCTGGCGCTCCCTCCTGTCCCTGCCCTGTATCTCCGGAAGGAGCCCCATGTTGGCGTTCATCGGCTGGAAGTCTTTTGACGGCGCCGTTATATGGGCCAGGAGCGCGCCGGTCATGGTGGTCGGCGGCGGCACTACGGTCTCCCTGCCGTTTGCGAGCCTCCACGCGTTAACGCCCGCAAGTAGCCCCGAGACGGCCGACTCCACATAACCCTCGACCCCGGTCATCTGCCCGGCGAAAAAGATACCATCGTCCCCCTTGAATTGCAGTGAATTATGAAGGAGCGAGGGCGAATCGATGTAGCTGTTCCTGTGGAGCTTGCCGAACCTCGCGAACTCCGCGTTTTGAAGGCCCGGTATGAGCCGGAGGACCCTCTTCTGCTCGGGTACGGTCATCCTCGTCTGGAAGCCTACGATGTTGTATATTGTGTCCTCAAGGTTTTCCCTCCGTAGCTGTACTATCGCGAACGGGCGTTCTCCCGTCCTCGGGTCTCTCAGCCCGACCGGCCTCATGGGGCCGAATAGGAGCGTCTTCGGCCCCCTTCTGGCAAGCTCCTCTATCGGCATGCAGCCCTCGAAGTAATTTAGGTCCTCGAACCCGTGGCCCGCGAAACCCTCGGCGGTCGTGAGCGCCGCGTAGAACCTCTCGTACTCTCCTTCGGTGAACGGGCAGTTTATGTAGTCGTCGCCGCCCTTGCCGTAGCGGGAGGCCCTGAAGGCCTTCTCGAAGTCTATCGATTCCCTGTAGACGATAGGCGCGACGGCGTCATGGAAGAAGAGCCTTTCTTTGCCGATGAGGCCTGAGACGGCCACGGCGAACGCGTCAGAGGTGAGCGGGCCCGTGGCGATTATAAGCGGCCTTGCCTCCGGCATGGAGACGGCCTCTTCCCTTTCTATCGTAGCGCCCATGCGTTCTATCTCCTCGGTTATGAAACGGGAGAACGCGGTCCTGTCGACCGCGAGCGTCTTTCCGGCAGGGACGCGCGTCGCCTCAGCCGCCCTTACGGTAAGAGAGTCCATGAGGCGCATCTCTTCCTTCAGCAACCCCGAGGCGTTCTCGATGGAATCGGATTTAAGCGAGTTACTGCAGACGAGCTCGGCGAATGTCGGGAGCGCGTGGGCCGGGGAGAACCTTATCGGCTTCATCTCGATAATACGCGCTCTGCCTCCGCGCTGGAGTATCTGATACGCGGCCTCAGAGCCGGCGAGCCCTCCGCCGATTATGACTATCTCTTTATTCAAGTCCGCCTCCATCCTTCATAATACCCCTGCAACGGCGCGGCTTCAAGGATTTTAAGGCCGCAATTAGCATTATATATCCTCGCGCCTTGTCTCTGAGTTGCCAACACAGAGGTTTTATGATAGGGTTTTACCTATGAAAAAACGGGCGCATGTCATAGTCGAAGGGGACGTCCAGGGGGTTTACTACAGGGCCACCGCCGCCGAGGTCGCGGATAAGCACAACGTCTCCGGGTGGGTGAAGAACAAGCAGGATGGGACAGTCGAGGCGGTGCTCGAAGGCGAAGAGGCCGACGTGCTTAAGGTCCTCGAGTGGTGCAGGATAGGGCCGGAGCGCGCTCGCGTCGATAATGTAATAGTGACCTGGGAAGAGTTCCAGGGGGAGTTCGACGAATTCAAGTCCATGACGAGGTTCAATACATATTGATGGCTTTCAAGCCCCTTATACGCATAGCGGCGCTCGCCCTCCTTCTGGCCGTCTCCGGCTGTTCATCAACGCCGAAGACCGGCGCGCTCCTTCCCGCTGACAAGGGCGACGCCGGCTACCGCATGGAGAGCAACGAAGGCGTATTCGAAAACGAGTCAATAATCATCCGCGTCCGGATAGTAAGGGACAATGGCGGCGCGGCCATGATCGACGAGCTATTGAAATCGAAGTACGCGATCTTCAACATGGAGATAGTGAACAGGTCGAAGGTCAGGGTCAGGTACGACCCATCGACTACCCTCCTTACGGACGACGAGTCGAGCTATTTGACACCGCTCGACTATACCGACCTCTACGACATAAAAAAAGACGCGGAGGGCGTGGAAAAGATACTCTCGGGACTGCGCGGCAGGTTCTATGACGTCTCGACAACGCTTGCCCCTGGTGAAAATACTTCAAAGCTCCTCATCTTCAAACCTCTCGGGGAAGGGATAGAAGGCGCTGTGCTTGCGGTCCGTGACATATACATCGGGACAGAGCCGATAGACGCGACATTCAGGTTCGAGGTAAAAGACGAGAAGTAAAACGCTGACCAGAGAGCACTTCCTGTAAGCGGCTCTCCCTTTCGGCATCCAGTCGTCGAACAGGATGTTGAAAAAATCCATCCATGGATTGCATAGCGGGGTGTTTTTCAACACCCTGCTAATCTCCACCACCAGCGCCGCGCTTATCCGCCGATGTCTTTAAGGTTCGCCCTGGCCTTTTCAAGCAGAGGGTCGGCCTCGATCGCCTTCCTAAAATACGCCTCTGCCTCAGCGCGCCTCCCCTCAGCCACAAGCGCCTCTCCCATCCCGTTGTAAGCATTTGCGTTCGCGGGGTCGGCGTCGAGGATATGCCTGAAATGCTCCACGGCCTCTCCGGTCATTCCGGTTTTTAAGAGTATCGTCCCGAGGTTCTGCCGCGCGAGCGTATAATCAGGGTTGATCTTGAGCACATGCCTCAGGTGCTCCACGGCCTTGTCGATCTCACCTTTTTTTGCGTACACGGTAGCTATGTTGTTATGCGCCATGACCTGGTCCGGCACCAGAAGAAGGGCCTTTTGGTAGTGAACGAGCGCCTCATCGAGCCTTCCCTGGTCAGCGAGCAGTTTTCCGAGGCTGATCCGCGCCATCACATGTCCGGGGTCTGATCCGATAGCGAGCCTGTATTGCAGAAGCGCCTCTTCGACCCTGCCCTCCTTGAAGAATATGAGCCCGATGTTATAGCGGGCGTTGGCGGAATCCGGCTTTGCGGCGAGCGCGCGGAGGTTATGGTCGAGCGCCTCTTCGTTACGGCCCTGGCCGTACAATATGGTCGCAAGGTTCGTGTGGGCCATGAAGGCGCCGGGGTTCTTGCCTATCGTGTCCCTCCAGAGGGTCTCCGCGTCCTTGTAGATACGGTTCTGGTTCCAGGTAAGGACCCCGAGCGCCACAAGCAAGGCTGTAATGACGGTTGTCCTGACGGGTCTTCCCCACTCCGCCGCATTCTCAAACGCGAGGAAGACGAGCCCTCCGGCGACGGACAATACGCCGAGGCTCGCCAGATACTGGAAGTGGTCGGCCACGAACGAGTACTGGAACGGATAGACCTTGAAAAAACCTAAAGCAGGGAGCAGGCTCAGAACAAAAAACGCGGCCCCGGCAAACGGGCGTCTCCCTATCCTGCCTTTAAGGGCCCACAGGGCAACGAGTGTAATTGCCAAAGCCGCGCTCCAGAGCCATTGGGACGCCTCCGCAGGGTCGAGCCGCCATCTCGGGTAGATGAACGTAAGGTCCAGAGGGGCCAGCAGTTTGTAGGCGTAAAAGAAGGCGATCCTTCCCGGAAGCATGAGGCGTTCGGCGATCCCCATCTCCCAGGCGGCCCCCTCGGCGCCGACTATCTTCGCCTCCCACCAAACGGTCACGAGGCTCATGGCGAACCCTATTGCGAAAAAAGGCAGGAGCAGGCGGACGTACCTGAGGTCGATCCTCTTGCCCCTCATCCACCTGAGGAGGAGTATGACGGCTGGAAGCGTCGAGGTCACGGTCTTACTCATGAGCGCCGCGCTAAAAAATGCGATCGAGAAGATATAATGCCGTTTTTCCGCGCGCTCCTCGTAGCGGAGGAAACTCAAAAGGGCCGAGAGATAAAAAAGACCGGAGAGCACGTTTTTCCGCTCCGTTATCCAGGCGACCGACTCGACATGCACCGGGTGAAGCGCGAAGAGCAACCCTATGAAGAGGCCGCCCTTTATCTCCAGCCGCCTCAGTATCAGCCACACAAGCGTCGAATTCGCGGCATGGAGGAAGATATTCGTCGCATGGTATCCGGCCGGGGCGAGCCCCCATAGGTGCTGTTCCACCCAGAAGGTGGTGAATACAAGAGGATAGTACTGCGGGGTTTCCGTGCTGAACCATATCTTCCACAGGCCGTCGAAGGTCAGCAGGAGGGTATTCCCGGTCACATACGAGTCGTCGTCCCATATATAACCGTTTTTTACGGCCGGCAGGTACGCCGCGAATGTGACGAGGAATATAAAGGCTATTTTAAGAAAATCCCGGCCCTGCCAGGGGCCTTGAATGGAACGGTTTATCGTCGTTTGCGGGGTCATGGGTTTTAATGGATGCGTGTATTTTAAGAGAGCCGCGGGCTTCCGTGTTATGGAGGCCTCTTTTTTTACAAGAGGCGGTCCGTCTAAGATTATAATTCCCGGTTCCCGGCGCGCTCAAGCGTGCGGATAAAAGCCAATGTAGAGCCTCCGGCCCTTCAGGGGACCGGCTACGAAACCCGCCCCTGCTACTCCGGCATATACCCCTTGGCCTTCTCCTTCGCCTTTGAGACCGCCTCCTTCGCCCCCTCAGCCGTATCCTTCACCGCCTCTTTGGCGTCCCCGGCCTTCTCCTTTATCGTCTCCCCGGCCTCCCAGGCGCTCTCTTTCAGGACCTCGGCCTCTTTCTTCATCTCTTTCTCGTACTTCTCAAGCTTAACCCCGGCCTCCTCGGTCTTGGCGCCGAAGACCCTTAAATACCGCCCCCCGCCGAAGTAGAGGAACGCGGCCAGAACCGCTATCCCGATTATTATCCCGAGCAGTACCTTCTTCATTTCCCCTCCCCTTTCAATGCCTCCTGGACCCTCAACGCCTCTTTGTAGACTTGGGCCCTGGGCATCCCTGATTCCTTCGCAACCGCCTTGACGACGTCGTTAAGCCTGAAACCTTCTCTCAGGAGCGATTCAATCTCAGAGGCCGTATCCGCCTCTTTTATCCGCTCCTCCCGCGCGTGCAGTACGACGACGACCTCGCCCCTTATCTCCCTGTCTGCAAGCGCCTCAAGCGCTTCAATTGCGCTCCCCCTTATGACCTCCTCGTGCAACTTGGTCATCTCGCGCGCAATCGAGACGTCGGCTCCGGGCATGAGCGCGGCCATATCCTGCAATGTCTCCTTGAGCCTCCCCGGGGACTCGTAAAACGCGTATGTGCGGCCGGTCCCTTTCATCTCGAGAAAGAAGGCCCTGCGCGCCTCTCCGGAGGGCGCGAAGCCCTTGAAGGTGAACTCGTTCAACGGGAGACCAGAAACCGACAGCGCGGCCATAAGGGCAGAGGGGCCGGGGATAGAGACGACAGGCACGGAGTTAACAATGGCGAGGCGTATGAGCCTGTAACCTGGGTCGGATATCCCAGGCGTCCCGGCATCAGATACCAAGGCGATATCGACCCCGTCCATGAGCTTTCCCGCGAGCTCCTTTGCCTTTTCCCTTTCGTTGTGCTCGTGGTAGCTCGTCAGAGGCGTGCCAATGCCGTAATGCGCAAGGAGCTTCTTCGTGTGCCGCGTGTCCTCGGCGGCTATGAGGCCCGCCTCTTTCAAGACCCGTAGCGCGCGGAGCGTGATGTCCTCAAGGTTCCCTATCGGGGTAGATACGACGAAGAGCGTGCCCATGCTACTTCTTTCTCTCGAATACGAGGGCGGAAAGGAACGTGAATGTCACGGCGAAGGCCGCCGTAAACGCGATGTCGAATACGAGCGGGAACTCGGCGGCGAGCCTCCCCTGCGCCGGGAGGAGCACGTGCTTGAACGCGTCCACGCCGTAGCAGAGCGGGTTAGCGAACGAGAATATCTTTATGTACATGGGTAGAGAGTCTACCGGGTAGAGCGCTCCGGAGAGGAAAAACATCGGGAGTATTATGAAGTTCATGATGACGTTGAACCCTTCGAGGGACGTCAGAAACGAGGCGACAAACAGCCCGAGCGCGGTTATGGCGAGCGAGACGAGCGACATGAGGACGACCATATAGATAAACCCGTCGATCCCCATGTGGAGCCCCAAAAACGGCGCGATAAGGAGGAGCGCCATCCCCTGAAAGGCCGACAACGCCGTGCCGCTCAAGAGCTTCCCGAATACGATAGTCACCCTTGAGACCGGAGAGACGAGCATCTCTCTTAAGAAACCGAACTCCCTGTCCCAGACTACCGAAATAGTCGAGAAGATGGAGCTGAAGAGTATCGTCATGCCGACTATGCCGGGGAGGATGAACTGTATGTATTCGACCTCGCCGCCTCCTCCGACGAGTTTCGTGAAGCCCGAGCCGACTATGAAGAGCCAGATGAGCGGGCGCGCGAGCGAGACTATGAGGCGCCCCTTCTGGCGGAAGAACCTCTTGAACTCCCGGAGGGTGATTACGTATATGGCTTTATAGGAGAACATTTTTTATAAAAGAGACTGTTTTCTAATTTCGTATAAATACAGCTCAGATAACCCAGTGTCTGTCGTTCCCGACGGCTTTTATCGGGAATGACTCTTTGTGGCCGCGCCCATCGTTTCCCCCCACCCGACCTCCCCTTGTAAAAAGGGGAGGAGTTAAAAGCTCCCTTCCTTGACAAGGAGGGGCTGGGTCGTAATGAAACAGATTTCGTTCCCCCTAACCCCTGCCCTCTCCCACAAGGGGAGAGGGAGTAACTGCATACTTCCCCTCCCTTAATGGGAGGGGATTGAGGGGAGGGTGAGGCATATTTTTAATTACAGCTATTCCGAGCCCTTTTTCCCGAACCCCGCA
>JACREU010000054.1 GCA_016212705.1 Deltaproteobacteria bacterium
CTCGCTCGCCGAAGGCGTCTATCTGAACATCGGCTCGGCGGTGATACTCCCGGAGGTCTTTTTAAAGGCGATAACGCTGACCCGGAACCTCGGCTACAAGGTCGAGAAGTTCACGACCGTGAACATGGACTTCATCCAGCACTACAGGCCCCTTACTAATGTAGTGAGGAGGCCGACGATGGGCGGAGGCGCCGGTTACAGGCTCACAGGCCATCACGAGATAATGGTCCCGTTATTGTACGCGGCTATAATGGAAGGGCTGGGTTAGCGCTCGCGCATTAAAAAATCCGTTTTCGGGAAAATCATACATGAAAACCAAACCCTGGTCCGGAAGGTTCTCGTCTGTTACCGACAAGCTCGTTGACGAGTTCAACGCCTCCATCTCGTTCGATAGGCGTCTTTACAGGCACGACATAAGGGGCTCTATCGCCCACGCCGAGGTCCTCAAAAAGGCCGGGATACTCACCGAAAAGGAGGCCCGGAAGATTATCAAAGGCCTTAAAGAGATTGAGTCCGAGATAGAATCCGGCCAGTTCTCTTTCGGCATCGAGCTTGAGGACATCCACATGGCCGTGGAGAAGAGGTTGACAGACAAGATAGGCCCGCTCGGCGGCAAGCTCCACACCGGGAGGTCAAGGAACGACCAGGTCGCGCTCGACATCAGGTTGTACCTGAAGGACGAGGCCTACGCGATAGTATCGCTCCTCCACGAGCTTAAAAGCGCTCTCGTGGAAATTGCGGAAAAATCCGTTGACTGCATCATGCCCGGGTACACGCACCTCCAGAGGGCACAGCCGGTCCTCCTCGCGCACCACCTCCTTGCGTACTACGAGATGTTCAAGAGGGACACCGGGAGGCTCTTCGACTGCATCGAAAGGATGGATGAACTGCCGCTCGGCTCAGGCGCGCTCGCCGGAAGCCCCTACGGCCTGGACAGAAGCCTCGCCGCGCGCCTCCTCGGTTTTTCGCGCGTGACCGAGAACAGCATGGACGCGGTCTCAGACAGGGACTTTATCGTCGAGTTCCTGTCTGCCGCTTCGATACTTATGATGCACGTCTCAAGGCTCTCGGAAGAGCTTATCATATGGTCGTCGCAGGAGTTCGGCTTCGTAGAGCTCTCCGACGCCTTCTCCACCGGCTCATCCATCATGCCTCAGAAGAAGAACCCGGACGTAGCCGAGTTATCGCGCGGCAAGACCGGCAGGGTCTACGGAAACCTCGTCGCCATCCTTACGACGATGAAGGCGCTCCCTCTCGCGTATAACAAGGACATGCAGGAGGACAAGGAGCCTCTCTTCGATACCGTAGACACGCTCAAGACCATCCTGCAAGTCTGGCCCCCGATGCTCCGTACGATGAACATAAAAAAAGAAACCATGTTCAAGGCCACCTCAGCCGGGTTCCTGAACGCGACGGACGTCGCCGACTACCTCGCCAAAAAGGGCCTGCCTTTCAGGGAGGCGCACCACGCCGCCGGACAGGCTGTCGCGTACTGCATATCAAGGGGGCTCACGTTCGAAGACCTGGATTTAAGCGAATGGCATGGCATCTCAAAGCTCTTCGACGCCGACATAAATGACGCCGTCTCCATAGAGCGCTCCCTCAACACCCGGAAGGTCTACGGCTGCACGGCCATAGAGACCGTTAAAAAGAGGCTCAAGGCTGTAAAGGCCGAGGTCGCGTTGGGGTGCTGTTAATGAGAAGGGCGTTCCTTCTTATCTTATGCCTTGCACTCTTTCTTCCGGCCTGCGGCAAGAAGGCGCCGCCGAAGCCCCCGGAGGCCGCGAAAGTGGCCCCGGCCGAGTCCGGTAAGTAATAGGGGCAGGGCCTTCCTTTTTTCGTTTTATACAATCGTCTTTGGTGTTAAAATATTTAATCCTGCCTGGGAAACGGCGGGGCCATGAATTTTGCGGTAATATTCTCAATCGGAGGGTTTCGCGTCTATGCATTTTTTCGGCTACAAGGGCAAGGACTTCCACGCCGAGGGCGTGCCGTTCGAAAAGATAATCGCGAAGGTCGGGACCCCGGTCTATGTCTACAGCCTGAAGACCCTTAAGAGGCACTACAAGGCGTATGACAAGGCCTTCGCCAAGGCCCCTCACCTCATCTGCTATTCCATCAAGGCCAACTCCAACATATCGGTATTGAAGGCCTTTGCCGACGAGGGGAGCGGCTTCGACATCGTCTCCGGCGGCGAGCTCTTCAGGGCGTTGAAGGCCGGGGCAGACCCGAAAAAGATAGTCTTCTCAGGCGTAGGAAAGCGCGCCGACGAGATAGAATTCGCTTTAAAGAAGAATATCCTCATGTTCAACGTGGAGTCTCCGGAGGAGCTCGTTGCCATAAACGCGATAGCCGGGCGGCTTAGGAAAAAGGCCTCTTTCGCGATAAGGGTCAACCCCAACGTCGACCCCAAGACCCACCCGTACATCTCGACGGGACTCAAAAAGAACAAGTTCGGGATAGAGACGGCAGGGGCGTTAAAGGACTACATAAACGCGAAGAATAATCTCAAAAACGTAGTCCCCATGGGCATCGACTGCCACATAGGCTCGCAGATAACGCAGATAGAGCCGTTCATGGACGCGCTCGGGAAGACCAAAGACCTCCTTAAGACCTTAAGGGGCGAGGGGATCGATATAAAGTACATCGACATGGGCGGCGGCCTGGGGATAACCTACGATTCAGAGGCCCCTCCGCACCCCTCCAAATACGGAGAGGCGATCATCGACGCTACAAAGGGCCTCGGCGTAACGCTCATATTCGAACCCGGCAGGTCGATAGTCGGCAACGCCGGGGTGCTCGCCACAAAGGTCATATACACGAAGAAGGGGACCGAGAAGAACTTCGTCATCGTGGACGCCGCGATGAACGATCTGGCCAGACCGAGCCTCTACGGCTCGTACCACGCCATAAAGGCCGTGAAGGCGACCTCCAGGGAGATAACCGCCGACGTCGTTGGCCCGATATGCGAGTCCGGCGATTTTCTCGCAAAGGACAGGATAATCCCGGCGGTTGAGTCCGGCGACTTCCTCGCAGTCATGAGCGCCGGGGCCTACGGGTTTTCCATGTCGTCTAACTACAACACGCGTCCGAGGGCCGCTGAGGTGATGGTGGACGGCAAGGAATTCCACCTCATAAGGGAGAGGGAGACGCTCGAAGGCCTCATCAGGGGCGAACGCCTCATAAAACCCAAAAAGCGGATTTAAGTCACATACCGGGGCGGGCCTCCAGGCGCAAGCTGATAGACGGGCCTCTCGGTAAATAAAATTTCAGGTAGACCGATGCGGATAGACTTCACCAAGATGCACGGGCTCGGCAACGACTTCATCGTCCTCGATTGGCGCGCAAAGGAGATGCCGGCGGCTTCCAGGCTCGTAAGAAAACTCTCCGACAGGCGCTTCGGCATAGGCTTCGACCAGGCGCTTATACTTAAAAAGTCGAAGAAGGCCGACTTCCGCATGGACATTTACAACAACGACGGCGGCAGGGTCGAGATGTGCGGCAACGGCATAAGGTGCCTTGCGTCCTACATCTGGTCAAGGGGGCTCTCCAAAAAGCCGGTCCTCGAGATAGAGACGCTCGCAGGCATTATACGGCCGGCAAAGGAAGGCGCGCTCGTCAGGGTGGACATGGGCGAGCCGATACTCGACGGCAGGCGGATTCCCACGACGCTCGAAGGCAGGGTGATAGACTACCCCCTTGAGGTCGAAGGCAGGCCCTTTGACATAACATGCGTCTCGATGGGCAACCCCCACTGCGTAATATTCGTAGACGACGTCGACGATTTCCCGGTCGCGAAGTACGGGCCCCATATCGAGGCCCACGCCCTTTTCCCGAAGAAGACGAACGTCGAGTTCATAGAGGTAGTGACCCCCCGGAGGCTCAAGATGCGCGTCTGGGAGAGGTCCGCCGGAGAAACGCTCGCCTGCGGCACAGGGGCCTCGGCCTCGGCTGTGGCGGCATCGCTTAAAGGGCTCGCCGGGAGAAAGGTCGCAATCGAGCTTAAAGGCGGCATACTAAAGATAGAGTGGGCGAGGGACAACCGCGTCTACATGACCGGCCCCGCTACCGAGGTATTCAAGGGGACGGCTGAGGTCTAACGGATTTTAATAAACCAGGGACTTGTCCAGGTTGATTAGGAGAAAAAGATGTTCAAGGGTTCCATAACCGCGCTCGTTACCCCATTCAGGGACGGAGAGGTGGACGAAGGCGCGCACAGAAGACTCATCGAGTTCCAGATCGCGAACGGGACGAACGGGCTCGTGCCGTGCGGCACGACCGGCGAGTCCGCCACCCTCTCATATGACGAGCACGACAGGGTAATAGAGCTCACCATAGAGGCCGCGGCAGGAAGGGTCCCGGTAATAGCGGGGACAGGGTCCAACTCTACCGCGGAGACGATACTCCTTACTAAGCACGCGAAAAAGGCCGGGGCCGACGCGGCGCTCCTCATAACCCCATACTACAACAAGCCGACCCAGCAGGGGTTATATGAGCACTACCGGAAGATAGCCGAAGAGGTCGACATCCCCGTGATCCTCTACAACGTGCCCGGGAGGACCTCGGTGAACATGCTCCCCGAGACCGTCGCGAGGCTCTCCGAGATCGGCAACATCGTTGGCATTAAAGAGGCTACCGGGAACCTCCAGCAGGTGAGCGACGTGATAGAGTTCTCCAGAAAGGGCTTCATAGTCCTTTCCGGCGACGACTTCACGACCTTGCCGCTCCTTGCCATCGGCGGAGACGGGGTAATATCCGTCACCTCGAACGTCGCTCCGAAGGAGATGTCCCGCATGGTGAACTCCTTCCTCTCCGGCGACGTGGATGAGGCGAAGGCGCTCCACTACAGACTTCAGGCCCTCCACAGGGCGATGTTCCTTGAGACGAACCCCATGCCGGTAAAGACCGCGCTCGCGATAATGGGCCTTCTGCAGGAAGAGTTCAGGCTCCCGCTCACCAGGATGTCCGAAGGGGCAAGGGAGCGGCTCGTCAGCACCCTCAAGGCCTACGGCATCGGGAGCCAGAGGAGCTCTATATGATAAGGATCGCCGTCACAGGCGCGGCCGGGAGGATGGGGGCCGCGATAATAGCCGCGATTATCCGGAACCCCGCAACAGAGCTCGTCGGCGCGCTCGAGCGCGAAGACTCGCCGGCCCTCGGCAAGGACGCGGGGGAGCTCGCGTGGATCGACAAGACCGGGGTAAAGGTCACGAGCGACGCGGCCAGGGCCTTTAAAAAGGCCGACGCGATAATAGATTTTTCCGCCCCTGAGGCCGCCATGAATACCGTCGGGGACGCAATCGCGTCAAAGAAGGCCCTCGTCATAGGCACGACCGGCTTTTCCCTCCACCAGAGGGAAGAGATAAAGGAGCTCGCGAAAAACGGGCGGATAGTCATGGCGCCGAACATGTCGATCGGCGTGAACCTGCTCCTTAAGCTCGTCGCCGACGCCGCGCGCGTCATCGGGCACGAGTACGATATCGAGATAATAGAGGCGCACCACAGGCTTAAAAAAGACGCCCCGTCAGGGACCGCCTTGAGGATTGCAGAGGTCATCGCCTCGACGCTTGAAAGGGACCTCGAAAAGGTCGCGGTCTACGAAAGAAAGGGCATCATCGGCGAGCGGCGGCCCGAGGAGATAGGGATACAGACGATACGGGCCGGGGACATCGTCGGCGACCACACGGTCATTTTCGGGTGCACCGGGGAGAGGCTCGAGATCACGCACAAGGCGTCTTCAAGGGCGACCTTCGCCGAGGGCGCGGTAAAGGCCGCGGTATGGGTCTCGTCCAGAGAAAACGGCCTCTACGACATGCAGGACGTGCTCGGGCTTAAGTGATTCTCAGGGCCCCAAGGCCTGTTTCAAGACCCCTTTGAGGGCAGATGGACACAAACAGGAGACGAGATGATAAAGAAGAGACTGGCGGCGCCTTTAGCACTTGCCTCAATGATGATAATCGCTTCGGCGACGATCGCCCCGGCCTTCCAGGGGCCGGGTTGCGGCGGCAAATGCACGGACTGCCACACGATAACAAAGGAAGAGGCGGGCAAGCTCCTTAAAACAGACAGGTTCAAGGCCCAGGTAAAGGACATAAGGACGAGCCCCGTAAAGGGGATATGGGAGGTCGAGATAACGCAGGGGGACAAGACCTTCATCGTCTACATGGATTTCGCGAAGAAGCACCTCATAGAGGGAATGAAGTTCACGCCGCTGGAACAGCTCGGGGAATCCAAGCCGCTCTCAAAGGTCGACCTTAAAAAAATACCGCTTGAAGGCGCGGTCGTCGTCGGCAACCCCAAGGCCGAGAAGAAGGTCATAGTCTTCGACGACCCGGACTGCCCGTACTGCGCCAGGCTCCACGAGGAGATAAAGAAGATAACGGCTACCAGGAAGGACATCGCCTTTTTCATAAAGATGTTCCCGCTCGCAATACACCCCGGCGCCTATGAGAAGAGCAAGTCGATAGTCTGCTCGAAGTCCGCCAGGCTCCTCGACGACGCCTTTACCGGGAAAAAACTCCCCAAGGCCGAGTGCGAGACCAAAGAGATCGACAACAACATAAAACTCGCCGACGAGCTCGGCATAAGGGGCACCCCGGCGCTCATCATGCCTGACGGCAGGTTACTGCCGGGTTACGCGCCTGCGGACGCGCTCATCGGGCTCATAGATAACCCGCAGAATTAAATGGTCGCCGGGAGGATTTTAAACCGGTGATTTAGACCCTCTTGCAGAAATACGTCTCAGGTTCATTTTTTCACGTTCTTGTACTTAAGGTTCTTGACTATTTTGGCGATGTAGTGATATCTGGTCGGGTATGCCCTCTGAAAAGAGGGGGTTGATGGTTTACAAAATTGGGAGGGGCAGAGGAAAAGGGGCTGTTCAGGACGGGCCTATCTGAAAGTCTCCCCGCGCCCCCGCGCCCCACTTGTCCCCTTGAATCGATGGAGCCGGCGGGGGGAATCGAACCCCCGACCTACTGATTACGAATCAGTTGCTCTACCCCTGAGCTACGCCGGCCTGAAGCGGGTAATAGTCTAAAATAAGACAAGGCCGGGGATTTGTCAAGGTTTTTGAGCTCGACACATGCGCCGGCGGGAACGAAAATGGGAACAGACTTAAAACAGAGGACGGACCAGGCGAACAAGGTCCTCATCATAGACGACGACCTTACCAACAAGGCCATACTCGAAGACATCCTCCACTCGAACGGATACGAGACGAGGTACGCCTCAGACGGCACTGAGGGGCTCAAAACAATCGCAGTTTGGCAGCCTTCGGTCATCCTCCTCGACCTCGTCATGCCAGGCCTCGACGGCATCGGGGTGTTGAAGGAGCTCCGGTCCATGGACCTCCCGTCGAGGCCGTCGGTCATAGTCGTCTCGATGAAGAGCGACGAAAAATCCATCGTCAGCTCGCTCTCAAGCGGCGCCGACGACTTCATCGTTAAGCCCATAAGCGAACCCGAGCTCGTCGCGAGGATACGGGCCCAGCTCCGTATAAACGAGTTCTACAGGGAAATAGCGGAGGACAAGAGGAACCTCGAGACCATCCTCGCCATCACGGGCGCGATGTCGGCGACCCTCGACCCCTCCGAGGTGCTTAACATCATAGTCAACAAGGTCGCGGGGGTTACGGAGGCGGTCCGGTGCTCGATAGTCCTCATAGTCAAGGACGACGAAGGGTACGTGCTCGCCACGCATGAGGACCCGGCCGTGCGGGAATTAAAACTCGACCTCTCCAAGTACCCCGAGATAAAAGAGGTGATAAGCACCAAGGCCCCGCTCGCGCTCGACGACGTCATAAACCACCCGCTCATGGCCGGGGTCAAGAGCAGGATAGCCGACCTTAAGGACATGTCCATACTCATCGTCCCGATCGTATTCAACGACGAGGTCCTCGGGACCCTGTTCCTCCGGACCCGCAAGAAGGAGAACGGTTTTTCCAGGAAGGAGATAGACTTCTGCCGGATAGTCGCTAACTCGTCCTTCCATGCGCTCCGGAACGCGAGGCTCTTCGAGAAGGTGACGAAGGAAAAGGAATACCTGAAAGAGATCGCCTTAAAGGACCAGCTCACCTCGCTCTACAACCACAACTTCTTCTACTCGCGGCTCGAAGAGGAGTTTGAGAGGGCCGTCCGGTACGAAACGCCGCTATCCCTCATCATGCTCGACATCGACAACTTCAAGCAGGTAAACGACACATACGGACACAGGGTCGGAGACGTAGTCCTCCGGGAGATAGCCGCGATGGTGAAGCGCGGCGTCAGGAAGACCGACATCGTCGCGCGCTACGGAGGCGAGGAGTTCGCGGTGATACTCCCGCACACGCTCCTTAAGGGCGCAGTCGAAGAGGCCGAGAGGCTCCGGGAAATTGTCGAGTCCCACGCCTACGCCGGGCTGGTATCCAACAAGATAACCGTCTCCGTCGGAGTAGCCTCGTACCCGCAGAAGGGCGCGATGAACTCCGGGGACCTCGTCAACTACGCCGACGACGCGCTCTATAAGGCAAAGTGGAGCGGGAAGAACTGCGTAAGGGTGGCGGAGACATAAACGTTTTAGGAAAACGAATCCAGGTGGGGGCGAGATGAGCGTTCCTCACAGGGCGCAAACTAAAGCATACCTGCGTTACTCCTCGGCCAACTCCGGCGTACAAAAGAGCACGCCTCCCTCCTCGCCTTCGTCGCGCTTATGCGTGCTGTGTTCTGACGCTCTGTATCAAATGAGGGGCGGCACGCGAGCCTTACTGGCCTTTGTCTTTTAAAATAACACAGGCATGGGGTGAGCGACCTTAAGGGAGGAAGTCTTGTGAGCGAGCCGGGGAAGTAAAAAGGCGCGACAGCGCCCTAAGGGGCAAGCGGTCCTCGCCGGACTGGCAAATCCGTATCGGACTACTGTGCTTCAGGTAGACTTAAGCGACCCGATTTGAAATTGGCCGTACGCCAAGTACCTCGCCGAACTGGCAAATCCGTATCGGACAACTGCGCTTCAGGTAGACTTAAGTGACCCGATTTGAAATTGGCCCCGCGCCGAGCGGGGGTGGGGGAGGGCGTAGCGAGGAGCCCCATGCCGAAAAAAGCCCGGCAGGGCGCAAAAAGCAATAAACCTGAAGCGCTCGGGCGGACACGCCAGCAAAGGCGGGACAAAAATGTCTCGCCTTTTTTAGTTTAGCCCGTTCCATGCCCAATAAAAAAACGGCCGAGCGCCCAGCGACCTACTCGCAGGTTATCTTGATCGCGCAAAGCGACCCGCACATGGTGCAGACATCCGAGTCCTCTGGCGGGGACGTGTCCCGGATAGCCCTCGCCTTTTTCGGGTCTATGGAGAGCCTTATCTGCTCGTCCCAGTTAAGCGCCTTTCTCGCCCTTGCGAGCTTTATGTCTTGGGCGAGCGCGCCCTTCGCTCGCTTGGAGATGTCGCCCGCGTGGGCGGCGATGCGCGAGGCTATGACGCCCTCGTGGACGTCCTCGATCGTCGGTAATCTTAAGTGCTCGCTCGGCGTGACGTAACATAAGAAGTCCGCGCCGGCGGAGGCCGCTATGGCCCCGCCTATGGCCGAGGTGATGTGGTCGTAGCCCGGGGCTATGTCGGTCACAAGCGGCCCGAGGACGTAGAACGGGGCGCCGTTGCAGAGCCTTTTCTGGAGAAGGATATTCGCCTCTATCTGGTCGATCGGCATGTGGCCCGGCCCCTCTATCATCACCTGCACGCCCTCGTCAAAGGCCATTTTGGCGAGCTCTCCGAGCGTGACAAGCTCCTCTATCTGCCCCCTGTCTGTGGCGTCGGCCAGACACCCGGGGCGCAGCCCGTCGCCGAGGCTCAAGACCATGTCGTACTTTTTCGCTATTTTTATGAGCCTCGGGTAGTCCTCGAAAAGAGGATTTTCTTTCCGGCGGAACTTCATCCACTCGGCTGTCAGGGCCCCTCCCCTGCTCACTATCCCCATGATGCGCCCTTCCCTCTTTATCCGCTCGACGGAATTCATGGTCACGCCGCAGTGGACGGTGACGAAGTCGACGCCCTCCTCGGCCTGCTGTTCGATGACGTCGAATATCTCCTTGCCTTCGAGCTCGACGAAAGACTTATTTTTCTTCCTGGCTTCGAGCGCGACCTGGTATATGGGGACGGTCCCGATGGGGACCGGGGACTCGTCAAGCACCGCCTTCCTTATGGCGTTTACGTCGCCTCCGGTCGACAGGTCCATGACGGCGTCTGCCCCGGCCTCGACTGCGGCGCGCAGTTTCTTGAGCTCTTCTTCTATATCCACGCGGTCCTGTGACGAGCCGATGTTCGCGTTGACCTTTGTCCGGAGGCCTTTTCCGACTGCGAGCCCCTCGATTGTCCGGTGGAGCCTGTTTTTCGTGATTATTACCGTCCCCTCCTCGATCGAGGCCCGTATGTACTCGGGTTCCACTCCTTCGGAGAGGGCGGCCCTCTTCATCTCCTCTGTTATAACGCCCTTCCGGGCCTGTTCAAGCTGGGTCATCTTTGCCCCCTCGTCTGAATGTTTGGTGGTCGAGGGCTGAAAGAAGGCCCTCTACGCTTTTTTTTATATCACCGCTTCCGAAGACCGCCGAGATGACGGCCACACCTGAGGCCCCGTTCGATACGGCCTCTGCCGCCCTTTCCGTTGTTATGCCACCGAGCGCGAAGACAGGGATCTTTACGGCGGTTGTTGCCTCGCGGAGCTTTTCTATGCCGAGCGGCTCTCCGTACCCGGCCTTTGACCGGGTGAAATACACGGGGCCGAACGTGACGAAGTCCGCGCCTTCTTCTTCGGCCCTTCGTCCATCAATGACAGAGTGCGTGGAAACCCCTATGAGGGCCTTGCCCCCGAGTATTTTCCGGGCCTCAAAAGGCGCGTATCCGTTGCCCGTTATATGTACGCCGTCAGCGCCTGCGACCAACGCTATGTCGGCGCGGTCGTTTATAAGAAGGCGCGCGCCGAATGTTTCGGTCTTTGCCTTAATAATCCTTGCGAGCTCGAGCAGGTCTCTTGCCGAGAGTCCTTTTTCACGGAGCTGTATAAGCCTTGCCCCGCCGGCGAGCGCCGCGTCTATCTTCTCAAGAAAGCCGGATAAGTCCCTTTTGGCCGACCCGTCGGTGATGAGGTAGAGCCTCTCATCTCCGCCTGGCATTCGCCCTCCGTTGCTCGCCTTGCCAGAGCCGTTTGGCGAAGATGATGATGAGTGCAACGACCGCGATAGCGAGGCTCACCATCTGCGCGGCCCTTATGGAGCCCGCCATGAGGGAGTCGGCTCGGAAGTGCTCCACAACGAACCTCCCAATTGAATAGAGCGCGATGTATGAGGCGAAGATGAAGCCGTCCTTATGCTCCCTTTTCTTCAAGTACAGCCAGAGGAGGAGGAATATGCCGAAATTTATAAAGAGCTCATAGAGCATCGTCGGGTGGAGGGGGATGCCCGGGAACTCCGTGCCCGCGATGGATTCCGGCGGGAATACTATGCCCCAGGGCATGTCAGTGGGCCTGCCGTGGGCGTCGCCGTTCATGAAGTTACCGAACCTGCCGAAGGCCTGGCCGAGTATGAGCGCCGGGGCTACAGAGTCGGCCATGCGCCAGAAGGCGGCCCCTTTTCTCTTAAGGTACATCCACGCCGCGAAGATGCCGCCGATCATCCCGCCGTGTATGGCGAGCCCGCCGTGCCAGACCGCGGGTATCTCCACAGGGTTCGAGAGGTAGTAGTCGAGGTTGAATATTACATAATAGAAGCGCGCGCCGAGGACCCCCCCTACTACCGTCCAGATGATGAAGTTCATCACATCGTCGTCTGTGAGGGCTATCGACTTTCTCCTCACCTCTTTCCTTATAAGCCAGTTCGCGGCGAGTATCGCGACCACGTACATGAGGCCGTAGAAGCGTATCTCGACTGGGCCGAACCTGAAAAGGATGGGGTGCAATTATCTCTCCCTATTCTATCAAACCCGTCGTCGGGCTTGATGCGGTGGCAAAGAGTTTCTTCGGTATCCTGCCGGATAAATACGCTAATCTCCCGGCCTCTGTCGCAAGCCGCATCGCCTTTGCCATGGAGACAGGGTCCTTTGCGCCGGCTATGCCCGTGTTCATGAGGAGGCCGTGGCAACCAAGCTCCATGGCTATCGCCGCGTCTGAGGCCGTGCCGACACCGGCGTCCACTATGACCGGGACCTTTATAGTCTCAAGTATTATCCTTAAGTTGTACGGGTTCCTTATGCCGAGCCCCGAGCCAATGGGCGCGGCGAGCGGCATCACGGCCGCGCACCCGATGTCTTCGAGCTTCCTCGCCATTATCGGGTCGTCGTTCGTATACGGGAGGATTGTGAAGCCTTCCTTCACGAGGACCTTCGCGGCTTCGAGCAAGGCCTCGTTATCCGGGAACAAAGTCTTCTCGTCGCCCAATACCTCAAGCTTCAGAAAATCGGTATCGAGCGCCTCGCGCGCAAGGCGCGCGGTCCTTATGGCGTCCTCGGCCGTGTAGCAACCGGCGGTATTCGGGAGGAGCGTATATTTTTTGAGGTCTATGTGGTCGAGGAGGGATTCCTTGTTCCTGTCGAGGTTGACCCTGCGAACCGCGACCGTCACGACCTCGGCCCCGGAGGCCTCGAGCGCCGCCTTCATTATCCCGTTCGACGGATATTTACCGGTCCCCACCATAAGACGGGAGCAAAAGGTCCTATTTCCTATTCTCAAAACATCTTCCATGACAGCTCCTTGTAAGCGTAAATATTCAAGCTACTTATGACTCAGGTGAGGGGGTTGAAAGGAGCCCCTCTCGGGGAGCGGTGTCGTTAGGCCTACCCCCCGCCGGTCATCCTCACTATTTCTATTACATCGCCATCTTTCAGGACCGCGTTCTCCCAGGTCCTTTTGGGGACTATCTCGCGGTTGACCTCGACGGCTATGGACTCGGGCCTGATGTCAAGGGCCTCCAGCAGGGCCTTTAGCGTCGAGCCATTTTGAGCTTCCTTATCTTCTCCGTTCACCCTTACTCTCATCAGAGGCTCCCTCTAAAAATTGTTATTTTCCCTGATCTCTGTGTCAGGTCGTAAATAAAAATGCTCACATATTCCTATATATGCTGCGCTTTTTATTTCCGCCCTTCCTTGACCTCAGAAAAAATTCCTAATTTTTGGAGGCAGCCTAGAAATAGATATCCCTCTTGCCTTCCTCGATTTCCTTCAATCTCTCTTCGAGCGCCTTTTTTATCGAGGGGTCTTTTATCTCCCCGAGGCCGTCTTCTATTGTGTGTCCAAGCTCCTCACGAAGGCCGTTCTCCGCGTAGTCCTCTATGTATTCCTTGAGGGTAAGGAGCGCGTTCGCCTGGCAGAACTTTTCCATCTCTCCGGCGACGGTCTTTCTCGTGAACTCCGCGCCGGTCCTCCCCACCCTGTAACAGGTGGTGCACAGGCTCGGGATAAAGCCCTCGGCGACGACCGACGACATCACCTCAGGCAAGGACCTCTGGTCGTTAGTCGAAAACTGCTCAAGGGACTTGCCCTGGGCGTAGCCTCCGGGGTTCGTCCGAGAGCCTGCCGACAACTGTGTCGCGCCGACATGAAGGAGCTCGCTCCTTAAGGCCGCCCCCTCCCTTGTGGATACCACGACACCCGCGCTCGGTATGGCGAGCCGGAAGACCGCGACAATCTTTTTAAGCTCAAGGTCTGAAACCGGGTGAGGCACTTCCTTTAAGCCCGATTCAGCCGGGCGGAGCCTCGGGATCGAGACCGTGTGTGCGTGCGCGCCGAACCTTTCAAAGAGGTGCTTGGAATGCGCGATCGTTGCGAGGCAATCGAACCTGTGGTCGTAGAGCCCGAGGAGCGGGCCTATGCCCACGTCCTCGAACCCGGCCTCTATCGCCCTGTCCATGACCTTAATTCTAAAGTCGTAGTCCTTCTTGTTGCCGTGCGGGTGTACCTTTTCGTACGTCGGCCTGTGGTATGTCTCCTGAAAGGACTGGTAGACCCCGGCCCCGGCCTCCTTAAGGCGCCTCAAGGACGCGGTATCCATCGGAGGCGCGTTCACATGGACTATCCTCATGCCGGTATTCGCGTATATGGCCTCTACGCAGGAGGCTATGTAATCGACGCCGTACCTCGGGTCCTCGCCTGTTACGAGGAGCACCCTTTTAAAACCCATCGCCTCAAGCGCCTTTGCGTCGATGACGGCCTCTTCCGGCGTAAGGGCCTTTCTCTCGACAGAGCGGTTGGCGCTACGAAAGCCGCAGTATACGCACCCGTTCGTGCAGAAGTTGGAGAGATAGAGCGGCGCGAAGAGGACGACCCTTTTGCCGAAGACCCTGTCCTTGACCTCTCCGGCCTTCTTAAGGAGCGCGGAAAGGGCCTCTTCGTCCTTGATGGATAAAAGGGCGGCGGCATCCTCAAGGGAGGTCCCTTTTCCGAGGGAGCCCCTCTCGAGTATCAGGGCTATATCCCCCTCTGAGGCCCTTGCGCCCCCTTCGAGGAGCTCCTCTATCTGACGGGTATCTACTATTATATCGTTCATATCCATAAAAATAAAAGAGCCGCCCACAGGGGCGGCTCTGGCGCGAATGCCTCGCATTTGAAAAAAGACTTCCGCCGCTTCCCTACGCTGGCATTACCCAGATCAGGTCGTTAGGGTCTCTTCCCCAGGGAAGACTCTCAGTCCGTTCGGACTCCCCTCGCGTATAAGGTCCCGGGGGTTTATAATGCGCTCCCGGACTAATTTAAAATAACAGTACCGCGCTGATTAGTCAAGGAGAACGAAAAAAGGGTAGTGGGTCAGTTTGGAATTTAGGAAGTTTTTTGGTTAAAGATATTTAAGGCAGGGCTATAGGGAAGCTGTGATAATTACTCAAAATATTTCAAAAGATTGGATGGAAGAGATTGGGAAATCTTAGCTCCGTTTATTATCCTTTCTAAAAGTTCCGGGGAAACCGGCTTGTGAGCCTTAAAAATTTTACTCTGAAGAGCCCTCTCTATTTTAGAAATATCGCATTCTTTTGCTTCAGCATAATTTATGACGGAAGGCCACTTTATAAATGAGTGGTCTCCTTTGTTAAGTACACAGCTACAATCTGATTTTTCCTTTTTAGTTGTTATATTCACAAAAAGAGCTTTTTTATCTTCTATAGCAATGATTATATATAAGTGTTCAGTATCACAAGAGGGAGTTGGAGTAAGGAAGGTTGCCCCGACAGGAATCATTGCTTAGCAGGAGAGTACTTGAGATACAAACTGTAAATTTGTGATTTCTTCTTCGATTTCTGCAATTTCTTTTTCTGTTTTTTTTACTGCTATCAGAATATCCTTAACAGAAATCGGCAGAGCACTTCCTTTGGGGTCCTCCCATTCCAACAAATGTTTATGGCAGTAATCCCGTAAAGCATACTGATCATATGTTTTGTATTTTGAGTAAATTTTGCTGATTAATTTGATTTCTCTCTTGCTTAATTCGGCTATTACTGGCTTGCTTTTCAGAGCAATTTCATAATTTTTTTTGGAAATATATTTGTGCCAATAAGTCGGGTTACCCGGCTCCACTCCAGAATTGATGTAATCTAAAACATTGCTCAAAATGGGGCCATGCGGCAATGAGAAGTAGGAGTCACCTGTTAAGGGCCTTTCCCATTCAGCCAAAGCCTCTCTATCAATGAGGTACATGAGCTTTATAAGCTTCATGTAATTCATTTTGCCGCCATTCTTTTCAAGCAGAATGGTTGCGACCTCTGTGGCCTTTTTTTCGTTAAACTTGAACTTTAGCATATCAATTAAGAGGGTGGCGGTTGGTGGGATAATCAATCTCTTGAATCAATTATATAATACAAAATCCCAGCCGTCAATAACAAATACCAGGGATTGTGGAATATAGCCCACAGGAAAGCTGAAAGATGGTCCATCGAAAGGAAGGCGCGTATCTAAAAAGGATAAAATTAGGTACGGAAATGGTGAGCGATTATTACGCAGACATCGGGCTTTACTGAAAAAGCGCTTCGGTTGAACCCGGGGTGTCAGATGAGCTTGGAGGCGGTTATTATGTTGTCCGCGATCTCGCGCATCTTCTTGTTCTCTTTCTGGGAGTGGGACTGCAGGAGCTTGAACGCCTCCTCCTCGGAGATATTGCACCTCTTCATGAGGATGCCCTTTGCGCGCTCGACGAGTTTTCTCGTCTCTATGGCGTCCTTTAGGTCGTCGACCTCAACCTTCAGGGACTTGAACTCGCCGTACCTCGCCATCGCGAGCTTTATTGCCGGCTCAAGCTGTTTTTTGGTGACGGGTTTGACAAGATACGCGAAGACGCCGGCCTCTATGGCCTTTATCGCGATCTCGTCGGATGAGAGGCCTGTAATGAGGATGATCGGCACGGGCCCCCTTGCGGTTATCGCCCTTGCCGCGTCGATGCCGTCCATCTCCGGCATCTTGACGTCCATGATGACGAGGTTGGGGTTCAACTCCGCGACCTTATCTACCGCGGCCTGACCGTTGGAGACGGCGCAGATGACCTCATAACCCAGGAGCTCCAGCTGATTTTTCAAGAAAAGCCGTGTCTTTGGGTTGTCTTCCGCTATCAGGACCTTGTTGTTTTCCTTGGATGCTGGGGTAGCTTGTGCCTTCATGGCCTTATAGCCCTCACGACTATTTTGGTGCCAGTCTAATATAGTTAGGCATGGTAAGTCAATAGCAATTTTATAACAATTGTAACAGTAGCGGGCGGGCTGTGATTATCCCACTGGATGCCGGGGGCAGGCCGGCTTACCGCATTAGAGGTCAAGATCGCTCTCGGCGGTATCGGCGTGAAAATGGAGGTTATTCACGTAGATCGACTCGGCGGCGCCCCGGTAATAGCCTCCGAGGAGGTCGATCCCGTCCATCGACCAGCCGATGTAGGTCGATGGAAGGGTGACTTTGTCATAAGGCATGCCGTTAAACGAGAGCGTCACCTCGTCGTCTTTCTTCTCTACGGACATCTCCGCGCCTATCCAGGTTCTGGTGATGTTCTCAGGCGGGGCCGGATAATGGAGGAGGAATACGCCTACGGCGCCGGTTGAGGCGTCCTTGATCTCAAGTTTTACGGCGTTGCCCGGGGCGATCGATATGCGGGGATAAACGGTCTCGGACCCGATAATGCTGATGTCGGACTTTATATCACGGCCCTTGTCCCTCACCAGAAACCATTTTACGGTAAAGTCGTTCAGGTACTTGTCCGCGGCCCCGAAGTACGCGGCGTTCTCCGTGAAGATTGCGCCGTCGTAGACATGGGTCGCGGCGCCGAGGAACTTCGTAATCCTCCCCTTGAAGAGGTAGTCGAGCGCCATGTCCGAGCCCATCTCGAAACTGCCTTTGGTGTCAGGGGTGAAGTCGATAAAGAGCCTCGCCCCGGGGTTCGTCGAGAGGAACCCCTTCACCTTCTGGTAATGCCCGTCGAGCGGCTCCATCGCGCCAGCGACCTGGTTATTGGCGTATAAAGAATTCTGAGAGTTCCAGAAGAAGAAGGCGAAGAGGATCGTCGTTATGACCGCCCTCCACCTGCCCGCCTGGTACTTGGGCCAAAGGAGCATCGCCGCGGCTATGACGAGCATGGCGTTCGGGAAGTACTGGTACCTCGATTGCGTTGGCACGTAGGCTAACTCGTTCGTCACGAGCCTGCCGATCGATATTATGAAGATGTACGATATCGCGACCGCGAGGAGCGTGAAGAACACATACCTGTGCGTTCTGGCTATCCTCGAGAGAGACGTGAGAAAGAGCGCGAGGGAGAGCTTGACGATAGCCGCCGCGTCGGCGTAGAAGACCTCCGGGAGCTTGACGTAGACGATATCCTTTATCTGGACGTATGGGGAGACCCCGATGTTTTTAACGAAAAAAGACTCCCAGACGTTCACCGCCATGACCTTCAGGGCATTCAGCGCCATCTGCGTGGTCGCCATTATGCCGAGGCTCATCTTGTGCCTCGGACTCGTGACCGAAAACCCCCACGCGGTAATCCCCAGGTAAAATGCGTATGTAACGAGCACGAGGACGGCGATTATCGCGAGGTTCCTCCTTGGGAGCGCCTTTTCCCTTCCTGCACAGAGCCCAATAGCGATGAAGAGGACAGAGGCCGGGGCGAGGAACGCGGGCTCATATAAGAGGACGGATATGAGGGCGAAGAGGACCGCAAGGAGCATGTAGTGCGTCCGCTCGGTCTCGACGTACCTGTATACGAGGAATATGGTGGACAACGCGAGCATGGTGCCGAGTATTATGTATATGTGGTAGGTCCAGGCAATGGTGTCGAACTGGCTCGGGAGAGTTATAAAGAGGAGCCCGAAGATGAAGGGGAACTGCGTGTCCTTGAGGAACGCCTTCAGGACCAGAAATACGAGAAAGGCGGCCGAGACATGGAGCGCGATGTTGAGGAGATGGTAGAGGAGTATGTTGTTGCCGAACGCGAGGTATCTGACGAACATGAGGAGGTGCGCGAGCGGCTGGAACCTTATGTGGCCGAACATCTCGAAGAACGAGATGTCTTTGAGCGTCTTTAGCGAAAACCCGTCTATGGAGTTGAAGAGCATGAGGATAAGCCAGTCGTCGCCCCTGAATATGCTGTTTGCGGTCGGGTAGAATACGGAAGCGGCCGCAGCCCCGTAGACGAGAGTTATGGCGAGGTATTTTTGTGAGTCGGTCTTGAAGACCCCTCTTCCGAGGAGCGAGTAAAGCCCGTGCGAGATGACGAGTATCACTACGAGGAGCGCCCACTGGAGCGGGTTTATCGAGGCGTAATTGTTTAAAACGGTGTAGGCCAGGAACGCGGCTATTAGGGTGCAGACCAGGTATATGCCGTGCTTTCTCATGGCTCTCCTTCTGACAAGGATGTATTGCACTTGAGCCATTTTACTTGCGCGGAGATTAAGCCTTTATTAAAGGAGAGGCAACGGGGACTGCCGGGTGGAGGCAAGGCGGGAGAAAGACAACCGTTATTTTACGGCGCGTCGAAGGACCCCGGCCTCTTGTTGAGGAGCCGGTCCACGAGGAGCACGAAGGAGACGAAGAACCCTAACGACGGCAGATAGAGCCTGTGCTCGTAGATGACGTCTATTATCGGTATGAAGCTCGACGTCGGCGAGAGTATTATAAAGTGCCAGAGTGCGAAAAAACCGATGACCCGCCAGAGTGAAGAAGGGTTCGACTGCGTCCTCTTGATGAGGTACAGGGCTATGCCTACTATGGCCGCGAGTATCAGAAGCGACGCAAACGGCGGGGGCATGGGGATGAGGAGCTTTGTACCGGGGTTCACCTGCGGGGCGGTAAAGAGCCCCTCTGCCCTCGGTATGTCATAGTCGAGGTTCTGGTACATGGGGACCGCAAGGAGCGCGATATAGTAAAGGTGCACGTTGAACTGGGTGAAGAGATACTCCCTGGGCGTTATGTAGGTCACCTTGAACCCGGCTGAGGCCTCCTTAGGGGTAACTACCGGCGCGGCCCCTTTTGCCTCTTCGCTCACCTCGTTGACGGCCGACTCCGCGCTTAAGTCTCCGAACCCTCCGAGCGGCATTATCGTGTTCACGGCAAAGAAAATGAATAGCGCGGCGAGCACGGCGTAGACCGGCCACCTCCCCAACATCCCCGACAACCTCCCCTTTGCGAGGACACAGAAGTCATAGAGGAGTATGATTGCCGGGAGCGTGAAGGCGGACTCCTTGGAGTAGAAACCCAAAATGAACGAGAGGGCGACAAGCGCGTAATTTACCCATCTTTTGCCGGAGGTGGCGGCCTTCGCCCCCTTTATGAAAAAAATGAGCGCAAGCACGTAGAAGAGGGCGGAGAGCGCCTCCATCCGCTGGACAATGTACGTCACTGCCTGGGTCTGGACCGGGTGGAGCGCGAACAGCATCGCCGAAAAAAAACCTACCCTTCTGGCCGCCGTCTCGCACCCCTTGACGAGGAGTATCGTCTGAAAGACGAAGAAGTATACGGCGATGGAAGCCAGTATATGGATGGCGGTGTTGACTATGTGGTAGCCGAGGACGTCCGTCCCGCCGATGGCATAGTTTATCGCGAAGGTCGAGAGCGTTATGCCCCTCGGGCCCTTCAAAAGAGCAGGGATGTTCTTGAGGTCTTTGAGGGCGTCGTTATCGACTATCTGGGGGTTGTCGTCGTACTGAAAGGCGGCGTCGAAGGAGTTCGAATAGACAACGAGGATGGACACCGCGATGATGAGCGCGGCAATGAGATGGAACCTCCGGAGCGTAAAGAACCTCGCGATCACTTCCTCTCTTGCCCCCCGCCCTTTCCCTGGACCTCGATACCCGCCTCCTTGAGGGCGTTCTTCATGAGCGCGAGCTCCTGCGCTATCGCCTTGTTCTTTTCATGGAGGAGCGATATGACGACGGAGAAGTGGAGCGTTATGAGGAGGACGAATATGAACGCGACGAGGAAGAGTAGCGACGGGGGATAAGCGATGCCGAGCCAGGCGGCGATCGAATCAAGCAGCTCTTTTTTGACGGAGAGCGCCATTATGACGACCGCCGAGGCGAGCCAGAGGACTGAGTACTTTTCCTTTAAAAGGCCCCTCCTGATGAAGTCTATGACTATCGCGAAGAGGACGAGCGAGCCGATTATCGAAAATATCTGGAGGTAGTACATCCGGTAATCCCCTCTTAAACCCTTTTAAGGAGGTCTACGAATATGGCGAGGAGGACCTTCACCATGTAATAGACGGACTTGACCGGGGTTATCGAAGACCGCCCCGAGGCCCTCTCCGACATGGTCACCGGGACCTCCATTATACTAAAACCCTTTTTGTGAAGCAACACGAGCGCCTCCACCTCAGGGTAGTCGTCGGGGTAACGGGCGCTGAAAAAATCGATGCACCTTTTCCCTGCCGCCCTGAAACCCGAGGTGGTGTCAGTGACCTTCACCTTTATGACCGCGGAGACTACCTTTGAGAATATCGCCATGCCCGTGGAGCGGGCGAGCGACGGCTTATAATCCCCCTCGCCCAGGAACCTCGACCCCACGACAAGGTCCGCCCTGCCTTTAATGAGCGTCTCCACGAGGAAGCGTATGGATTCCGCCGGGTGCTGGCCGTCGCCGTCGACCTGTACGGCGACGTCGTAGCCCGCCCTGCTCGCGTACTTGTATCCGGTCTGCATCGTCGCGCCTATGCCCATGTTGTAGAGGTGGCTGAGTACTGTCGCCCCGGCCCTCCCGGCGACATCGGCGGTAGCGTCCGCTGAGCCGTCGTTAACTACGACTATATCGGCCTCGGGCGCGTACTTTCTCACCGAGGCGACGACCCCGCCGATGGAGGCCTCTTCGTTGAACGCCGGGATGATTACAAGGAGCCTGACTTTGAGTTCTTTCATATGGGAGACTTGAGCCACATTCAAAAAGACCCCTTTGAGATGGGGGGCCAGGCAGTGGAAAGGACTTCCACAAAAAGATGGTGCTGTAGTGCGCTGGACAACCTTTATCTTCTTTTTCTCGTAAGCGAAAACACAGCTGTATGTTAACAAAAAACAGGAAACTTCTCAATACTTACGCCAAAATCATCTCCTCGACTTGTTTTTGTGCGCCTACCAAAACTTCGGCCGCTTGCGCGCGCAGGGTTCGCATTTTTGAGTAAGACGACTGCACACCGCTTGTGATTTTTTCCTGCTTCGCCATGTCCGGCACAACAATCCGGATTTGCTTTAAGTCCTCGGGAGTAATTGCCGGATAGTTTCCGCCGGTTGTTCGTTGTTCCATTTGTTTGAGCGACAGCATGGAACGCAACATCACAAACAGAAAATCTTTTGAGACTTTGTCAGTTTTCATGCCCCGCAAAACAGCAAATCCGGTTGAAGCAATACTCCCGTCTTGTCCTTTTTCAATTTTAGCGATTGCTCCGCGATTCGGACGAGTGGTAGAAACAATGATGTCGTTGTGCCTAACTATCATTTTTGCGCGACTCGGCGCGTTAGCTATTGGTAATAGCTCAACTTCTGCAATGTCTCCGGTTTTCAAATCGATTGCGTTTATCTCAATGTATGGAAAAACATCATCAAAAGTACTTTTTTGGTCCCATGACTCCTTTGAGAACCCTACAAGCTCGCCAAGCGCAACATTATTTTTAGATTGGATAGCGCGCAATAATTCCTTGAAATACGGGCGATAAAAATTTGGGTCAATACGTCGCTCAATTTCATCGCTCCAAATAACATAGGTTTCCGGCGCGCGCTCACTTACTCTCTCTCTCGTGCTTGCCCGCGATGTCTATGCCAAGCTCACCGAGCACATAGCCATCAATGGAGGCAAGAATCTTTTGGATTTCCTCCTCTTTTTTCCTTTTTTCCGCATATGCATTTTGTAAATACGAAACAACTTGATCTTGTACCTTTCTCGTCGGTAGTGGTATCAATATCTTTTCAAACGCACCTTTATCAAGTCGTCGCCGTCCTGTCGAGCCAGTAGTTTTACCAATAACCTGGTCATAAACTGGTTGGACAAAAAACATATAGAAAAGAAAGAGGGGGTTTATATTCTCTTTTGGCTCGACAATATAAAATTCTGTTGATGTGAAAGCAAAATCATACTCCTTTAGATCATCAACAAGGATGTATTTCTTATTGAATACGCTCGGCTCAATACGGGCGAAAAGAATATCTCCTTTGCGGATAATGTTACGCCCTCGCACTTGCTTATACGGCCGCATCCAAATTTCTCTAATCTGTTGATCGTTCGTTTCCGGTAATCCCACATACGGCACAATTGCGTCATTGCCAAAAACTGGTTTTTTGCGGGTCGGGTTAACTAACGCAACCTCTTTCAGTTCCACAAAACCCTTTTTATTAACTGGTTTTGAAATAAAGAAAAGCGGACTCAAAATGCCATCGAGTTCGTCGCTCCACACAGTAAAAGTACGAGGATGGAATGGTGAATTAGTCATGTTTGAAATCAAGATACTTTTTTAGAATCTCATCGAGATTGTTTTCTGGGTCTTTGCGGTTTGTAGCGTCGTAACCTATGTGATCAGCTATTGCCATGAAGATTTTATAGCGTCCGAGCTTTTCTTTCATGCCTTTTCGTCTCACGAAAACGAGTGATGATTTTACTGTCGCGCCAAAATGCACAAAGGCAAAAACCGGCAAACTTACTACTGCTAAAATCTGACATCGCTCCATGAGAAAATCGCGGACGTATTGCATGCCGGAATTGGTTAAAATTCCATCTGGCAAAACAATCGCCATTTTACCTGTTTCCAGTTTTAAAAAATCAATACATCGCTCAATAAACAAAATTTCTGTCTTTTGATTGTTGCGGATTTTTTTGCCGTTTTGAGCAAGCACAAACTTATCAAGATAGGGGTGCTCGCTTCGTTTTACAGTTGCGCCGAACGGCGGATTGGTAACGATGAAGTCAAAGCGATTTCGCGCAAAACCCGGATTTTTCGCCGACATTTTTTCAATATCGTTGAGCGCGTCGTGGCCGATGACATTCGTGTGGCCGTCGTCGTGGATAATCATGTTCATTTTGGCGACGCGCGCGATGGAGTCGTTGATTTCAATTCCATAAAGATTGTTTTGCGCGAAGTCGTGCCAGTATCGCCACTGCTCTTTTTCCTCGTCGGGGTAATATTCCGCCGCCTGATGTCGGACTTCATCGAGCGTATGCAAAAGAAAACCACCGGAGCCGCACGCGGGGTCGAGTACAAGATCGTCATTCTTTATGTTCATCATTTTGACGGCGAAACTGACGATATTGCGCGGAGTGAAAAATTGGCCGCTCTTGCCCTTGAAAAAGTCCTCCATAAAGTGCTCAAAGGCGACACCCTTGGTGTCGAGGTCGGTTTTATCAAGGGAGATTCCCTGCAAGTGTTCGACGACTGTATAGAGTTCCTCA
>JACREU010000056.1 GCA_016212705.1 Deltaproteobacteria bacterium
AAAAATACTGGAGTATTTAACTTAAGGAGGGGTTTTATCATGAAGAAGAGGTATCTCCTGGCCCCGGGTCCAACCCCGGTGCCTGATCAGGCTCTGCTCGCGATGGCCGCGCCCATCATCCATCACAGGACTCCGCAGTTCTCCGAGGTCTTCAGGGAGACCGAAGAGCTCCTTAAGTACGTATTCCAGACAAAGCAGGACGTCCTCATCCTCGCCGCCTCGGGGACCGGCGCGATGGAGGGGGCGATTGTAAACCTGTACTCCCCCGGAGACGAGGTAGTCGTCATAAACGGCGGTAAGTTCGGGGAGAGGTGGGGCAAGATTTCAGAGGCCTACGGCCTTAAGGTCCACTGGATAACCGTCGAGTGGGGAAAAGCAGTAGACCCGGCCGTAGTCAGGAAGACTCTGGATGAGAACCCGAAGGCAAAGGGCGTCCTCGTTCAGGCCTCCGAGACCTCGACTACAGCCGCGCACCCCATTAAGGAGCTTGCGGCCATAACAAAGGAGAGGAACTGCCTCCTTATAGTAGACGGCATCACGGGTGTCGGCGTATTCGACCTGCCGATGGACGAGTGGTCCATAGACGTGCTCGTCTCCGGCTCGCAGAAGGCCTTCATGTTGCCCCCGGGCCTCGCCTTCGTAGCGCTTAGCGAGAAGGCCTGGAAGTTCCAGGAGACCGCGAAGTGCCCGAGGTTCTATTTCGATTACAAGAAGGAGAGGAAGAACCTCAAGGACAACACCACGGCCTACACCCCCGCGGTCTCGCTCATCATTGGATTAAGAGAGTGCTTGAAACTCATAAAGGAAGAGGGTTTATATAACGTATTCGGCAGGCACGACAGGCTTGCCCGCGCGACAAGATCAGCGTGCGCCGCATTAGGACTCAAGGCCCTTGCGCCTGACGCCCCGTCTAACGCGGCTACCGGCGTATTCGTACCCGAGGGCGTGGACGGCGGGAAGCTCGTTAAATATCTGAGAGACGAAGTAGGCGTGACCATGGCCGGTGGCCAGGACCACCTTAAGGGCAAGATACTCCGCATAGCCCACCTGGGCTACGTGGACACCTTCGACATCATCATATCTATCTCCGCCATAGAGATGGCGCTTAGTAAGGCCGGCCACAAGGTGCCCTTCGGCAAGGGCGTGGCCGCGGCCCAGGAAATACTCGTTGAGGGATACAAATAATGAAAATACTGATAAGCGACAGCATGTCCGCAAAGGCGGTAGAGGTGTTGAAGAACACCCCGGGCCTCGACGTAGACGTGATAACCGGGTTGAAGCCCGAAGAGCTTAAGGCGAAGATAAAGGACTACCACGGCCTCGTGGTGCGCTCCGCCACAAAGGTCACGGCCGAGATACTGGAAGCCGCCGAGAACCTTAAAGTCATAGGGCGCGCCGGAACAGGCGTCGACAACGTCGACATGCCCGCGGCGACCAAAAAAGGCGTCGTCGTAATGAACACCCCGGGCGGCAACACGGTCACGACCGCCGAGCACGCGGTATCCATGATGATGGCGCTTGCGAGGAAGATACCCCAGGCGACGGCCTCGATGAAGAGGGGCGAGTGGGAGAAGAAGAAGTTCGAGGGGACAGAGATAACCGGCAAGACCCTCGGCATACTCGGCGTCGGCAACATCGGCTCGGTCGTAGCCGCGCGCGCGCAGGGCCTGCGCATGAACGTAATCTCCTACGACCCGTTCATCTCGGTGGACGCCGCGGACAAGCTCGGCATCTCGCTCGTCTCCATGGACGACCTCTTCAAGAAGAGCGACTTCATCTCCATCCACGTGCCGCTTACTGCCGAGACGAAGAACATCGTCAACGCCGAGGCGTTTAAAAAGATGAAGAAGGGCGTAAAGCTCATCAACTGCGCGAGAGGCGGCATAGTGAACGAGGCCGACCTCGCCGAGGCGATAAAGGCGAAGATAGTCTCCGGCGCGGCGCTCGACGTATTCGAAAAGGAGCCGACCCCGGCGGACAACCCGCTCCTCCATATGGAGGAGGTGATACTCACCCCGCACCTCGGCGCCTCTACCTTCGAGGCGCAGGAGAACGTGGCAGTAGCCATCGCCGAGCAGATAGCCGATTACCTAACTACCGGCACCATAAGGAACGCTGTGAACGTCCCGTCCGTCCCCGCCGACCTCCTTGCATCATTGGGCGCATACATCGCGCTCGGAGAGAAGCTCGGGTCGTTCCAGGGGCAGATACTTAAGGGCGGGATCGAGGAGATAACCGTCGAGTACAGCGGAGAGGTCGTCAACTACGACGTAGCCCCCATAACGATAGCCTGCATCAAGGGCCTACTCGACCAGGTGCTGGATACCTATGTGAACTTCGTAAACGCCCCGTTCGTGGCAAAGGAGCGGGGGATAAAGGTCATCGAGATGAAGAGTTCGCGCGCTACCGACTTCGCGAGCTCCATCACCATAAAGGTGAAGACCAAGGAGACCGAATCGGTCGTGGAAGGCGCGCTCTTCGGCAAGAAGGAGCCGAGGATAGTGCGCATCGACAAGTTCTTTCTCGACGCGGTCCCCGAAGGCTATCTCCTGCTCCTTCAGAACGAGGACAAGCCGGGCGTCATCGGCAACGTCGGCACATTGCTTGCCGCGAACAACATAAACATCGCGAGGCTCCACCTCGGCAGGCAGTCGGTAGGGGGAGAGGCGGTCTCGGTCTGGTCCATAGACACGCCTCTGGCAAAGGGGCTCATAGAGAAGCTGTTGAAACTGCCGCATATGATCTCGGCTGACGTGATAGAGCTGTAGAAGGAATCCGCGACGCGGGACAGGGGGGCCGATCGGCCCCCCTGTCCCGCATCTAAAAACTTAGTGACCGTGAGCTGTGTTCGTGGTATATAAGGACATTGTGCTCGCGGTTTTTTAATGGCTATGATAATACAAAAAGCTATATCGCTCCCGCAGGGGGTGCGTGACATACTCCCGGAGGAGTCCGAGAGGATCGCGTCGGTCGAGACCGCTATCCTCAAGGTGTTCGGCCGTTACGGGTTCAGGCGGGTGATAACCCCGCTCCTGGAGTACGTCGAGGTATTGTCGCTCGGCATGGGCGAGAACTTGAAGGACCGCGTGTTGAAGTTCATCGACCCGTCGACAGGCAGGGTCGTCGCCATAAGGCCCGACATCACCCCGCAGATAGCGAGGGTCGTCGCGACCCGGATGCGCGACTACCCTCTGCCGCTGAAGCTCTGTTACAACGAGAGCGTACTCCGTTATCAGGAGCCGACCGACGGCAAGAGCAGGGAGGTCCTCCAGATGGGCGCGGAGTACATCTCGGCGTCGGCGTCCGCCGAAGCGGACGCCGAGATAATAATGATAGCCATCGAGGCCCTCAATGAGATGGGGCTTAAGTCCTTCAAGATAGACATTGGGGACGTAGGATTCCTCCGCGCGGTCTTCGGGCGCCTGAATGTAACGGACGGCGAGAGGAAGCTCATAAAGGACGCGATAGCCATAAAAGACGCCTCGGGTCTCGAATCCCTACTCGACCAGCTCGGGGAGAAGGTCAGCGCCGAGGAGAGGGAGCTACTCCTTAACCTCACGACCTTCTACGGCGAAGAAGAGGTAATAGAGAGGGCGCGTCTCTCATCAAAAGACCCCGCGTCCTTGAAGGCGCTTTCGAACCTCCAGAGGGTCGTGGACATAATAACCGAAAAGGGATTGAAGGACTTCATCACCATAGATCTCGGAGAGGTGCGGGGCTTCGATTATTACACGGGCATCATCTTCGAGGGTTTCGCCTCGGGCCTCGGCAAACCGATCTTGAGCGGCGGCAGGTACGACAGCTTATTTGAGAGATACGGCTACCCGGCCGCGGCGACCGGGTTCGCGTTCGACGTCGAGAACATAGTATCAGCCCTGGAGAGAAATACATAAATGGCAAGAAACGTAGTCATAGTCGGAGCCCAGTGGGGCGACGAGGGCAAGGGCAAGGTAGTAGACATATTCACCGAGAACGCGGACATCGTCGTCAGGTTCCAGGGCGGCAATAACGCCGGCCACACGGTCATCGTGGGAGAGGAGAAGTACGTCTTCCACCTCCTGCCTTCGGGGATACTCCATCCGGGCAAGACCTGCGTCATAGGGGACGGCGTCGTCGTCGACCCCGAGGTGCTCTTGAACGAGATCGAGGTCTTGAAGAAGAAGAACATCTTCAGGCCCGAGGACCTGCTCATAAGCAAGAACGCGCACCTCATAATGCCCTATCACAAAAAGCTCGACGTCGCCCGCGAGAGGCTGCGCGGCACTAACAAGATAGGGACGACGGGCAGGGGCATAGGCCCCGCGTACGAGGACAAGGTCTCAAGGTGCGGGATAAAGTGCGGAGACCTCCTTAACGAGGAGGACTTCAGGCTGAAGCTCAAGGCCAACCTCATGGAGAAGAACCACTACTTCAAGACCGTGCTCCACGAGGAAGGTTTCGAGATACACGAGATATACCATAAATACATGACGATGGCCCAATCCATCGGGCCGCTCATAAAGAACACCTCGAAGTTCCTCGCAAAGGCCATAGAGTTCAAGAGGAACATCCTTTTTGAGGGCGCGCAGGGCACGCTCCTGGACGTCGACCACGGGACGTACCCGTTCGTGACCTCGTCGAATACCGTCGCCGGAGAGGCGGCCACGGGCAGCGGCATCGGGCCGTCGAGGATAGACACCGTCATAGGCATCACCAAGGCCTATTGCACGAGGGTGGGCGAGGGGCCTTTCCCGTCCGAGTTGCAGGGCGAGGAGGCGGATAAGCTCAGGGAGCAGGGCGGCGAGTACGGGGCCACGACCGGCAGGCCCCGGAGGTGCGGCTGGTTCGACGCCGTGGCGCTCCGGTACGCCTCAAGGATAAACGGCCTTGACGGACTTGTCGTCACAAAGCTCGACGTGCTCGACAACCAGGATAAAGTGAATATCTGCACCGGGTACAAGTATAACGGCGATGTCATTGACGAGTTCCCGACCGAGGCCTCTATCCTGTCCAGGTGCGAGCCTGTCTACGAGACGATGGACGGGTGGAAGTCGCCGACCCACGGCGTTAAGAGTTTTGACAAGCTCCCGAAGAAGGCGCAGGCGTACATACGGAGGATAGAGGAGATAACCGGGGTAGAGGCGATCATGATCTCCGTCGGGGCTAACCGTAAGGACTCTATCATCATAAAAAACCCGTTTAAGTAGAGGGCGGCGGGATAATTCAGGTTTTTATACGGAAAGGGCGGAGCGAAAGCGACGCCCTTTTTTCATTGCCTGAACAAAGAACGATGGGCGCGGTTTCCCAGCCTGCCGTTCGTTTGCGGGCTCAGGTTCGCAACCTGAACCCTTTTTATTTGTGATTCAAATAATGCTTGTTGGACTATTTGAATTTTCTGCCCAAAGCCTTTTTGCACGCCCCGCGCGCTTTCGCGCAGGGGCTCCTAACGCTTTCTTCCTCCCCTTCCCGCTCGCGCGCCCCTTAGAGCGCTTCGCGTCTAATCCACCCCGGCGCGCTCGCCTCCGCCTCCCTTATGCGTTCTCCGCCCTGCGCCTGTGTATTGGTGAAACATAACAAAATCTTTTTTGTTTTTCAGAAATCCCAGGCATGGGGTGAGCGACCTTAAGGGAGGAAGCAATATGAGCGAGCCGGGGAAGTAAAAAGGCGCGACAGCGCCCTAAGGGGCGAGCGAGTAGGAGGGGGAGGGCGACGGGAGCGAATCCCTATGCCGAAAAAAGCCCGGCAGGGCGTAAAACGTTTTGGGCAATATTCAAAATAGCCCTACGAGCCGCAGTAGGGTTACGAATTAATGAGTTCAGGTTGCAAACCTGAAGCCGCAAAGGGCGATTGAAATAAAAAAAAGGGCGGGGTTCTCACCCCGCCCTTTTTGAATTTATCGAAAGCCTTCCTACTTCTTCTTCGCCTGCGCGGGCGCGGCCTTCTTGCCTTCGAGCGCCTGTATGTGCTCCTGGGCCTTCATCCACCACTTGCTGTGCGGCTGTGAGAGCTCGGCGAACTTCTTCCAGTTCTCGATGGACCCGGCCTTCTCGCCCTTCTTTTCCAGCGCCAGCGCGAGGCCGTAGTAGCCGTTGGCGAGGTTCGGGTTCAACTCGACCGCCTTCTTCTGGCTCTCTATGGCCTTCTCGACGTCGCCCTTGTCGAAGTAGGCGAAGCCGAGGTTGTTGTATGTCTCAGGCGACTTGGGGTTGAACTGGAGGACCATCTCGTACTCCTTTATCGCCTCGTCGAACTGCCCTTTCATCGAGGCCTGGACCCCTTTTTCGAAGTGCTCCTTGCCGAGGTCCGCGGCGGGTTGAGCCTGGCCCTCCGGCGCCGCGTCCTTTTTTTCCTTGGAGCACCCGTAAGGGAGAAGCACGGAGACCGCGACAAGGGCGCAGAGCGCCGCGCCCGGGACCCTTTTAAGTAAGCCTCTTGTATCCATAATCCTCCTTGTAGTGAAGCCAGAATGGATATTTATAATCCGACTAAGCCTACCAAAACCGCCGCTGAAATGCAAGGGCGTTTCACGGGGGCAAATCAAAAAAAGCTTTTGGATTCCAAGCCTTCGTGGTACTCTTTCGAGACACACGAAAGGAAACCGCCCTTTGAGATAAGGCGCAACTGATCCGAATGTCCGGAAGACCTTCAGCAAATTACCTCATCCTCGCCTTTTTCTTCCTTACGGGACTCACGGGACTGGCCTATGAGCTCGTATGGATAAGGCTCCTTATCCTCGCCTTCGGTTCCACGCAGTTCGCGGTTACGACCGTCCTCGTCGTCTTCATGGCGGGGCTCGCCTTGGGCTCCCTGATATTCGGCAGGATAGCGGATAAGACCTCGTCGCCCCTTAAATTGTACGCCGCAATCGAAGTCGCCCTCGGGGTCTACTGCGTCTTGTCCCCCGCGATATTCACGGCGATAAAGGGGGCCTACCTCTCTCTCGGAGGACACTCCGCGGCCGTCTCAGGAGGGGTGTCCGCGGCCGTCTCAGGAGGGGTGTCCGCGGCGTTCGAGGCCCCGCAGTTCGCGCTCTCCTTCCTCGCGCTCATAATACCTACGACGCTCATGGGCGGCACCCTCCCTGTGCTTGTCAAATACCTCGCCTCCGGCTCAGGGAGGATCGGCTTCCACACGGCCGTCCCGTACTCCATAAACACGCTCGGCGCGGTCGCCGGTTGCCTCCTTACCGGGTTTTTCTCCCTCTACTTCCTCGGGGTCAAGACGACCGTCTACACCGCAGGCGTCATAGACATCATAGTAGGCGTGCTCGTATACGCGCTCTACGGAAGGGCGTCTTCCGCGCCTGTCGGGCCCCGGGCGGCGGCCGCCCCGCAAGGCGCAAAGGCGGAGAGCGGGAAGAGGCTCCTTATAATAGCCTCGTTCGCGCTCTCCGGGTTCGCCTCCTTAAACTACGAGGTCCTCTGGTCGAGGCTCCTGTCCCTCGTCCTCGGCTCTTCCGTCTACGCCTTCACCCTGATGCTCGCGACCTTCCTCGTCGGCATCGGCCTGGGGTCGATCGCCTTCGCGCCCTTCGTAGACAGGAAGAAGAACTTAATCGCGTGGTTCGCGCTCCTTGAGGCGGTCATCGGGGTAGTGAGCCTCGTCTCCATCTTCGTCTACCGGGAGCTCCCGTTCATCTTCTACTCGCTCAAGGGGTCGTTCGCCGGAGAGTTCTGGCTCTTCATGTTCATACAGTTCCTCTTAACGGCCGCTATCATGATAATCCCGACCCTCTGCATGGGGGCGATATTTCCCCTCGTTGGCAGGCTCTGCGCGAGGGATCTGAAAAGCGTCGGCAAATCCATCGGCGACATATATTTCTTCAATACGGCAGGCTCCATATTCGGGGCCTTCATAGGCGGCTTCGTCCTCATACCGTACGCCGGGGTGCAAAACGGCGTTATATTGACCGCCGCGCTGAACATCCTGCTCGCCATCGCGCTATTCACCAATTCGGAACTGAAGACCGCCGGAAGGCTCGCCTCTTCGGCCGTGCTTGTGGCGGCCTTCGTCGTCTCCTATTTCGCGCTCCCGCCCTGGGAGAAGATGGTCATGACGCTCGGCCTGTACGCGAACCCTGTAAAGGAGAGCAAGGTCTCCGAGATCAAAGGCGGGGCTCCCGGCGAGGAGCTCCTCTATTACAAAGAGGGGATAAACGCGATAGTGACCGTCCGGGGCGAGGGGGCCGGGAACAGGATAATCTCGTACCAGGCGAACGGCAAGCAGGAGGCACGGTCTGTCGCAGGCCGCCCCTCGGAGGCGTGGTCGCTCCTCGGGCACGTGCCGCTCCTCCTCCATCCGGGCGAGCCAAAGGACGCGCTCGTCGTGGGTCTGGGCTCGGGCATAACGCTCGGCGCGATGGCCCTCTATCCGCTTGAGGCCTTTGACGTCGTCGAGCTCGAACCAGCGGTCGTCGAGGCGGCCCGGTTCTTTTCCGAGGCCAACAACAACGCGCTTGACGATGCGAGGGTCTCTCTCCATGTGACCGACGGCAGGAGCTTCCTCGCGCTCTCGGATAAAAAGTACGACGTCATAGTCTCCGGCGTATCCGACCCGTGGATAACCGGGGTCTCGAACCTCTTTACCTACGAGTACTTCAAGGAGCTCGACGCGAAGCTTGAGGACGACGGCGTCGTAGGCCTCTGGTTCCAGAACTACAGGATAACCCCTAAGGAGCTTAAAATCGCGCTCGGCACTTTTGCCAGGGTCTTCCCCCATGTCTCGATATGGTTTCATTACACCGACACCCTCGACCTCATCGTCGTAGGCTCAAAGGCGCCGCACCGGTTCGACCTCGAAAGGCTTAAAACGCGCCTCGCCATGCCCGCGGTGAGGCAGGGGCTTGAGAGGATTAATATGAGGGACAGTTACGACGTCCTCGACCTTTTCCTTATCGGGAACGAGGACCTGCGGAGTTACATCGGGGACCAGCCGGTAAATTCGGACGAACGCCCTATCCTGGAATTCAGCCTCCCGAAGCTCCTCTACATGGACCCGCTCGTCGGCGTCAAGAACGTCGAGGAACTCCTTGCCGTCGCCGAAGACGTCATCCCGCCGGTAGAGGTGGAGGCGGCAAAGAGGGAGGCGTTCTACATGGCGCTCGGCAGGACGTACGGACGCTCCAACTTCCGCCTCAAACAGGCCCTAAAGGTTTTCAGGCTCGCCGCCGAAGAGAATCCAAAGAACGCCGAGGCGCTCGAACGGATTAAGGCCATAAACAGGGAGTTGAACCCCGGCGGATAGGAGGCTTTGACCTTTCATGCAGGATGTGATAAGAATAGACCTCAAGCGGGGTGGACAGGTGGAGAAGCGCTACAAAAAGCTGACCAGGGCCGAAAGATACGACGTCCAGGTCCTCGGGCGCATAACCCTTGAGTCGAGCGACGGCAAGGGGGAGTCCTACATCTGCAACACGTTAAACGTGAGCCTCTCCGGGGCGCTCGTGGAGACGGGCTCCCTCATACCGATGGGCTCGCTCCTCAAATATTCCTTCTGCATGCCTGGTTTCACCATCCCGGTGAACGTGATAGGCGAGGTCGTCCGCGGAGAGAAGGACGACGAGGACGAGCGCAAGAGCAAGCCCAGGGTAAAGGTCCAGAAGATGTACCGTTACGGGATAATCTTCCTCGACATGAGGGAGGAGGACAAAAAGGCGATGGAGAGCTACCTTATAAGGTGCCAGAGCCTGCCGCCACAGCCTGACCCGGGGGCGTAAATAGTTTTTTCAATATAACCGATGAGAGGGGGCCTTTTCAGGCCCCCTTTTTTTTTGGCGTAAAAGTGCCTTCCCCCCTCCTTACCAAGGAGGGGGGGGGGAGGTCGTCTTGAAACCACCCCACCCGGCCTCCCCTTGTAAAGGAGACCTTTGCATAACTGCGTCTCTCGTCAATTTTTTTTGCGCGCTGATTTCAAGATACTGGATTCCCGCTTGAAACGCGCGGGAATGACAGTATTATAAGTGTTTTGTATGTCATTCCCGAGGTTTTTATCGGGAACCCAGTCCTGAAAAACTCGATGTCATGCAGACATACGGGTTGTGCAAAAGTCCCCTTGTAAAGGAGAGGCGATTTACCCCTGCGCTAAAGCGCGCGGAGCGCGCAAACAGGTCTTGGGCAGAAGATTCAAATAGCTCATACAAGCACATTTTCGGGTCACGAATTACCGCCGTTTCAATGCGGTAACTGTACTTCTTGACAATGCAATATAGATATCATACATTTTATTAATGGCAAAACCCGCCTTATATGGTATTACCCATTCAAATCGTGACTTCTCAGACCCTTATTATTGGGGCAAAAATCAATTCAATTCGGCTTTTCCAGTTGCATTAGCTTGTTTCATGCGAGATTCACATATTAAACCCGTCTATTTACGGCTAGATAAACAGAGAAAAATCTTTCACGAAGAAATTTCTGTTGGTGATTTGTTTAATACAAAATTAGAAAACGATAAGCTGTTTTTCGCTTTTGAATCTCGCTTCGAGCCGTATACAAAATTTGTGCATGACGAATTAGAAACAATAGATTTGGTTCTTAAAGATGCCCGCTCAAATCAATTTATGCGACCACTCGAAATAAAGCTTACAACTTTACCGGATAATACTACAGCATCACTTCATGAAAATAAATACGGTTGCGAAATTGTAATACGCTCTCCAACTATGCGTTATATGGCCCTCTCTATGGCCGATTCCCTCCAAAAAAAGTTCAAGGAGATTAGAGATATTTTCGAACCTACTTGCTTAACAATTCGTCAATGGGACAACGAGGTGGAGATTCGAAATAATATGCCTAAAATCCTTGACGCGCTCGAAGCATTTAATTCAAAATATAGAAAATATGAAAAACCGCTTTTAATACAACCTGTCTGGAAAACTATCGGGAAATCCACTGTTCTTGCAGATAACTGTCTAGATATTTTCGTTTGGAGTGATTTTGCGTTAACCCGCCTATTCATGGATTCAGCTTTAGAAAACGAATCGGAAACGATTAGCAGACAACAGAGAGCCGCCGCTCGGCTTGCGAGATTTTTTTTTGAAATATCAAGGGCTGGCATGGTATACCAAAAACCGATTTACGATGGCATGAGTCTTGGAAACCAAACAGACAAAGAGTTCGCCATTTCGGGAAACAAAACTTATACCTATATGAAATGCGATAGATTGACAAAGCCTATCATACAAAAGAACCAGGTTAAAAAAATCATACTTGGCGGAGGCCAAAAGTTTTTAAGTCCTGAGCGCCGTTTTGATGCAATAATATTTTTTTCCAATGACTTATTCGACTGATGGGCAAGAAGATGACTACGAGAACTGTTGATCTGTTTGCGGGAGGTGGCGGTCTTTCCCTTGGCTTTATCAACGCAGGCTATGATGTTGTAGCAGCCTTTGATAATTGGCAACCAGCTTGCGAATTTTATAAAGCCAACTTTAAGAACCACCCTATTATAAAAAAAGACCTATCTTCTGAGGAGGCTGTATCTGAAATACGGCAATTCAGCCCACGTATTATTATCGGCGGGCCCCCGTGTCAGGATTTTTCGTCTGCTGGTAAGAGAGACGAAAATTTAGGCCGTGCAGACATCACAAAATCATTTGCAGAAATCATTATGAAAATATGCCCTGATTTTTTTGTCATGGAAAATGTCGCTAGGGCTCTAAAAAGTAAGGCCTTTTTGGCTGCAAAAAGGACTTTTAAAAAAGCAGGCTACGGTTTGACAATTATAATATTAGATGCTTCTCTTTGTGGTGTACCTCAATTGCGAAAGCGTCTTCTTGTGGTTGGGCAAAAGGGTGGCAATGACAACTTTCTTGCTGATATACTAGAAGAACATCTTTCAAATAGGCCAATGACCATGCGCGATTATTTCGGGAACAGTCTATGCATTGAACACTACTATAGGCATCCGCGTAGTTATAAAAGGAGAGGCGTGTTTAGTATTGATGAGCCAAGCCCGACCATCAGAGGAGTCAACAGGCCTATCCCAAAGGGTTATCCCGGACACCCCGGCGACACGTCTAAAATAAATAAAAAAGTTAGGCCATTAACAACTAAAGAGCGTAGTATGATTCAGACATTCCCGAAAAATTTTATTCTTTGGGGTAACAAAACAAATGTAGAACAAATTGTGGGCAATGCCGTCCCTGTAAAATTGGGCGAATACGTCGGACAGTGTTTGAAACAATATATGTTATCAACGGGTCTCGCTCAAGAAACCGACTTTAGTTGAGTTCCATTATACTGTGGCTGATATATTTTCAAAAAGGAAGCGATCAGAAATAATGCGTTCTGTTCGCTCATCTGGAAATATATCGACTGAAATAACGCTTATTAATCATTTTCGTAAGAATTCAGTAAAAGGTTGGCGGCGTAACTATAAGCTCTTAGGGCATCCTGATTTTGTTTTCCCCAAAGGAAGATTAGTCGTTTTTGCTGATGGTTGCTTTTGGCACGGACACAATTGTCGAAATGTCAAGCCGTCTTCTAATAGAGCTTTTTGGAGACAGAAAATCGAGCGTAATAGAAAAAGAGACAAAAAAAACTCCGCCGTTTTAAGAGAAAAAAACTGGAAAGTGGTAAGAATTTGGGAATGTGAAATTAATCGCAAACCTTCGAGAAAAATATCTAAGATCAAGTCTTTTCTGAAAAAGTTAAACCATTAAAAGGTATTGTTGTTTTATAGACATCCTTGCAGACCTCATTGGGCACAAGGATACGAAGATGACAAGAAGGTATGCCCACCTACTATAAGCCCTGTGCATCCTGCCAACGCTGTAGGTTTGCTTGAGAAGAGCTACGGCGGATTTAGCATAATTTTAGCGCAGTCCAAATCAAAGGGTTTAGGTTTTAACCTGAACCAGCAAAAAAACAGGCGGGGTTGGAAAACCCCGCCTGTCGCATACTTTGTTCTCTATATATACCGCCGCCAATCCTTAAACAGGTTACAGCCCCACCTTTCCCACCATCGCTTCGAGCCTCTTTACCCGCTCTTCTATCGGCGGGTGCGTGCTGAAGAGCTTAAGGAGCGAGCCTCCGGACAGGGGGCTCACTATGAACATGTGCGCGGTCGCCTCGCTAGGCACGTGCATCGGGATCCTCTTGTTGTAGTGCTCGAGCTTCCTGAGGGCGTTCGCGAGATATAAGGGGTTCCCGGATATCTCGGCGCCGGAGTGGTCAGCCCCGTACTCCCTCGAGCGCGATATCGCCATCTGGATCACCATCGCGGCGATAGGGGCGACTATCATCATCACGATGCCCGCGATGGGGTTGCCGCCTTCGCCGTCGTCTCTCCGTGAGCCCCCGAACATCGCCGCGTAGTAGGCGAAGTGGGAGAGGTAGCCGATGGCGCCCGCGATAGTAGCGGCTATCGTCCCGATGAGTATGTCCCTGTTCCTTATGTGGGAGAGCTCATGGGCCATTACGCCCTGGAGCTCT
>JACREU010000058.1 GCA_016212705.1 Deltaproteobacteria bacterium
TCTTCATGACGAATACATTACACCCTCAAGACAAACGTGTCAAGTTTTCAAAGAGCAAGAAACTCATAAAAGCCGCGCCAGACAAGGCTGAAGTAGAACTCGTGGGTTAAAATCTACCCACATAAAACGGCGAAGAGCCATAAATCTTATATGCTATCAGAACCAAAACGATATCGCACTAATTTTTAAGGCACATCCAGAATTCCCTGTTCCCCTTTGCGCCGGTAATCGGGGATTCTATCGCGCCGCCGGGCGCAAGCCCGATAGAAACGGAGAACGCCGCAATCCGTTCAACGACCGCGCGGTGCTGCCCAGGGTCTTTCACTATGCCTCCCTTGCCCACCTCGCCCTTGCCTACCTCGAACTGCGGCTTTACGAGCGCGAGGATGAAACCGCCGGGCTTTACTAACGACTTGACCTTCGGCAACACCTTCTCAAGTGATATGAAGGAGACGTCTATGACCGCGCCGTCAACGAGGCGTCCTATCTGTGCCGCCTCCATATATCTGATATTGCGTCCCTCAAGGAGCGTCACGCGGCCGTCCTTGCTCAGGGCATAATCCATCACCCCCCTGCCTACGTCCACCGCGTAGACATGGGCCGCGCCCCTTTTGAGCAGACAGTCGGTAAACCCGCCCGTGGAAGAGCCGACGTCCATGATGACCTGTCCGGCCGGGTCTATGCCGAACCCGTCGAGGCCGCCCGCGAGCTTGACCCCGCCCCGGCTTACGAACGGCAGCCCCTCCTTGACGGTAACGGCGCTGCCGGCCTTTACCTCCTTGCCGGGCTTGTCGGCAACGTCCCCTTCTACGAGGACGCTACCCGCCATTATCATGGCCTGCGCCTTTGCACGCGTCGGCGCAAGCCCATTTTCCACGAGCAGGGCGTCGAGACGCATCTTGGCCCTCGCCTTGCCCTCACCCTTAAATGATCCGCCTTCGAGCAATCTTCCACCTCGGCCTTCGTTCGTGATTATTACCACGGCAATCAAACAGTTTAATCATGCCGCATAGCTGATCTTCGGGTGCTTGAAGTATTTGGCGACCCTGCCGGGCAGTTTCTGCAACATGCGCATGTACGAGACCATCTTGCGTTTCAGTTCCTGCTCGTTTCTCGCAAGCGCCCCGCTGTGCATCCCACACTTCACGTCGCAGTTAAGGTATTCATCGGGGTGCAACTCCGGCGAATACGACGGCAGGCAAACACTTCAATCTCTTCCGCGTGCTCCGCGACCCACTGCTTCACCATCTTGCCGTGGTGTGTTTTGAGGTTGTCCACGACCAGAAATACCTTGCGTCCGGCGTCTTTGACCAAA
>JACREU010000005.1 GCA_016212705.1 Deltaproteobacteria bacterium
CAGGATATGCGCCGAGGACCCGAAGAACAACTTCTTCCCGTCCTTCGGGCGCGTAACGGCGTACTACTCCCCCGGAGGCATCGGCGTCCGCATAGACGGCGCCATATACAAGGACTTCATAATACCGAGCTACTACGACTCACTTGTCGTAAAGCTCGTCGTAAGGGGCTCCACCTGGGACGAGACGGTAAGCCGGATGCACAGGTGTCTTGACGAGTTCGTCATAAGAGGCGTAAAGACGACGATACTCTTCCTCAAGAACATAATGCGGGACGAGGACTTCAAGGCCGGGAACTTCGACACCGGCTACATAGACAGGAAACCCGAGCTTATGGCGTACGACGAGTACGGAGAACCTACAGACCTTGTCGCGGCGATAGCCGCGGCGATAGCCGCGCACCACGGGCTGTAAAAAGCACTCACGGAATACGGAGGCTTAAGTAAATGCCGAACAGAGCCAAAACCCCGGCAAACAACAAGGCCCGGGTAGTTGAAAAGAAAAAAGATACCCGCACGCGGATAACCGACACGATCCTTCGCGACTCGCACCAGTCGCTCCTCGCCACGCGCATGAGGACGGAGGACATGCTCGAGATGGCGCCGCTCCTGGATAAGGTCGGCTACTGGTCTCTGGAGGTCTGGGGCGGCGCGACCTTCGACGCCTGCCTCCGGTTCCTGAAGGAAGACCCCTGGGAGAGGCTTAAACTCCTCAGGAAGGCGATCCCCAACACCAGGCTCCAGATGCTGCTCAGAGGCCAGAACCTCGTCGGTTACAGGCACTACCCCGACGACGTGGTGCGGAAGTTCGTCGAGCGCGCGGCTAAAAACGGCATCGACATATTCAGGATATTCGACGCGCTTAACGACATAAGGAACATTGAAGTGGCGGTCAAGGCCGCCAAAGAGGCGAAGGCCCACGTAGAGGCGACGATCTGCTACACGACGAGCCCGGCCCACACGCACGAGGGGTTCGTCGATATGGCCTTGAAGCTCGAAGGCATGGGCGCGGACACCGTCTGCATAAAAGACATGGCGGGACTCTTGACGCCGGGCGCGGCCTTCGACCTCGTGACTAAACTCAAGGAAAAGGTCTCGGTCCCCCTGCACATACACTCGCACGATTCCTCCGGGCTCGCGGCGATGAGCTACCTTAAGGCCATAGAGGCCGGGGCCGAGATAATCGACACGGCGTTATCGAGCCTCGCCTCCGGGACGTCTCAGCCGCCGACGGAATCTATCGTAGCGGCTCTTAAGGACACGCCCTATGACACCGGGCTCGACCTCGCCCTGCTCTCCGACGTAGCCGACCACTTTAGAGAAGTAAGGAAGAAGTACAAGAAGTTCGAAAGCGAATTTACCGCCATAAACACAAAAACGCTCGTCGTGCAGATACCCGGCGGCATGATATCGAACCTCGCCAACCAGTTAAGGGAGCAGAACGCGCTTGACAAGATGAACGACGTCTTCGCCGAGATCCCCAAGGTGAGGAAGGACATGGGGTACCCGCCGCTCGTCACCCCCACGAGCCAGGTCGTCGGCACGCAGGCCACGCTGAACGTCCTCATGGGCGAGCGGTACAAGGTCATAACGAGCGAGACCCGGAACTACTTCAAGGGGCTCTACGGAAGGCCCCCCGGCCCCGTGGACGAGGACGCGAGGAAAAAGGCGATAGGCGATGAAAAGCCGATCACTTGCAGGCCGGCCGACCTGCTCGAGCCCGAGCTCGACAAGCTCATGAGGGAGATAGACGGGAAGGCGAAATCGGTGGAAGACCTCCTCTCCTACGCGCTCTTCCCGATAGTCGCCCTTGAGTTCTTCGAGCAGAGGGAGGCGGGAAAACTCGCGCCCGAGCCGCTCGAGGTCGAGCCGGAGGTAAAGCCGGACCACGTGGTGCCGCATCTGGCGCCGAGCGAGTTCATAGTAACGGTCCACGGCGAGTCATACAGGATAAAGGTCGCAGGCGCCGGACACAGGGTCGAGGGAAAGAGGCCGTTCTTCATCTCGGTCGACAACCGCCTGGAAGAGGTAATGATCGAGTCCCTGACTGAGGTCATACCCACTACCGCCGGTGAGATAGAAAGGCCCTCGATCACGCAGTCGGTCCGGCCCAAGGCCCGGAAAGAGGGCGACGTGACCACACCCATCCCCGGCAAGGTGACTTCCATTAAGATCGCGGTCGGCGCCAAGGTCGCCGAGGGAGATACCGTCCTGACCGTTGAGGCGATGAAGATGGAGAACGAGGTCCACACGCCCATCAGCGGCACCGTCAAGAGGATACTCGTAAAGATAGGCGACTCCGTGAACCCGGATGAGACGCTCATAGAGGTTGAGAAGGAGTAAGGTTTCATCTCCCGGAAGGATACCAAAGGGGCGGAACTTTCCGCCCCTTTTTTTTTAAAGGCATTCCTGCCTCTCCCTTCCTGAAGGGGGACCACGGATGCCACATGGGGTTTTGCGATTCAACTCCTCCCCTTAGCAAGGGGAGGTTGGGAGGGGTGGTTTGAAAGTAAAGACGACCTCCCCTTGCCCTCCCTTGGTAAGGAGTGGGATCAAAAACCCACCCCTCTTTAGAAAAGAGGGGGCAACATAAATGCGATAACGCGATGGCCCTACTCAAAGTCTTATCAGTCGTATTCCCTGTCTTCTGCATCATTGGCCTCGGCTATCTCTTTGCCAGGTTCAAGAAGATATCCCTTGAGCCTATTATCGAGGTACTCCTCTATCTCACCATACCCGCGCTCGTAATTTCCTCGCTCTCCAGGAAAAAACTCATATTCGACGACCTCGCCACGGTCTCCTTCGCCGCGCTCATCGTCGTCCTCGGCACCGGGGCCATAGCCTTCGCCTATCTATCGGTCAAAAAAAGGAAGGACCTCCGGGGCTTTTATCTGCCTACGATGTTCATGAACTCCGGGAACATGTCGTTTCCGCTCGCCCTCCTCGCCTTCGGGCAGGAGGGGCTGACCGTCGCGATACTCTATTACATCGCGATAAGCCTCCTCGTCTACTCGCTCGGCATATACATCGCCAAGGGCAAGGGCGGGCTCTCCGAGATGTTCAAGCTCCCGCTCATATACGCGTCCGTCATAGGGCTTGCCCTGAACTTCGGCAACATCGAGATACCATCGCCGCTCCTTACGACCTTCGACATGCTCGGCGCCGCGACGATCCCGATCATGCAGGTGAGCCTCGGATACAGACTGCATTCGGCGAAACTCCAGTATCCGGGGATGTCGATAGCGGGCTCCGTCATCAGGATTGGCGGCGGCTTGGCGATAGGATGGCTCGTCGTGACCGCGCTCGGGATAGAGGGGTTGAACGGGAAGATCATACTCCTGTCCTCAGGGATGCCTTCTGCCGTCATTAATTTTGTCGTAAGCCACCGCTACAACGTGAACAGCGACCTTGTAGCCTCGACCGTCGCGCTTTCCACCATTTTCAGCATTGTTACGACCCCGCTCCTTCTCCTATGGATAATGTAGGCGGCTAACCTGTATGCCGCCGGAAAGGCCGCCCGTATGCCGAAAAAAAACCTGATCGCCATTACCCTCCTTTTCCTCGCTTTCGCCTTTGTGGACACATCCCTTGCCGCAACCATCGCAAACCTGAGCCCCGTATTCAAGCCTTACAGGGACGCGAACAAAGGGATAAAGATCGCCATAAGGAGCTTTGAAGAGGACGGCCACGCGCGCCTCGTTTCCCTCGACCCCGAGACATTCACGACAGAGGTCGTCGATGAGGGGGCGATTTCTTTTGCAGACGTAAGGACAACTGAATGGAAAGGGACGCGGTTCGTAACGGCCTTATATAAGTACACGGCCCCTGTTGCCGGCATTGAGAACCATGGTATGAGGTCGGCTGAGGTAAAAAAAGGCGGGTTGTTTTTGACAATGGACCTCTGCCCGTCGACAAAGGGGTTTGACAGGAACGCCTTCGAGGCTACCGAGGCCCTCGGGACGCCCGCGCCGATAGCCATCGCCGTAAGCGGGCTCTGGATAGAGCGGCACCGGGGGGAGTTCGATTGGATAAGAAGGGAAGAGTCCGAAGGCAGGCTCGCAATCACATGGATGAACCACTCGTACTCGCACCCGTTTGACAGGCTCAGGGAGCCGAAGGAGAACTTTCTCCTTACGCCGGGCGTGGATTTTGAAGACGAAGTCTTGAGGAACGAAACGCTCCTCCTGGAGAACGGCGTAGCGCCCTCGCCTTTCTTCCGCTTTCCGGGGTTGATCTCTGACGCGAGCCTCCTTGAGAAACTCAGGGAACTCTCGCTCATCCCCATAGGCGCTAACGCGTGGCTCGCCAAGGGCGAGAGGCCGCGCGAAGGGTCTTTTATACTCGTCCACGGGAACGGCAACGAGAAGGGCGGGATAGAGAAGTTGCTTAAGTTCTACGGGGATAACAAGGGAGTAAAGCTCTTGCCGTTAAAAGAGGCGTTCGGGCATAAATAAAATGCCATTGCGCCGTTCGTTGCGGATTTGCCCAGCCCCACGCGGGGTGAAAAACAGCCCCCCCCCCTCACCCCAACCCTCTCCCACAATGGGGAGAGGGGGTTAAGAAGGCGGGGCCAAAAAACCTCGCCTGTCGAATATCATGGACATACATCCCCCTTTTCTAAAGGGGGACTGAGGAGGATTATCAAATCGACTGTTTCGATAATCTCCCCCCACCCCTCTTTATAAAAGAAGGGTGGATGACTTGATAGCCCCTACCCTATCTTCAACTCCGTCTCAAGCGGTATCGGGTTCGTGAGACAATAGACAGCGGGGCATCTTTCTTTCGAGAGCTCTTCGAGGGCGCGGAGTTTCTCAGCCGGCGCGTCGGACTCCACAAATAGAGTGAACCTGACCTTCTCGGCTATCGGGTTGTTCGATAGGCCGAATACGCGCGAAAAATCTATCGAGCTCTCGGCGACGACCTTGAGCTTCTTTAAAGTTATCCCTTCCATCGCGGCCATCGTCGCGAATGTAGCGACGTAGCAGGACGCAGAGCCGTAGAGGCAGTATATCATCGGCCCTGGTTGCGTCCCTCCGCCGCCAAGAAACGACGGCTGGTCCGCCTCAAGCGTAATTTTGCCGCCCTCGAACTGGACAGTCGCCCTGAACTGGCTCCCGGCCCCGAGGTTCCACTCCCCTTCTATCCTGTTGACCTTCTTCGCCTTGGAGAGGTCCTTGCTGACGTCCGCTACCGTCGCCTTTATCTTTTCAACATTGATATTGTTCGTCCCCATTACGGCCTCCTTAAAGGTTATTCTATATGTATCCGAGCCCTGCTTTTTGCAACGATGCTCCCCACCCTGAAGGCGTCGACCTTTTCCCTGAGCTTTTCTATAAACGCCGTCGCCTCCTCCTCGCGTATCGCAATGAGGAGCCCGCCGGAGGTCTGCGGGTCGTAAAGGACTAATTCGAGATCCTCAGGCACGGAAGCGCCGACCTCGACGTCCGGCCCTAAATACTCCCTGTTCGTCAGGAGCGTCCTCGGCCTGCACGACTTTTTCGCGACGAACTTCAATGCTTCCGGAAAGACCCTGACCGATGGCGCGTCTATTCTGATGGAAACGCCGGAGCCCTTCGCCATCTCCATCGCGTGGCCTATAAGACCATAGCCTGTCACATCCGTGCATCCGCTCGCGCCGAACTCGACCATCTGTTGAGAGGCGTACCTGTTAAGGGTCCTCATGGAATCGAAGACCGCTTCCGCCTCTTCATCAACCATCTTCCCGGCCTTTATTGCGCTCGTGACCACACCCGTTCCGAGCGGCTTAGTCAAGATGAGCGCGTCGCCTGGCCGCGCGCCGGAGTTGGTGATTATCTTGTCGGGGTGGCTAAAGCCCGTAATAGACAGGCCGTATTTTACCTCGCTGTCCTCAATCGAATGCCCTCCGACAAGGAGCACACCGGCCTCGTTCAGCTTCGATAAACTACCTTTGAGTATCTCGTTCAATACATCAAATGGGAGCCCCTTAGGGAAGCATACGATGTTCATCGCGAGCCTCGGCGTGCCGCCCATGGCGTAGACGTCGCTTAAGGCGTTCGCCGCGGCTATCTCTCCGAATAAGAACGGGGCATCCACAATCGGCGGAAAAAAATCCACTGTCGAGATAACCGCTGTATCGTCGGAGAGACGATAGACCCCCGCGTCGTCGGCGGTCTCTATGCCTACAAGGAGGTCTTTGTCTTTAGTAACCGGCAGCTGATGCAGGACCTGCATCAGGGCGTCCTGGCCTATTTTGGCCGCTCAGCCGGCGCAACTCGCCCAGCTTGTGAGCTTTATCTTTCTTCCGGGGCTCAAAGGGGCTCCTTTACAAAAATTTTGTCATTCCCGATGGCCTTTATCGGGAATCCAGGTTGTTGTCGCCCCAAAAGATACTGGATCCCCGCTTAAAGACCGCGGGAATGACCGCTTGGCTCCGGCGGTACTTTTATTATATATATCCGTAAACCTTGTAGAGCGCAAGGGCCGCGTACTCCCAGAGGACCTCCCGAAGAAGGGTGAGGCGGTCGAGCGCGCCGCTCCTTTGCGCCGTATAGTCGTCTACTGGCGCGGCGTCGCAGTCGAGCTTAAGGGCCTTTGAGACCAAAAGCGCCCTCAACATGTGCGTAGGGGATGTGACGAGGATGCACTTTTTTAGCCCCTTGTCATTCATGTACGCGCTTATGTTCCTCAAGTTCTCGTATGTGTTCGTAGAGGCGGGGTCCGCCTCCGCCGCCTCGTCCGGCACTCCGAATATGAGGGCCGTGTCCCTCATGATCTCGGACTCCTGTATCCCTATGGCTACTGAGCGGTCCCGCTTGAATACCGTGTGTATGAATTTTTTGGAGGGCTCGATGATCGTCCCGCCGGAGAAGATTATCCTCGGCGCGTTGCCTGATTTAAAGAGTATCAGACCCTTTATGAGCCTCTCGCTCGATGCCGCGCCGAGGACACCGTTCCTGTACGCGCCGCCTCCGAGTACGGCTATTATATCAGCCGCGCCAGGCTCCGGGTGGCGAACGATAAGGGTCTTAGCCGCATAATTAGCGACAGGCGTGAACATGATAATGAGGAAGACGGCCGTGAAAGCGGACGAGAACCACCTGATGAATCTATTGAGCCGCTTGAATTTTTCAGGCAATTTATTGCCCCCTGTCTTACTTGCGGAGTATCCTTAAGTCCCCTTGCCTTAACGTGAACCGCTCCCTGTCGAAGTGCTCGAGTATCTCTATGGCGAGTTTCCTGCCGCACCCGATAGCGTCCCTGAACTCTGCGGCCTTTATCGGGCCCTTTGCGCCGATGTGAAGGATGAGCCTTTCGCGCGCGGTCTGCAAATCAGCGCCAGAGAGAAAGCTCTCCTCCTTAAGCCTTACTATGGAGCCTTTTTTGACAAGAAAGCCCATCACCCTGGAGGTGTCGTCTTTCTTGAACTTGAGCTTTGCGATATCCTCCATGTGGGGCGGAGAAAACGGGTTGCGGAAAAGCGCGAGTATCTCTCTCTCTATCTCTGCGTCCTTTCCCGATGAGCCTGGAGTGTGCTGCGGGAGCGCGAGCGCGGATGCGTCCCGCTTAAGGGCCTTTGAGGAGACGAGCCCCTCGCTGAGTCCCTTCAGAAAAAGCCGCGCCTTGAGCGCCGGGAGGACCGTCTCTTTTTTAAGGGCCGAAAATATCGCGTCCTCGCTTAAGCCCGCGTCCATCGGGCGCGCCGCGTGATGGGCGGCGACGGTCTCGACGATCTTTTTTCTCAGGGACCCGGCACGCTCCCTGTCAACTACGAAGCCGCCAGTCTCCTCGTACGCATCTCCCAGCGCCTCGCTCAACGCTTTTTCAGAGAGGTTCAACATGATACTGGCCTTCTGAGCGTCGATCGCCGCCCTCTCACCCATGAGCGCGCGGAGGGCGGAAGAGTCGGACGGGCCGCAGGGCGGCAAAAGTTTTTTTATCTTCGGCGCGGACGAGGCCTCGATATACGGGAATACGACCGTACCGCCGCCGACGGTCGAGTTCCTCGAAGGGTCCCTTATTATGAACCTGTCCCAGCGGAGCATGAGGAGCGGCTTTTTAAGAATAAGCCTGCCGAAGGCCTTTCCGTCGCTTACGGCGGCAAGACGGATGACCGCGAGTGTCTCGTCCGTCAGGTGGTGCACCTTTACGATGGAGCGGTCTTTCAAGGGTGCTTTAGACTTGCTATCACAAAGGAACTCGAACGAGCAGTCGACGACAATGCCTTTAGCGGCCCTGTCTATAAACGGTTTGAGCCCGGCGGAACAGAGGAGCGCCCCCCTCCCTATCTCCCTGTGGTTCAAGCCTCCTATATTTAACGCCGCGCGTTCGCCTGCGGATACCGCGTCCGCGTCCGCGTGCATGGATTGTATCCCGCGCACCTTGACAAGCGCGCCCGACGGAAAAGAGAGCGCTTCATCCCCCTTGTTGATGGAGCCAGAGGCGACGGTCCCTGTGACGACGGTGCCGAAGCCCTTTATTGCAAAGGACCTGTCCACCGGGAGCCTGAAAAAAGGCCCGCCCCCCCTCTCCCGGGTCAAGACTACCCTTGCGCTTATTAGCGACTTAAGGGCCTCTATCCCTTCTCCTGTCACTGTAGAGACAGGCGCGATCGGCGCGCCTTCGAGAACGGTCCCCCTTACGAGGGCGGAGACTGCTTTCTTGACCTCCCCTACCCTCTCGCCCGTAACGAGGTCGCATTTTGTGATTACGATTATGCCGTAGCGCACCCCGAGGAGCCGGACGATGTCGAGGTGCTCTCTCGTCTGAGGCATGACCCCGTCGTCCGCCGCTATGACGAATAGGACGAAATCTATGCCGGTGACCCCGGCGAGCATGTTCCTTATGAAACGCTCATGGCCCGGCACGTCGACTATGGCGGCCCTTAAGCGCCCGCTCCCATGCGGAAGCTCCATGTGGGCAAAGCCCAGGTCTATGGTCAGCCCGCGCCTCTTTTCCTCAGAGAGCCTGTCGGTATCCATGCCGGTCAGCGACTTTACGAGAGAGGTCTTCCCGTGGTCAACGTGCCCCGCTGTCCCGATTATCGCCGTGCGTTCGGTCAAATGCCCCTCTTTAAAGGAAGTATTGAAGTAATTATTCGAAATACAGGATAAAATATCCCTTATAAGGGTTGTTTGTCCAGAGGCATTTTTTGTTTTCACGGAGTGGGCCGTGTGATATGATTTTCAAATAATCTTGAGCGGTCGGCAATTCAAAACAGGGGCTCAAACCTTATGGAAGAAAAAGGACTCCCGAGGCTCGCCTTCTTCTCCTTCACCTGCTGTGAAGGGTGCCAGCTCGTGGTATTGAGCTGCGAAGACGAGCTCCCCGACATATTGAGCCTCGTAAATATCGTCAACTTCAGGGAGGCTATGGACCAGAAGTCCGACGTCTACGACATCGCCTTTGTCGAGGGGTCGATAACGAGAGCGGAAGAGGTAAGGAAGCTTAAGAAGATACGCAAAAACGCTCGGATAGTCGTCGCCCTCGGCGCGTGCTCCTCTACCGGCGGCCTTAACTGCCTTAAGAACCGCTGGCCCATGGAAGAGGTGAAGGAAGAGGTCTACGGAAAGGACGCTCTCAAATCCGGGCTCTTCGCCACACTCCCCACCCGCGCCATAGACGAGATAATACAGGTGGACTACTACCTCCACGGCTGTCCGATATCGAAAAAGGAATTCCTGAATTTTACGACTTCGCTCCTCCTCGGGAAAAGGCCCGACACAACCAACCACCCTGTCTGCGTGGACTGCAAGATGGCCGGAAACACCTGCGTCTTTGAGAAAGGCATGACCTGCGTGGGGCCGATAACGCGCGCTGGGTGCGACGCTATTTGCGTCACCTACGGGGCGATATGCTGGGGTTGCAGGGGGCTCGTCGACAACCCGAACACGGACGCCCACGCCGAGACCTTGAAGAGACACGGGTTGACGGCAGACGCGGTCATGAGGAAGTTCAGCCTCTACGGAACCTGCAAGACGCGTAAGTGCTGAGGCTCTCAAGCCCCCCTTTTTTATAAAGAGGGACTAAAAAGTAAAAAAGGTTTGATGGCAATGAAAAAAAACCTCAACATAAAAATACACGAGATAACAAGGGTCGAGGGGCACGGCAACATCGTCATCGACGTGAAGAAGGGGGAGATAAAGGAGCTGAAACTCGAGATCATCGAGTCCCCGCGCTTCTTCGAGGCGATGCTACGGGGCAGGCGTTACGACGAGGCCCAGCACATAATGTCGCGCATCTGCGGGATATGCGCCGTCAGCCACACTTCTGCGTCGCTCAAGGCCATCGAGTCAGTGATGGATATAAAGATTTCAAAACAGGCCGAGTTGTTGCGTAAACTCGCCTTTTACGGCGAGACGCTCCAGAGCCACATACTCCACCTCTTTTTCCTCGTCCTCCCGGACCTCGCAGGCACGGGCTCCATCGTCCCGCTCCTCGCCTCACACCCGGAGTTGGCCAGGACCGGGCTTGAGCTCAAGAGGCTCGCTAACGACATCTGCGCGGTCGTCGGAGGCAGGCACATACAGCCCATATCCCTCTTTCCCGGAGGGGTCGTGCACACGCCGAAGCCGCGGGAATTAAAGAGGCTCAGGGAGGCGCTTGCCGGGTCTTTCGAGGGGTTGGAGAGGATGCTCACGTTCCTTAACGACCACCCGGTCCATGAGTTCAATTTGAAGCGCGAGTACATCTCTTTAAAGGACAGGGGAGAGTACGGGCTCTATAACGGGGACCCGGTATCCTCCGACGGATACGCCTTCAAGCCCGAGAGCTACACGAAGAAGATAAAGGAGTATGTCGTCGAGCACTCAGCGGCAAAGCACGCCAGGACCAGGGGGACGTTCATGGTGGGGGCGCTGGCCCGCGTGAATAACAGCTTCAGGCAGTTGAGCCCCAGGGCAAAGGCGGCGGCCAGGATGGCCGGGTTGGCTGTCCCCGCTTACAACCCGTTCCTCAATAACATCGCGCAGCTCATCGAGTGCTATCACTCGACCGAAAACTCCATCTCCGTCATAGATAAGCTCCTCCTCATGGGGCCCAAACCCGAGCCCGTGAAGAAGCCAAAGGCCTGGGGGCGCGGCTTCGGGGTCGTAGAGGCCCCGAGGGGAACGCTCTACCACGAGTACAAGATAAATAAGGCCGGGCTCATCGAGAAGGCGGTCTGCATCATACCTACGGCGCAGAACCTCCGCTCGATAGAAGACGACCTCCGCGCGTTCGTGCCTGAACTCCTCGACAGGCCCAAGGCCGAGATAGCCCGCGCGGTCGAAGCGCTTGTCCGCGCATACGACCCGTGCATATCCTGCTCGACCCACATCATGGACGTTAAGTTCGCTTGATACGGCGGACCTTCTAAAGCCCTTGTAAATTCAATCCCTGTATAGTATTATGAATTTTTCAAGCCTTGTGCCCCATTAACGGCTTTCCCTCTGAAAAAGGTTTCAGGCCCCCTTTCCCCGATGCAAATAAACATAGCCCCAAAATACATACTGGATAAGACGCTCGAGCGGAAAAAAAAGGACGCTTACAGGCCGGAGTATATCGATCTGAAGGCGATGCTGAAAGAAATCCTCACGCTCGCCAACAGGTTCGTGCCGTCCGAATCCGGCTCCATACTCCTCGACGACCCGATACTCAACCAGAACAGGCAGAAGGCCGGGGTCCTGCATTTTGTCGCCTGCTTCGGCAAGGGCTCTGCCGCCCTCATGGAGACGATGCTCCCCGTGAAGATAGGCATAGCCGGCCGCACCTACACCTCCGGCAGGGTATACATAAGCAAGAGCGCGCGTGAGGACAAGCACTTCTTCCCGGCGATGGACCAGAAGACCAAGTTCGTCACCAAGTCCATAGTATGCGCCCCCATAAGGATAAAGGGCGCGACCATCGGTGTAATAGAGCTCATAAACAGGATAGACCGCGTAAACTACGACCAGGCCGACTTGAACCTCCTTAAGATATTCGCCGAGTACACCTCGACCCTCATCCAGAACCTGCTCGACGCCAGACGCTTCGGCGAGCTCTCAATAAGGGACAACCTGACCGGCCTCTATAACGACAGGTACTTCTACGACAGGCTCACAAAGGACATCTCGAAGGCGCTTAAAAGAAAGTCCGACTTAAGCCTCCTCTTCCTCGACCTCGACAGGTTCAAGGAGGTTAACGACACACACGGCCACCTGGCCGGGAGCCGGGTGCTCGTCGAGGTGGGCGCGTTGATATTCGAGTCCATAGAAAGGTTCAGGACGGCTACTGCCGCGCGGTACGGCGGGGACGAGTTCGTGGTGATGCTCCCCGGTCTCGATGCCGAGGCCGCCGGAGCGGCCGCGGAGAGGCTCCGGGAATCGATTGAAAGGTTCACCTTCCTGAAGACCAGGTTCCACGGCGGCAGGGCGATAAAGCTCAAAGGTCAGATAACCTGCTCCATAGGGGTTTCCACTTTAAAATCATGCGCCGCGGGGCAGATGAGGGACGTCCACGAGGCGCTCATCAAGAAGGCCGACTCGGCCATGTACCGCTCAAAGGATTCCGGCAAGAACATGGTCACCATAGCGGACTGATAATATCCCCTTTCCCCATTCCAGAGACACATTTCTCCCATAACCGTTCGTTTTTTCTATTTCTTTTGACCCTCCGCCGCATCGGCCCTCTCTTGACACAAAAAAACGCGGGGACTATAATATAGTCAGGGCCAGGCGAAAAAGTGAGATGAGAGTGGAGTAGCCTCAACGGAGGTGATATATATGTTCGAGCTTAAAAAATGGGATCCTTTAAAAGAGTTTTCAGGGATCCAGAGGGACATGGATGAACTCTTCAGGAGGGTCTTCGGCGGCTTGACACCGATGAGTCTTTTGAGGAAAGAGGCGTTCAGGGGCGAATGGTATCCGGCGATCGACTGCTACATGAAGAATAATCAGTTCATAGTGCACGCGGATCTGCCGGGGGTAAACCCCAAGGATGTCGACATCTCGATAGTCGGCAACGTGCTTACAATCCGCGGCGAGAGGAAGTCCGACGTCGAGGAGAAGAAAGAGGGGTATCTCTTCCACGAGACCTCTTTCGGGACTTTCGAGAGGGTGCTGACGCTTCCTGAGGGCGTGGACGCTACCAGGATAAAGGCCACTTGCAAGAGCGGCGTCCTTGAGGTGACTATGCCCGCAAAAGCCGAGGCCCTTCCGAAGAAGGTGACGATAGAGATCGAGGCTGAGACGAAGAAGGCCGCCTGACCTGAATAAACAGGCTGAAAAATCCGACTCATCTCAAAACCCTAACGAGACCCGGCAAGGCATGGCCTTACCGGGCCTTTTCGTTTTATGGGACTTCGGCACGCCAAGTCCCGAACAGGGTCTTTGGGATCAATTGATTCTCCAGCCGTTCGATACGGGTTTGCCCGTCCGGCCAGGACAAAAAAGCCCGCCGGATAACGGCGGGCTTTTTGTAAAAAACACCTCACTTCGTCCTATCTACCGAGCATCTCCCTCAAAAGCTTCCTGTGGCATGGCTCATCTTCTTTGCAGGTGCAAAGGATGGTCACATCCTTACGGGCGGTCTTGACGATCGATTTGAGCTCGGCAAGGAGCTCCCTTTTGCGTGGGTCTTTCTTGAATTCATCTCCGTAGGCGCGGGTAAACTCCGCCCACGCTATCGCTCCGGCCTTCCATTTCTTGATGAGCGCGGGGGCAGGCCCGAGATCCCGTATCCAGTGGTCCTGCGCCTCTTTCTTAACGCCCCTCGGCCAGTACCTCGTAACGAGGACGCGGACTCCGTCCTTTTCATCCGGCTCGCTGTAGACGGACTTTGTCCTGACCATGCCGCCTCCCTAAAACAAAAAAGACCCCCTCAGGGATATCTTTGAGTAACCCGCCCGCCTGCCTGCATTACATCAGGCTTTCCCTGACTGGATTCCCGATTAAAACCTCGGGAATGACCTCAAAAAAACTTCCTCTCCCTTTCCATTGGTGGGATGGGATTGAAAGCATTAAAAAAAAGGCGCGGCTGAAAGCCGCGCCTTTAAGGTCTTTGGTTAACGGCGGAAGACGTCAGAGCGCGAACGACCCGGTCCCGTTTATCCGCTCGCTGAAGTAGTTAATGGTCTTTTTAAGGCCGTCCTCGAGCTTTATAGTCGGGTCCCAGTTAAGGGTCTTCTTCGCTATCGTTATGTCCGGCCGCCTCTGTACCGGGTCGTCAGGGGGTAGCGGCATGTGTATGACCTTGGAGGAAGACCCGGTCAGCCTCCTTATGATATTGGCGAGATCGAGCACCGTGAACTCGCCGGGGTTGCCGAGGTTTACCGGGCCGGTGACGTCGTTGTTATCCATCATCTTTATGATGCCGTCGACGAGGTCGTCGACGTAGCAGAACGAGCGCGTCTGGGACCCGTCGCCGTAAATCGTGAGGTCCTGCCCCCTTAAGGCCTGGACTATGAAGTTCGACACCACCCTGCCGTCGTTCTCCAGCATCCGGGGGCCGTAGGTGTTGAATATCCGTATGACCTTTATGTCGACCCCGTTCTGTTTGTTATACGCGAACATGAGCGTCTCGGCGCACCTCTTTCCTTCGTCGTAGCAGGCCCTCGGGCCTATGGGGTTGGTGTTGCCCCAGTAGTCCTCTGTCTGAGGGTGGACTTTCGGGTCGCCGTAGACTTCGGAGGTCGATGCCTGGAGGATACGCGCCCTCACCCTCTTGGCGAGCCCGAGCATGTTGAGCGTCCCCATGATATTCGTTTTTATGGTCTTAACCGGATTGTACTGGTAGTGCACGGGAGATGCCGGGCAGGCGAGGTTGTAAATCTGGTCAACCTCGATGAGCACGGGTTCCGTGACGTCGTGCCTTACGACCTCGAAGACCGGGTTGTCCATGAGGTGCGCGATGTTCTCCTTCCTCCCGGTGAAGAAGTTATCCAGGCAGATGACCTCGTTCCCTTCGCCAAGAAGCCTCTCGCAGAGGTGGGAGCCGATGAACCCGGCCCCGCCGGTAACAAGTATCCTTTTCAAAAAAACCCCCTTTGTTACCTATTGTGGAATTCGGCGACCTTCGCTACGACGTACTCCTGCTCGACGGGCTTCAACTCCGCGTATATGGGGAGCGCCAGCACCTCTTTGGCGGCGGCCTCAGAGGCCGGGAACGCGCCCTTCCTGTAACCCAGATACCTGAAACACTTCTGCATGTGGAGGCAGAGCGGGTAATATACCTCGGAGCCGACGCCCTCGCCTGAAAGCCAGCCTCTCATCTCGTCCCTCTTCTTTACCCTTATCACGTACTGGTTATAGACCGAACGGTTCCACTCCTCGACGTGCGGGAGCGTGATTGCGCCTTCGAGGCCCGCCTTTTTAAAGAGCCTCGTGTACCTCTCGGCGTTCCTTACGCGCGCCTCGGTCCACTTATCAAGATATTTAAGCTTCACGCGGAGCACCGCGGCCTGTACCTCGTCGAGCCTGCTGTTCGCGCCGACCTCGTCGTGGTAGTAGCGCACCCTGGACCCGTGGACGCGGAGCATCCTTAATCTCTCCGCCAATCTATCGTTATCCGTCGTCACCATCCCGCCGTCGCCGAAGCAACCGAGGTTCTTCGTGGGATAAAAGGAGAAACAGCCGATGTCGCCTATCGACCCCGCCTTTTTCCCCCTGTACTCGGCGCCGATCGACTGGGCCGCGTCCTCGATTACCGCTATCCTCTTCTTTTTGCAGACCGCGTTTATCGGGGCCATCTCGGCGCACTGTCCGTAGAGGTGTACCGGTATCACGGCCTTTATGCCTTTTGTCTTTTTTATGACGGTCTCAAGCGCGTCAGGGTCTATATTGTATGTGCGCGGGTCTATGTCGACGAATACCGGGGTTGCGCCGAGACGGGCGATAGAGCCGGCTGTCGCGAAAAAGGTGAACGGGGTCGTCGCCACCTTGTCACCCTGTTTGACGCCCGCGGCCATGAGGGCAAGGAGTATCGCGTCCGTCCCCGAGGCGACGCCTATCGCGTGCCTTGCGCCGCAGTACGCGGCTATCTCGGTCTCGAGCCCGGCGACGTTCTTTCCGAGGACGTAGTGCTGGGAGTCGCAGACGGCCTTTATTTCGCGGAGCACTTCCCCTTTTATCTTATTGTACTGTGCGGCGAGATTGAGCAGTTGGACTTTCAACCCGTCTTCTCCTGAACTTGTATTTTCAGACCCGATTAGACCTTGCGGGCCTTTCTTTTTCTATCGATTTCCAGACGTTATCGACTATGCCGTTTATGAAGGCCCCGGATTCCGCCGACCCGAACTTCTTGGCGAGCTCCACGGCTTCATCTATCGCGGCCTTGTACGGGACGTCGGAATATTGAAGCTCGTATACGGCTACGCGGAGGATGTTCCTGTCCACGATTGCCATGCGCGCGATTGTCCAGTTGTCCGAGTTCGCCTCAATGGCCGAGTCTATCTCCGCCCTATGGTCGACTACGCCCTTTATGAGCTCCTCGCAATAGAGGCGGGCCTCGGTCCCCTCGGCGAGCCCGTCCATCTCTCCGCCGTAGTCCTCGGATGCGGCGTCCTCGGCCATGTCCATCCTGTAGAGGACCTGGAGGGCCGTCTCCCTCGCCTTTCTTCTTACGTTCATGCTGTTTTCCGGAAAGCCCCTGTAGGTTATTTCTTCTTTAAGGTCTTCAAAAGGTTCGCCATCTCCATGGCGGTAAGCGCCGCGTCCCTGCCCTTGTTGCCGGACTTGGTCCCGGCCCGCTCTATCGCCTGTTCGAGGTTATCGGCGGTTATGACCCCGAAGGAGACCGGGGTGCCGGAATCGAGAGCGACCCGCGCTATGCCCTTTGCGGCCTCTCCGGCGACGTAGTCGAAGTGGGGCGTGCCGCCCCTGATGACGCACCCGAGGCAGACTATGGCGTCGTACCTGTTCGACGCCGCGAGCGCCTTTGCGACTACCGGCATCTCGTAGGAGCCGGGGACCTTCACGACGTCGACGTCGTCTTCGGCGCCGCCGCTCCTTAAGATGGTGTCGAGCGCGCCCTCAAGGAGCCTGCCGCTTATGAAGTCGTTGAACCTGCCGACCACTAACGCGAACTTGAGACCCTTTGCTGTAAGGTTGCCTTCGATCGTCCTCGGCATAAAGCCTCCTGTAACAGGGGATTTTCAAATCCAAAAATAAAAAACCGGGCCCGCCCCTTTACGATGGGGCGGCCCATTCTCTCAATGCCTGAACCTCTTCCGCGGAGGACGCACCCACCCATCCCTCTGAACTTATTCTCCTAATCCTATGTGCTTGGGGCATAGCATTCCTATAGAATATGCCTCCAGCAGTGCTCGCAATCTATTATCTTTGACCACCAAGTATTGATAAGTATGTCCCTGTCGAAGTGTAATCTCATTCGGTTTTAAAAAATTTTCTGCAAAGGAAGACCCTCCATTAAGATGGTCATTAAGACGTCCATAGATTCCGTTTTTTCTACGGAGAGTCCTTCCCACATGCAGAACATTTTTCTCATTACGAATGATATACACACCTTGTTCTAACGGTGCCTCCATTGCTGCGCGTGACTGAGGGAATTGCTGTAACGGCTGTTCAGTCAAATCTGCAAACAGCTTTTTAATTATTTGTCTTTCGGAGGTCATAGCGCCTTTCCTCAACCATAAATAGAGAGCATGCAAGAGGCACCCATTCCCCCTGCCCCGCCCTACTTCGTCGTCTTCCCCGGGACCGCCTCGAACGAGTCGAGGTTCGTGAGGAGATGCCCCATCTTCTCCTTTTTCACGCGGAGATAATTGACGTTCTTCGCGTGCGGGGTCGACTCTATGGAGACCCTTTCGACGACCTCTAATCCGTAGCCTTCGAGGCCGACTATCTTCTTCGGGTTGTTCGTGATGATGCGCATCTTGCGCACGCCGAGGTCGAGGAGTATCTGCGCGCCTATGCCGTAGTCGCGCAGATCCGCCTTGAAGCCGAGCCTCTCGTTCGCCTCAACGGTGTCGAGCCCCGCGTCCTGAAGAGTATACGCCTTCAATTTGTTCACGAGCCCTATGCCGCGGCCTTCCTGGTGCATGTACAAGAGTATCCCCTTGCCCGCCTTCTCTATCATCTTCATCGCGCCCTTCAACTGCTCGCCGCAGTCGCACCGCTCGCTCCCGAAGACGTCGCCTGTCAGGCACTCGGAATGCACACGGACGAGCACCGGCTCATCCGGGCTTATATCACCCTTAACGAGCGCGAGGTGCTCGTGAATGTCAATGTCGTTCGTGTAGGCCACGGCCCTGAACTCCCCGCCGTACCTCGAAGGTATAAGCGCCTCGGCGGCCCTGTGGACGAGGAGGTCTTTCTTCAGCCTGTACTCTATTATGTCGGCTATCGTCACTATCATGAGCCCGTGTTCTTTGGCAAAGACCTCGAGGTCAGGCATGCGGGCCATGGTGCCGTCCTCGTTCATTATCTCGCAGATGATCCCCGCCGGCCGCAGACCCGCCAGGCGCGACAAGTCTATCGACCCCTCGGTCTGTCCCGTGCGGACCAGCACCCCGCCCTTCCGCGCGCGGAGCGGAAAGACGTGTCCGGGTCTGGCGAGGTCTTCCGGCCTTGCCTTGTCCTGTATGGCGGTAAGGATGGTGACGGCCCTGTCGGAGGCGGAGATGCCGGTCGTCACGTCCTTCTTCGCGTCGATCGATACGGTGAAGGCGGTCCTGAAGAGCGAGGTATTGTCCTCGACCATGGGTTTCAGGCCGAGTTCGTCCGCCTTCTCTTCGGTGAGCGTGAGGCAAATGAGGCCGCGCCCGTACTTGGCCATGAAGTTTATCGCCTCAGGGGTCGCAAGCTCGGCGGCCATGCAGAGGTCGCCCTCGTTCTCCCGGTCCTCATCGTCGACGAGGATGACGATCCTGCCTTCCCTTATCTGCCTTAACGCCTCTTCTATTCTCTTGATCGACATACTTTAAAAGCTCCTGCTACTTCTTTAAAAAGCCGTGTTCAGCGAGAAAGTCTTCGGTAACGCCTTTTTTCCCGGATGATAAGTACCTCTCGACGTACTTCCCGATGACGTCGGTTTCGATATTCACCTTCGCGCCATCGGGCTTGTCCAGCAGGGTGGTTTTATTGAATGTGTGGGGGATGATCGCGGCCCTTATACCAAAGCGTGTTATCTCCGCTATCGTCAGGCTTATCCCGTCTATGGCTATCGAGCCCTTCCTTACTACCTGCCCCATGAGGGTGTCGGGGACCTCGACCTCTATGTCCATGGCGCCGCCCTTCGGCGTCTTTTTGAGTATCCTGCCGATACCGTCGACGTGCCCCGAAACCATGTGGCCGCCTAAGGGCTTCGATAAGGTAAGGGCGCGTTCCAGATTTACACGGACCCCGGCCTGCAACTCCCCGAGCGTCGTACCAGCAAACGTCTCTTCGCTTAAGTCGGCGCTGAATGAACCTTGAGCTTTACCCACGACCGTGAGGCAGGCCCCGTTGATGGCGATGGAGTCGCCAAAGCTTACTTCATCGAGAGAAAGGGCGGTCTCTATGGTTATTCTACCAAACGCGCCTTTTTTTTCAATGCTTTTTACTCTCCCGACGTCCTCTATTATGCCTGTGAACATGGCGAAAACCCCATTAAAGCCTGAGAGAAGGCCACACGCCTCCAACCCACCCCACCCGGCCCCCTGTCAAGGGGAAGAGATTCAAGCGGGAGCGCCCTCTATCAATATATCGCAACCTGACCTTTTTACAATGACATCCTTCAACTTTGGTGCGGCCTCAAGCCTTCGGAGACCCAGGCCGCCGATCGACGGCCTCCCGTCGCCTCCTATAACCATGGGAGAGATGAAGAAGACGAACCTGTCGACGAGGCCGGCCTTTACAAGGGACGCGGCGAGCGTGCCGCCGCCCTCAACGAGCAAACCGGCGACTTCGAGCCTGCCGAGCTCCTTCATCACCCGCCTTATATCGAGTCCGTCCTTTTTTGAGGGGACGACGACTACCCTCGCGCCGAGCGCGCGCGCCCTTGCAACCTTTGTCTGGCTCGCGCCATGTCCGGTGAATATGACGAGCCTGCGAGGGTCTTTAAAGACCCTCGCGCCGAGTGGTGTCTTGAACGAGCTGTCGAGGACGGCCTTCAAGGGGTCTTTGCCCCGGACCTTCCTCACGGTAAGCTCCGGGTCGTCGCGCAACAGCGTGTTGACGCCGACCATGACGGCGTCGGCCTCAGCGCGTAATCTATGTACCGACTTGCGTGACGCCTCAGAGGTTATCCACCGCGATTCGCCGGAGGCAATGGCAATTCTCCCGTCGAGCGTGGAGGCGAGCTTTAAGGTGACAAAGGGCGTTTTCGTGGTGATGAACTTCTCGAAGGGCCTGTTTATCGCTCGGCACTCTGATTCAAAAACGCCGCTATCGACCGCGATGCCGGAGGCCTTGAGCTTCTTTATGCCCCTGCCCGCGACGAGCGGGTTCGGGTCTTTAGCGCCGATTACTACCCTTTTTATCCCGGCGCTTATTACGGCGTCGACGCAGGGCGGAGTGCGCCCGTAGTGAACGCACGGCTCGAGCGTTACATAGAGGGTAGCGCCTTTAACGCCGCCTTTCGCCGACCTTAACGCCTCTACCTCAGCGTGCGGCCCTCCGGCCTTCCTGTGCCAGCCGGCCCCGACGACCTCTCCGTTTTTTACTATGACCGCGCCTACGGCGGGGTTTGGGGACGTCTTTCCAACGCCCTTTTTGGCGAGCCTTAAGGAGAGCCCCATGAAGCGCTCGTCGCCTGTCTTCACTTCGACCTCTTCTTGACGTCGAGCAGGTCCTTAAGCTCCTTCATGAACTCGTTTATGTCGCGGAACTCGCGGTAGACGGAAGCGAACCTCACGTACGCGACCTCGTCCAGGGTCTTCAGCTCCTCCATCACCGCCTCGCCTATCGAAGACGACGGTATCTCTCTGTCGCCTGAGTCCAGGAACCGTAGCTCGAGCCTGTCTGCGGCCTTCTCCATCTCCTCCATGGATACGGGCCTCTTCTCGCAGGCCTTCACTATGCCGCCTAATATCTTTCCCCTGTCGAACGACTCCCTCGTCCCGTCCTTTTTAACGACGAGCGGGAGCGTCTCCTCCACCCTCTCGTAGGTGGTGAAACGCTTGGCGCACTCGAGGCATTCTCTGCGCCTCCTTGTAGTGGAGCCGTCCTGGGAGAGCCTTGAGTCAATGACCTTGTCTTCGAGAAAACCGCAGAAGGGGCACTTCATATCCGGGCAATATACAAAAGAAAGGCGAAAAAGACAAGAGGTTTGAGGGGGTTTGCCGGCTCAACCGCGCTGAAAAGAGTCTGTAGCCGTTATTGCGCGGAGCGCGCGACGAAGCAATCTCCAGGCCGGGACCGACTGAAAAAAAACGACATGCTTCGCTCGCCTGTGGACGTGGTTTACGAAGGACAGTGAATCTCCGCCGACAGGAGTCCGGTGTCTTACCGGCTAAAATAAAAAAGGGCCCCGCAAAGGGCCCTTTTGTCTCAATGACGAACAGATGAGTTTGCGCGTTCGACAGTCCCTACTTGTCGCCGAGGACAGCGTCCTTGCAGGCCTTTGCGACCCTGAATTTCACGACCTTCTTGGCGGGGATCTTTATCGCGGCGCCGGTCTGGGGGTTCCTGCCCATGCGGGCCTTCCTCTTCACGAGCACGAGTTTGCCTATCCCCGGTATCGTAAAAGAGTTCTTCGCTTCCTTGTAGGAGAGCTGTGCAAGCTGGTTGATCATCTCGCCGGCTATCTTCTTGGTGACTCCCACCTTCTTTGCCAACTGATCCGCTGTCTGTGACTTCGTTAACGCCTTTCCCATCTGAACCTCCTGTTTTTGTAATAAGAGATTTTTGGAATCCGCGCCGCGACTTTCCCCGCGGCCACACACTTTAAACTCCGGCGGACATTTGATTACCGCGCCCCAATTAAGCCCGCCGACACCTTGATGCCTCTATTTTCAAACGCGGCCAGGCCTCAAAACGCTCCCGGCTTTTCATACTGCGCGCCCGTTCAGGTCGCACCGCCCCTTTGTTTACGCGGTCTCTGTAATTCAGGGTTTCTTATTCATACAATTTTTTTAAACCATTTGCAAGCACAAAAGTGGATTTTTTTTAAAACACCCATCGGGAAAACCCGCGCGCCTGGCCTCGAAAAGCCCCCTTTCCACGACACGGTCCGGGCCGTATATGCGCGCGAAAAAAAATCCCGGCGCCTATTTTAATTTTCATTGACACGTCACCCATCGAATGATAATAATATCTATTACGCCCCCGGCGGCAGTCGGCATTTTGCAGGGGGCTTCGACAATGCGGGGCAGTAGCTCAGTTGGGAGAGCGCAAGGCTGGCAGTCTTGAGGTCAGGGGTTCGATCCCCCTCTGCTCCACCAGTAACGACAAGGGGTTTGGCGATTCCGCCAAACCCCTTTTATTTTGAAAAGGCGGCTATGAAGCTATAACGGGCTTCCCCTCCCCATATTCGACAGGCGGGAGGGGATTGACGGTGAATGACACGTCATCACCGCGACGGTAAGGGGAGGCCTTAATAAAGCCGCTCCCCGCCTCTGCGCCTTGAAATCAACCCGCGAATCGGCATAGAATAGCCCAGTACCCATTTTTCAAAAGAGGCTTTATGCCGACGGACGACAAAACAAAAGGCGAGCTCTACGCGGGACTTGTCTTCCTCGTACGGGGCTCCTTCCCGAAGAGGTGCTCTAACTGCGGGACTGTCTTTGAAACGGCGCAGGAGTTCCTCGCGAAGACCGCCTCGCTCCAGACCGGGAGCGGCCTACGGGGGACCCTCGACGACGAAGAGCGCTCCATAGTCGAGATATACAGGAACTGCGTCTGCGGCTCCACTATGATGGAGCCGTGCAGGGATAGACGCGACACGAGCGAGGAAGGCTTGAGTCGCAGGGAAAGGTTCGGCGATATCCTCAAAATATTAACCGATAAAGGGGTCGCCTTCGACGTGGGAAGGGGCGAGCTACTGAAGGTCATGCGCGGAGAGGAGAGCGCGCTTATAAAAGACCTGCTTAAATGATGAGACGGAGGGGGTGGAATATTATGGTCTGATCATTTTCACCCTCACCCCTCCCCCATCAGGGGAGCGGAATTTTAGAGATTATACCTCCCGGCCCAAGCCCTTCAAAAACCTCAATTTTTTTTGGACAACCCGTTGCCTTTTTGATAGAATCCTGCTTTAATACTGTACTTAATGTAACCCATACATGGTCTTGGCGGGCCTCGTCGAATAGCCTTTTACGCGGGACCGCCTGAAATTTCTCGACAAACCCGGGGTTTATTCTTGATGCTCAGGCTCCTGTACATTCCGATCTTCCTGTTGTCGCTTCTGACTGGAGGACGCGCGCTCGCGGCGGACCTCCTCGTGCCTGAGGCATACAAGACCATTCAGGGGGCGATAGAGGCCGCCTCCCCGGGCGACACCGTCCTCGTAAACGAGGGCGTCTATACGGAGAACATCTCCATACGGAAGCCCCTGAAGTTAATGTCCGTCAAGGGGCCGGCCCTCACCGTCATAAGGGCGGCTGTAAAGGAAGAGCCTGCCATACTCGTCTTTGGGACAGATGGCGCTGTCGTCTCCGGCTTCACCGCAAAGGGGTCGTTAAGCTCGGGCGTCGCCCTCAAAAACGTATCGAAGTCAGAGGTGAGCGGCAACAACGCGGATGAGAACGTCTACGGCATAGCGCTCTATGACTCGAACGAGAACGCCATAACGGGCAACATGGCGGACAGGAACGAATACTACGGCATTTATCTGGAGAAGTCGCACCACAATACCATAGAGGGGAACAACGCTAACAGGAACGACGACAAGGGCCTCTTCATAAGCTACTCGAACAGCAACGTCATAAGAGATAACACCGCGAACCTGAACACCTGGAACGGGCTCACGCTCTGGTCTTCCAACGACAACGTGATAGTGGACAACACCGCGCTCCGGAACATGTACAGCATAGTGGTAAGCGACTCAAAGGACAACGAGATATCCGGGAACACGACCTTGCCGAACGTCTTCCTGATACTCCCTGTTGTCCTCATCTACCTCGGCATAGTCACTTACCTTATACAAAAGAACGCCCTTAAACTGGTGTACGGGGTACAGTAATGCAACGGATACTCAAAATGCTCGGCGTCTTCAGCACCGCCTCCATCGTATTCGCGAGCTTCGGACTGATACTGGCTACTTCTAGCTTCATAAGCGGGCTTCAGCTCGTCAAGTCCGCCTCCATGGTAGAGAGGAAGATACACCGCTTCAACGGGTTTACGGCCCTAACCCTGTACGTCATACTCGCCATCCTCGCCTTCTGGTACGAGGGGTTCGGGTTTCTCCGCCTCCTCGGCTGGTCTTCCGGGCTCTGCGTATTTCTCCTCAAGATATTAATAGTGAGGTCCAAGAAGAGACGGGCGTTCAAGTACTTGAGCTGGCTCGGGGGCACGCTCATACTCGTCTGGCTCTACATGGTCTACATCCACATACCTGTATAAAAGGTCCGGCCCTTGACGCCGGACGCATCACACCCGGAGGACGAATACCCGCGTGGAAAATGAGGACCGTCGAACCGGGAGGGGCCGGGCAATCGCGCTTATCCTGCTCGTGGCGGCCTTCGGGGCGCTCCGCGTCGCTTCGGCATTAAACGACCTCTACATCGACGAGATCTGGTCCCTCCACTTCGCCTCGCGCGCCTCATCCGTCATCGACGTCTTCTCGGTCCGCCACGACAACAACCATATCCTGAATACCGTCTACCTCTATTTCGCCGGGAGCGGCTCGCTTTTGCCGTCCATCCCGCCGGTATTCATCCATCAGAGGCTCCTCTCGGTTGTAGCGGGGACGCTTTCGCTCGGCGTCCTCGCGTATCTCGGCCTCAAGCGCGGCTTTATCGAGGCGATGACGCTCGTGCTGATCGCGGGCGCCTCTTACCCGCTCGTCCTCTACTCATCCGAGGCGCGGGGCTACGCTCCGGCCATCCTCTTCGCGCTATTCGCCTTTGCGCTCGCCGGGAGGTGGCTTAAGACGAGATCGGCTGTCATCCTCCCCTTCTACTGGGCGTCTGTCTCACTCGGCCTCCTCTCCCACTCGAGTTTCTTCTATGTCCTTCTCGCGCTCTCAGGCTGGTCGGTCGCGGGGAGGCTTAAGTCCGGCCTGGATAACATAGCGATAAGGGACCTCGTCCTTTTCAACGCGATCCCGTTCGCCGTCCTTGCCGCCTTGTACATCTTTTTCATAAGCGGCATAGCCATAGGCGGCGGCACGCGCGGGGATATATTCGGCGCCACGCTCCACGCCTCCAGGATGGCCTTCGGAGTGCCGGGTACGGGGCGGGCATCCAACGCCGCCGGCGCGGCCATCGCGCTCTTTTTTTTCGTTTCCGGCGTGTTGATGGAATTACGGTCAGGCTCGGGGAGGTGGGTCTTTTTCGCGCTCTGCATCGTCGTAGCGCCGGCCCTTGCTATCGCGGTTGCGAAGCCGGAGTTCTTCTACTTCAGGTACTTCCTCGTCTCTTTCCCGTTCCTCTACATACTCGCCTCATTCGTCCTCGCAAAGGCCTTCCGTTGGTCATCAGCCGGAAAGGCGCTCTACGCGGCATGCATGGCCTTATTCCTCTTATCCAACTTATATTCGGACTGGAGGCTCGCGACAGTCGGCAGAGGCGCTTACTTTGACGCCATGATGTTCATGGCGGATAACGCGCCCGGGGGAGAGGCCGCGATCGGGAGCGACCACGACTTCAGGAACAAGGCCGTCCTCTCGTTCTACGCGAAGTTCCTGCCTGAAGGCAGGACGGTCACCTACTTTGACAGAAACGAATGGCCCGAAAATGGCCCTGACTGGCTCATACTCCATAGCGTGGACCCCGGCTATAAGCCCTATGAGAGGACATTCGACGCTGGCGTTGAATATTCTCTGGCAAAGAGTTACGGGTTTGCGGGGGATTCTGGCTTCAGCTGGCACATATACAGAAAGGCGGTGCGGTAAGCACAGAACCAAACGCGCCTGACGCCTCCCACGGCGCTATCTTCCAGCGTCCCGCATCTTCTGCAGGTTCTGCCTGGCAACGGCGTTGTTTGGGTTCAAGGCGACGGCCTCGTTGAACGCTTCTTTCGCCTTATCCGTTGACCC
>JACREU010000057.1 GCA_016212705.1 Deltaproteobacteria bacterium
CATCCCTTACGGGAAGGACTGGTTGCCGTATACGATAAGGAGGCTAAGAGAAAGGAAGGAAAATATTTATTTTGTGGTGAGGAATTTGTTTGATTAACAGACTTACAGGAAAAATAGGCGGGGCTGGAAAGCCCCGCCTATAAGGCACGATAAGCGCGTCCAGCCGCGCCTGATCCTGATGCCTTACGGCGCCGCGCACTCCGACGGGCTACCCTTTATCTTCTCTACCGCGTGGACGAGAGCCGGCATGACGACCGCGAGGTTTTCGCGGACGGCCCTCGGGCTCCCTGGCAGGTTTATGATGAGCGACTCTTTTCTTATCCCGCAGACAGCCCTCGATATCATCGCGTTCGGCGTTTTTTTCAGGCTCTCCGCCCTCATCGCTTCAGACATGCCGGGGAGCTCCCTCTCGATTACCGCCTTAGTAGCCTCGGGTGTGACATCCCTCGGGGTCACGCCGGTGCCGCCTGTCGTCAAAATGAGGTCGAGCTTTCTTACATCCGCGTACTCGATGAGCTTCGCCTTTATGACAGAGACCTCGTCGGGGATGACCTCATAGGCCTTGACCTCGGAGGGGAGCTCCTTTATCATCCGCTCTATCTCCTTGCCGCTTAAGTCCTCTCTCTCGCCCTTCGAGCCCTTGTCGCTCATCGTAAGTATGCCGACTGTTATCATAAAGACCTTTCTGTTATTCGGGTGAAGGCGGTCATATCTGATTTCACCCTCCCCTCTATCCCCTCCCGTCAAGGGAGGGGAGGAATTGTTTTAGCGTTCCGCCTTAATCGCAGGGCCTCAGGGAGCCTTATTGACTGGATTCCCGATAAAAGCCTCGGGAATGACGTGCGAAAATATTTATAGAACTGTCATTCCCGCGCGTCTTAAGCGGGAATCCAGTGTCTGCAAGTAAGTGTGCAAAAAAACTTGTAGGAAGAGGGGGGAAGACGCTAAGGAGTCTCGGAGACCCAGACCTCCCCGCCCTTCGTCGTCTCACTCTTCCAGATTGGTGTCGTCCTCTTAAGTTCCGTTATCGCCCACTCGCAGGCCATGAAGGCTTCGTTCCGGTGGGCGGATGCCGCGGTTATGAGGACGATGTCCTCTCCGATTGCGATTTTGCCCACCCTATGGACTATGCCGATCTCGATGATGTCGAAGTTCTTGAGCGCCCGCTCGCGTATGTCTTTTAACTTCGCCTCAGCCATGCCGGGGTAGTGCTCAAAGTCGAGCCCGGTTATGGTCTCGCCTTTCGAGAAATCCCGCGCCGCGCCAAGGAACACGACGACGCCGCCGATGCCTTTTGAAGCGGCCTTAACGCGCTCTACCTCGTCGTTTATCGAAAAATTCTCCCTCTGTATCCTTACAAGCTCCATGTCGACATGTCCTTATCCGCCGGAGAACGGCGGGAGAAGTCCGACCTCGTCCCCGTCCCTTATGACGGTGTTTTTATCAGCGAACTCCTGGTTGACAGAGATGAGTATCGACCTGCCGTCGAGAATACTTGAGAGCGCCGGGAAGTCCTTTTTTAAAATGGACTTCAACTCCGCGACCGTTATGGGCGCGTCTATCTTGTACTCGCGGGACTCTGCCTTGGCGAGCCCCTTGAGCATTGCGAAGAACCTGACCGTTATCATTTTGTTTTATTCCGGCGGGAAAAATTTTCTAAACTTCCTGGTTATAACTCTTGTTGAGGTCGAGCCTCGTCCGTCTCGACGCCTTTGCGAAGAGCTCCGCGAAGGAGTCGCCCTCCTTGGGGAATATGGAGTACCCGTAGAGGAGGTCCGCCCTGCCTTCGAGGAACGCCTTATGGAAGGCCTCGTCGTTCGCGATGACCTCGGTTATCGTGCCTATGAGCCGGAGCACCTTCTCGCCGGTATCGAGGAAGAGGAAACCGAAGGTCTCTTCGTTTAATCGGACGACTATGTCGAAGGACCGCGTCCGCTTCCTTATGAACCCTATGAGCCTTGTCTCGAAGTCGGCCTTGCCTGCCCCGAAGGCGTCCTTGAGGCCCGCCACCCTGACTGTGGCCAGCACGAGGGCCTTGTCAAACCTCCGCGAGCGGTTCAGCTCCTGCTCCACCCTCTGCTCGAACTGCATGAGCGGGGTCTCCCTGTGCTCCATGAGCGCCTCTTTTGGCGGCTCTTTCAGAGTCACGGCGAGCACATTGGCAAGGGCCTTCTCGGCGTATACGGAGAACCTCGCAAGGGTGTCGGCGTCAGGCTTCGAGAACCCGCACGGATAGACGGTAGCCTCGCTCGTCTTGTTGAATAGCGTTATAACCCCTGCCGTCTTGCCGTCTACGAAGAGGGGCCGGGCAAGGACGGACCTTATGTAAGGGCTCGCGGCCTCTGAAAACTCCCTTGATACCGTCTCCCGTTTCCTCAGGACCTCCATCACCGTCTCTTTTTCTATGGGCAGGAAGTACTCGCGCACGCTCTTGTCGTCGAGCCCGAACGTCGCGGCCGTCTGGAAACGCTTGCCGCCGTTCTGCTGGACTCGCAGGAGCGCCCCCTCGGCCCCAAGTATCGCGGCGGGCGTCGTCGTTATGATGGTCACGACCTTTTTGGGGTCTTTCATGGAGATGAGCTCAAGCCCGGCTTCGTCGACGGCGAACATCTTCCTGGACTTGAGCTTCTCCTTCTCGGCCTGTTTGTGCTTGTAGACGCTCTCGGCTATGAGCGTCCTTATGTCCTTCAGGAACGCCTCGTGGTACTTCGACAACCCCTGGCCAGAGACGACCTGCCCGTTTACCGTGCCTACGAGCGTGCCGTGGGAGACCATCGGGAGCGTCATGTAGACCCTCTTGGTCGTCCCCTCCTCAGTCCTGTCGACGAGGAAGACGTCCTTCATCGAATCAATCGACGCCCCTTCCATCCCCTCGCCGGCCCTGAGGCTCAGCAACCCGAGCCCGACGGTGTCCCTGATGGATGACGCGCTCAAAAAGAGCCTGTTCCGGTCCTCGTCAAAAACATAGAGGAAGCACGTGAGCCCCGGGATTATCTCGACGAGCCTTCTGGCCACGGTACTCAGCCTCTTGTCCAGCGGGACCGAGGAGGACATGACGGAATCGACCTCTTTCCAGAAGTTGAACTTCGCGGCGCTTACGCGGAGCATCTCGTACTCGTTAGACCTCTGTATGACCTCGGCGGCAAGGGCGGCGAGTGAAGTCAAAAAGGTCAGGTCCTCGCTCGTGAAGACATGGGATGATTCGCTGGAACTTACGTTTATGACGCCGATGACCTCGCCGTTCACGACGAGCGGGACGCACATCGCGCTCTTTACGTCGCTCCTCTCCATCGGGCGCGCGAACTCGCCTCCCCTGGCCTTTCCGGATATAAGGAGCGGCTTGCCGTCTTTCGCTACCCTGCCGGAGATGCCCTCGCCGAGGGGGACGCGTATCTTCCTCACGACCTCCTCGTCCATGCCCTTGGCTATCTCGACGCGGAGCATGCGCTCATCCGGCGAGATGAGCATGATGGACCCGCGCTCGGCGCGGGTGGATTCGGTGGCGAGCTTGAGGACGACGGTCAGGAGTTCTTTCCTGTCGATTGTAAGACGGACGGCGTCGACTATCTCCCTTAATGACATAAGGAGGGTCGTCTGGTCGTTTATCCTGTCGCCGGTCCCCTTCTCAGGGCTCGATACCTTGATGCCCCAGATGAGGCGCGCAGACAATGGCCCGAGCTTCTCTATGTCCCTGAACTCGGGCGACTCGAGGAATTTCTCAGTCGCGGCGTCCTGGAGGGCGTTTACGATGATGTCGAGGCCGGGGATCTTTTTGAGGTCTTCAAGGTCGTTCGTAATGCGGATGTTGAGCTTCTCAGAGAGCCTGTATCCGAGTTCGCTCATCTTGAAGAGCATGGCGTCTTTGTTCTCATCGACTATGAGGACGACCCTGCTCGCCTTGTCGGCGGTTAAGAACGGCAGGAGTTTCAAACCCTCCTTGTTCGCGCCGATTATGGCTATGTTCTTGATGGAGTCCGGCATGGTTTCAGACCTTCTCAAGGATGCCGAGCTCAAGGAGCCTGTTTATGAGCCTTATCGACTCCATGTCGCCGACTTGCCCTCCCTGCTCTTCCTTGCCGCGGGATTCGTCAAGTCTGCGTAGCCCCTCGAGGATAAGCCCCTCAGGAGAGCCGGTGATGGTCTTGTCGGGCGAGGCGGCGTCGGGCTCTACCTCGAACTCGCCGTCCTTCCAGGCGAGGAGCTGATAGAACGCCTCCACGCCCGCAAACTCCCTGTAGACGGCGTGGACGACCGAGCCGTGCTTCATATATATCCTGCCGTACCCCATCTCGGAGCCGAGATGGATGGCCGCGGTCTTCCTCTCGGCGTTGAGTATCTGGATTATGTCGACGAGGCTCATGTCCTTGAGCCTCCCTTTTACGCCGCCCATCAAAAGCCTCCATTAAGAGACTGGTAGCCAGGTACGAGAATCATCGATAGTTTACAACAAAATGGCAAATCTTGCTACTGAATTGCATGGAACACGTATTGTAAGACCGGAAACCGTGTTTCAGAAAGGCAGAGGCCATCCCGGCGGTGGCGACACAGTCTGGCGCGAATTCTCTTTAAAAAACGGCGGTTCCGGCGAGATTACTCCCTGACCTGACCGTCCCCGTATACGATAAACTTCTGGGTAGTGAGCTCCTCGAGCCCCATAGGGCCGAAGGCATGTATCTTGGTTGTGGATATCCCTATCTCGGCCCCGAGGCCGAGCTGGAACCCGTCCGATAAACGGGTCGAAGCGTTCACAAGTACCGTCGATGAATTTACCTCCCTCAAAAACCTCTGCGAGTTGTGATAATCCCTTGTGACAATGGACTCGGTATGGAGGGAGCCGTACCGCGCGATGTGGGCTATCGCCTCGTCGATATCGTCGACAATACGGACGGCGAGGATGAGGTCGAGGTACTCTGCCCCCCAGTCCTCATCGGCGGCCTGCTTGATTTCTTTAAGTATTTTTAAAGTCTTAGGGCAACCCCTGAGTTCCACGCCTGCCTTGTCATACTCTTTTTTGACAATAGGGAGGAACTTGTCGGCGATGTCTTTGTGTACAAGGAGCGTCTCCATCGCGTTGCAGACCCCGGGCCTCTGGACCTTGGCGTTGAAGGCGATTTTTACAGCCATGTCGATGTCGGCGGACTCGTCCACAAATACATGGCAGACACCCTTGTAGTGTTTTATGACAGGTATCTTCGAGTTCTCGACGACGAACCTTATGAGCCCCTCCCCGCCGCGCGGGATGATGAGGTCTATGTACTCATCGAGCTTCAACATCTCAAGGACCGCGTCCCGTTCAACGGTCGGCACCACTTGAATAGCCTTTTCAGGCGCGCCTGCCTTCTTCAAGGCAGAGCTCAATACCTTTGCTATGGCGGTGTTGGAAAATATCGCTTCGCTCCCGCCCCTCAATATTACGGCGTTCCCTGATTTAAGACAGAGCCCTGCGGCGTCCGCCGTGACGTTCGGGCGGGACTCATATATTATGCCGACAACACCTATCGGGATGCGCATCCTTCCGACCATCAGCCCGTTCGGCCTCTTCCACATCTTCGTGACCTCGCCTACCGGGTCGGGGAGCAAAGCGACTTCCTTTAGACCCGCGGCCATCTGGGAGATGGCCTTGTCCGTGAGGGTCAGCCTCTCAATCATGGCCTTGGACAAACCCTTCTTCTCACCGGCCTCTAAGTCTGCCCGGTTAGCCTCCTTGAGATAGCCAGCCTCGGCAACGAGCCCCTCGGCCATGAGGATAAGCGCCTTGTTCTTCGTCGATGTATCGAGCCGGGATAAAACGAGCGAGGCGTCCCGCGCGTCTTTTGCTATGGAGAGGATATCGTCCTTTACAGACATAAGGAACTCCTTGAAGGAAGATGAGGATGTTTGCTCCCCTCCTTACCAAGGAGGGGCCGGGGGAGGTCGCCTCTTTTCTTAAACCACCCCACCCAACCTCCCCTTGAAAAAAGGGGAGGAGGAAAATAGATTTACAAAACCACTAAATTGTCTCTGTGTATCACCTCGTCGTACACCTTGTACCCTAACGCATCTTCGAGGGCCGTCGTCTTCAAGCCCTTTATCTTTTTTATCTCGACTGCGCTGTAATTGGCGACCCCTCTTGCGAACTCCTTGCCATGCATGTCCACGCAGTGGACTACCTCTCCTGCGTCGAACGAGCCGTCGACGTCCCTTATGCCTGAAGGGAGCAGGGACTTCCCGCCCTTAAGGAGCGCCTCTTTTGCGCCCTCGTCCACAAATACCCTGCCGGATGGGCGGGTGGAAAATGCTATCCAGTGCTTTTTGCTCGTGAGCCTGTCTTCCTTTGGGAGGAAGAGCGTCCCTTCGTCCTCTCCGGCCAATATCCGGGAGAGTACGCCTTTTGAGTTACCGTTGGCTATTACGGTAGCGCTACCGAAGTGCGCCGCCTTTCTCGCGGCCTCGCACTTGGACCTTATGCCGCCTGTACCGAGACTCCCGGCCTCGACGGCGAGGTCTATGCCTATATTGTCGACGTCTTCAACTACGCGGACCTTTTTGGCTGAAGCGTCCTTCTTCGGGTCCCTGTCATAGAGGCCGTCTATGTCGGAGAGGATAATAAGGAGGTCCGCCTCCATGAGGTTAGTAACGAGCGCCGAGAGCTCGTCGTTGTCCCCGAACTTTATCTCCTCAACGGCGACGGTGTCGTTCTCGTTTATCACGGGGACTATGCCGAGCTTAAGGAGCGTTGAAAGCGTATTCCTGGCGTTTAAGAACCTGACGCGGGAGCCGAGGTCGTCGTGCGTAAGGAGGACCTGAGCCGCCATCTCGGAGTCCTCTGAAAATGCGGCATCGTACTTGGCCATGAGGCTCCCCTGCCCCACGGCCGCGACCGCCTGCCTCTCTGGTATAGATGACGGTTTCTCTTTTAGTCCAAGCTTTCTTATGCCGAGGGCTATCGCCCCGGAGCTCACTACCGCGAACTCGATCCCTTTTGATTTAAGGCCGTGTATCTCGGCTGAGAGGCGCGTGAATATCTCGGAGCCGTCGCCTGATGTACCGGCGACTACCGCCGAGCCGACCTTGACTACGACCCTTCTGGCCTTTTTAATTATCTTAATTCTTAAGTCCTTCATTTTGTCTCTTGTTTCAGTCCCGCCTTCTCTTCGGTCTTAAACCGCTCGACCTCTTTGCCCACATGGTTTACGAGGTCCTTGAGCCCCTTGCCTGTCGCGGCCGAGATCGGAAATACCTTTATACCCAAACCCTCGAAGAATTTCAACATTTCCGGGACCAGCTCGTTAGCCTCTGTGACGTCCACCTTGTTCAACGCCACGACCTGCTCCCTTGCCGCAAGCTCGGGGTTGAAGGAGCGTAGCTCGTTATTGACGACCTTGAAGTCCTCCTTCGGGTCCCGCTCGGTAAACGGCGAGAGGTCGAGGACGTGGATGAATAGACGCGTCCTCTCGATGTGCTTCAAGAATTTGATGCCGAGCCCCTTGCCTTCATGCGCGCCTTCAATAAGGCCCGGGATGTCGGCGACGACAAAGCCGCCGAAGTCGCCGTACTTGACTATCCCCAGGTGCGGGACGAGTGTAGTGAACGGATAATCGGCCACCTTCGGCTTTGCGGCCGAAATATGCGAGATAAGCGTGGACTTCCCGGCGTTAGGAAAGCCGATTATCCCGACGTCCGCGAGGAGCTTCAATTCCAATTTGAGGCTCCGCTCAGTGCCGGGCTCTCCGGGTTGCGCGAACCTCGGGGTCTGATGGGTGGAGGTCGCGAAATGGGCGTTGCCCTTGCCGCCGCGCCCGCCTTTGCAACAGAGAAAGGTCTCTCCGTCGCGGGTAAGGTCCGAGAGTACCTCTCCGGTCTCCTGGTCCTTTATGAGCGTCCCGATAGGGAGCTTTATGACAAGGTCTTCGCCGTTCTTGCCTGAGCAGAGGCTACCCATGCCGTGCTCTCCCCGCTCGGCAGAGAACTCCCTCTTGTACTGGAAGTCGAGGAGGCTTGTGAGACGGTTGTCGGCGATGAAGACGACATCGCCGCCCTTGCCGGCGTTACCGCCGTCAGGGCCGCCCTTGGGGACGTACTTCTCCCTACGGAAGCTCACGCACCCCCTGCCGCCGTCTCCGGCCTTAACATATATCTTTGCCTCGTCTATGAACTTCATTGGTTATACTCTTCCTTAATAAATTACTATAACATACGAATTTTAAAATACTATAAAACTGGATTCCCGATTAAAACCGCGGGAATGACAAACACCTGTCATTCCCGCGCGCTTAAAGCGGGAATCCAGCGCCTTATGCAACGGTATCCCTTTCTAAAGGATTAACCTCCCCACCCCCTCATTAGAAAAGAGGGGTCTAAAAATCAATTACACCTTTGC
>JACREU010000059.1 GCA_016212705.1 Deltaproteobacteria bacterium
GAGGCGCGCAAAATGGCCTTTTTGAAAGAGTGAAGTCAGCCTTCCTTAAGAGCCCCCGAAAGCCTCTCAGCAATCTCCTTGACCCCGAGCCCCTCGACTCGCACCCTCTTCTCCCTCGATTTTGTCCCGGAGTCTATAGAGAAAGCGGATTTTCTGATTCCGAGCAAGTCCGAGAGAAATTCTATGAGCGCGCGGTTCGCCTCGCCCTCTACGGGCGGTGCTGTGAGTTTGATCTTAAGGGAGTTTTCCTGTACGCCCTCGACGGCGTTTTTTGACGAGCGGGGTTGCAGCCTTACGCGGATAAAGACCCCCTTCGGGGTCTCCTCGATAAAAGGCAGGGTATTATTTCGGGAAGAACTTGAGCTTTTCCGATTCACTGTCGGCCCTGCGGGACTCGTCCTCTTCCATGACGAGCTTGCTTGAGTGGTAGCTGATGACGGCCTTTATCGAGGACTCTATTTCGAGCCTCTGTTGTCTCAATCTGAATATCTCGTCCCTGATCTCCTGGGCCCGGCCCTGCGCCTGTCTTACGATATCCTCGGCCTGAAGCCTTGCCTCGGCTATTAGGAGCTCGGACTCCTTCCGGGCGTTGATTTTGAGGTCCTCTACCATCCTCTGCGCGGTCGTGAGCGTCTCTTTAAGGACGCGCTCGTTCGAGATATGCTCGTTCAATCTCTCGTGAGCGTCTCTAAGGCGCTCGGTCAGCGTGATTATCTCTTTTGCGGACTCTTCGAGGGCGTCAGCCGCCTGCCCTCTAAGCTCGTCGACCTCCCTCGTGTCATAGCCGCGGAGCGATTTTTTAAGCTGGGTCCCCTTTACCTCAAGAGGCGTTATCTTCACATCGTTCCTCCCCCGGCCTTCATCCGGATTGCGAGCTCTATCAGAGAGACTACCGCGAACTTCTTTATGAAATAGATGGCGAGTATGACTATCATCGGTGAGAGGTCGAGCCCCCCGAGGAACGGGATCACGCGCCGTACCCTGTAAAGGAGCGGCTCTGTCACCTGGTAAAGAAAGCGGACTATCGGGTTGTACGGGTCCGGGTTTACCCATGATATTATCGCCCTTGCTATTATTATCCAAAGGTATGCGCTGAGCGCTATGTCGAGTATCTGGGCGAGTGCGTTAATAAGGTTTGCAAGAGCGAACATCCCTTTACTGTCTCCTTTTATCTCGATTCCGTAAGTACGGTCTGTGACATCGGTCGTGTATTAGACCCCTCTTTTCTAAAGAGGGGGTGGGGAGATTGATTCCCCGCTCGGTGCGGTGCCAATTTCAAATCGTGTTGCGTCAGTCTCCCGGACGCAACACAGCCCGATACGGATTTGCCCGTCCGGCGAGGACCTCCTTGCCAGGGAGGGGAAAGGGGAGGTCCTCTTTACTCTCAGACCACCCCTCCCAACCTCCCCTTGTTAAGGGGAGGAGTTAAATTACTTCCCCATCGAGAGTTCTTTTGCCCTCTTTGTCGCCGCCTTTACGGCCTTGATGACGGCGTCCCTGAAGCCCGCCTCTTCGAGTTTGGCCATCCCCTGCATGGTGGTGCCGCCGGGGGAGGTGACCATCTTCCTTAATTCCGGGAGGTCCTTGTCGCTCTCTATGGCCAGCAAAGCCGCGCCGAGTGTCGTCTGCATGGCAAGGAGCCTGGAATCGGCTTCCGTAAGCCCGAGCTCCCTGCCCGCCTCTACGAGCGCTTCCATGAAATAGAAGACATAGGCCGGGCCGGACCCGGAGAGGCCCGTTACCGCGTCGAGGAGGTGTTCGTTTTCGACTACGACGACTTTGCCGACCGACTCGAATACGGCTCTGGCGAGCTTCAAGTCGTTCTTGCCCGCCCCCATGCCGGCTACAAGCCCGGTCATGCCTTCCCTTACAATAGCCGGGGTGTTCGGCATCGCTCTGACGACCGGGATGAAGGCCTTTACCCCGCCGTGCTTTAGTGTCTCGAGGATCGCGGTAGTGGTGAGCCCGGCAACGGCCGAGATGAGGAGCTTCGCGCCGAGGAGGTCCGGGGCAATTTCGGCGAGCGCTTCCCGCGCGTCCTGCGGCTTTACCGTAAGGAATATTATATCAGCATTTCTTATGACTTCATGGTTTTTGTTGTAGACCTTTATCTCGTAGGTCTCGGCGAGGTGTACGAGGCGGGTCGATACCCTGTCGCTTGCGATTATCTGGTTTGCGCCGACGCTCTTTGAGGCGAGCAACCCCTTTATGAGCGCCTCCGCGAGGTTGCCGGCGCCAAAAAAGCCTATGGTCTTTTTTGTGAGCATTTTTCTGTCTGCCGAAAGGCGAGGGGCTGTCGGCTAAAGCGCCTTCGACCCTTTTTTCTCGGGCCGGGGCCCGAATATCGCGGTCCCGATCCGGACGATAGTAGCGCCCTCCTCGACCGCCATCTCGAAGTCGCTCGACATACCCATCGAGAGCTCCCTTAAGAAGACGCCCGGGATCCGTTCCTTGTTTATCCGTTCGGCGAGCCTTCTGAGCGCTACGAAGTAGGGCCTCGAGAACTCGGGGGAGTCGCATTGAGGGGGGATGGTCAGGAGCCCCTTAAGCCTTATGTTCGGGAGCGCCGAGGCCGCCCTTGCGAGCTTTACCGCGCCCTCCGCGTCGACCCCGGTCTTTGTCTTTTCCCGCGCGATGTTCACCTCTATGAAGCAGTCGATCGGCTCCTTCGCCCGCTTGTTTATCTCCTGCGCGAGCTCGATGGAGTCTACCGTCTCTATGCAGTCGAAGATCTCGACCGCGAGCTTGACCTTGTTCTTCTGGAGGTGGCCGATGAAGTGCCACCTTACGGCCTTGTCCTTTATCTTTTCCATCTTCTCCCCGGCCTCCTGCACATAGTTCTCGCCGAGGGTCTTTGCGCCGATAGAGACGGCCTCTTTCACCCTTTTTATCTCGACCGTCTTCGTAACGGCGAGGAGCGTGACCTCAGCCGGGTCGCGCCCGGCCTTCCTCGCCGCCTTTCCGATCCTTTCAAGAACGCCTGCCAGATTCTCTGATATTGTCCCAGTCATTCGAGGACCGCCAGAAGTTTTTTAAACCGCCTCGCCAGGCGGATGGAACAGGACAAGTATTCATAAAATAAGGGGAATTAACCCGCAAAAGGGGCTCCAAATCCACCCGTTGTTTCAACTTATAGCACAAGTGGGGCCCTGCTCCAAGCGAAATTTTCAAGGATTTACGACTTTTCAGGGTGTGTTGATTAAAAATGAGGCAAAAAGGCGGCGCGTCATTGGCCCGGGGTGGGGAGTTTCAGCGGCCCGAGGTAATGTATCCAGGACATCTCCCAGACAGCCGCCATGAAAAGTATAATGATTACAAGTACATATAGTTTCACAGCGTCCCGGGCGGCGATGCGCACCGCCTCTTTCCTCGAAACCACCTTTTTCCTCATCGGCCACAGGAGCGAAAGGCCGATATCCATGCCCGCGGCAGAGGAGATGCTGTAAGCCCCGAACTCGAACAAAAAGGTGCCGTAGAAGACAACGAGCGTTTCAACCCCGGAGTCCATGCCGAATATGAGGATACCGATAATAAAGCCCCTGAATACCGCGATGATGTACGGTACAAAGAAGACGGCCCCGGTTAAGGTGGTCGAGAAGAACGCGCCGAGCAACAGGTTGAAGAAGAAGGTGTAGAATATCTTTGCCAGGAGACTCTCGGCGAGGAGTCCGGTCAGGGGTTTCAGGTACGAGAGGTCCTGTATATCCTTCAACTGCTGGGCCCGGAGGTCGAGGACGAACGGTATCTTTTCCGAGACCGCCCACTGCCCGAAGACGAGAAAGACTATGTGCGCCGCCGCGAAGAAGACGACGAGGTTCCGCCTCCTCTTGAGCGCTTCGAAAGATTCTTTAATCAAGTTGTTCATAGGCTCCTGAGAGGCTTTAAAAGGCATAAATCATATAATAATAGCGGAGATATTGAAAGGGGCTTTTTCAGGCCCCGTTCAGGCAGGCACATTCCGAGGGGCTCTACTGTCCTTCAAAGTCTCGTAATCGATTGAATCCAGGGGTTTTATCGGAATACCCGCATAAACCCTTTCGGGTCCGGTTACTTGATTATCGGTCAGCCCCCTGCTACTATAAGCCGGTTGATTTTGATTTTGTCGGCTTGGGGGTTGATGTGGTATAAAATGAGCATCCAAAAAAACCTTTTGAAGTGAATTATGCCTATCCTGAACTGGTTAACAAGAGATGAAGATATAAAGACCTCCGGAAAAGCCCCATACAGGCTCTTGGAGGCAGTGCCTGAGCATTCCGCCGGGTCAGGCGGCGAGAATATGCTTATTCAGGGGGATAACCTTGAAGCCTTGAAGGCGCTCCTGCCTTACTACGCCGGAAGGATTAAGTGCATCTACATAGACCCGCCTTACAACACCCGTTCCGCTTTTACCCACTACGACGACAGCCTTGAGCACTCGATCTGGCTTGCCATGATGTACCCGCGCCTCGAACTCCTGCGGGAGCTTCTTTCCGAAGACGGGAGCATCTGGGTTTCGATTGACGACAACGAGGGACATTACCTGAAAGTCATAATGGACGAGGTTTTCGGGAGAGGAAATTTTGTTGCGAATGTGATCTGGCAGAAGAAATTTTCGCCTCAGAATGACGAAAGACTTATTACAGCAAGTCATGACCATGTGCTCATTGTTGCGAAAAATAAGAACGTCTGTACATTTAATCAATTATCAAGAACGGATACCCACAATTCATCATTCAGCAATCCCGACAATGATCCGCGTGGCTCTTGGTCTAGTGGAGACATGACTTCGAAGACAAAGGCCGCTGGACATTCATACCCTGTTGTTACTCCAGCAGGAGTAACTCATTTGCCACCTGCTGGGCGACAGTGGGCACCATCACTTGAAACGTTCAATAGATGGCTCAGTGAAAATCGTATATGGTTTGGAAAGGATCATAAAAACAAGCCACGCATAAAGCAATTTCTTAGCGAAGTTCAAGATGGCATTGTTCCGTTGTCAATCTGGTTACGAGAAGATGTTGGGGACAACCAAGATGCTAAGCGAGAAGTAAAAGCATTTAATAGTGATGAAATATTTGACACGCCCAAGCCTGAACGCTTGATTCAACAGGTTTTGCAGATTGCTTCAGATGAAGGCGACATTGTCCTTGATTCCTTTCTTGGCTCAGGCACTACAGCCGCAGTTGCCCATAAGATGGGACGGCGTTATATCGGAATAGAGATGGGGGGACACGCGATAACGCATTGCGCGCCGCGATTGAAGAAGGTAATCGAAGGGGAGCAGGGCGGCATATCAGAGGCGGTCAACTGGCAGGGTGGCGGCGGGTTCAGATTTTATAAACTTGGAGAGCCTGTATTTAATGAAGACGGGCAGATAAACCCGAAGGTTCGTTTCAAGCCGCTTGCCGCCCATGTATGGTTTTCCGAAACCGGGATCCCCTATGAAGGAAAAGCGAAAAAACCTTTCCTTGGGGCGCATGACGGGGTTGCCTATGCGCTCTTATATAATGGCATACTTGGTGACAAGACAGTAAACGGCGGCAATGTCCTGACCCGTCCGGTGCTGAAGCAGTTGTACGGGGAGTCGGGGAGTTTTGTCGGTCCGTGGGTTATATACGGAGAGATGAGCCGTATCTCTGAGGAACGGTTGAGGGCGGAGAAGATAACCTTCAAGCAGACGCCATACGATGTGAGGGCGAGATAACAATGCGGCTTAAAAAATATCAACAAGATGCTCTGGACGCTCTAAAATCTTTCCTTGAAAAGACACGGGAGACGCACGACGCCGGACTGAGCTTCAAGGAAGTAACCGGGTCTCTGGATATCGGGCGGTACAGGAGCGAATATAAGCCGCTTATAGATATGCCGGAAGTCCCTTACGCGTGTATCCGCATACCCACAGGGGGCGGAAAGACGATCCTGGGGGCGCATACCGTAAAGCTGGCAGGCAACAGCTATCTTGAGAGGGATTTCCCCGTTGCGCTCTGGCTCGTGCCATCCAACACTATTCGAACACAGACTGTGGAGGCCCTTAAGAACAGGCAACACCCTTACCGCAAGGTCCTTGACGATACATTTGACGGAAGGGTCCGCGTTTTCGATATTACCGAATTCCCGAATATCAGACCGACGGACATCAGTGATTCAGCCTGTGTGGTCGTAAGCACGATACAAACATTACGCATAGCCAACACGGAAGGGCGGAAGGTTTATGGACACCACGAAGCCCTTGAGCCGCACTTCTCGCGTTTTTCTACTTGGCCCAAAGGATTGGAGCTTGATGAAAAAGGGACCCCGAAGTATTCCTTTGCCAACCTTCTTCATTTGCACAGCCCGCTTTTAATAGTCGATGAGGCGCATAACGCCGTAACCGGCCTTACAAGAGAGATGCAGACGCGCATAAACCCGGCCTGTATCATAGAGTTTACAGCCACGCCAAAGCCGATGAGCAATGTGTTGTTCAGCGTGTCCGCAAGCGTTTTGAAAACGGAGAAGATGATAAAGCTCCCGATTGTCTTGACGGCGCACACAAGCTGGCAGGCCGCCGTAAGCGGCGCATTGGCCGAGCGCGCGAGACTTGCTGAGAAGGCAAAGAATGAGCCGCAGTATATCCGCCCCATAATACTCTTTCAGGCACAGAACAAAGACCAGGAAGTGACGGCTGAAGTCCTGCGTCAACACCTGATCGAGAACGAGCAGATACCGGCGGAAAGGATCGCGGTCGTAACCGGAGAACAGCGCGAGCTCGACTCAATCAACCTCTTTGATCCCAACTGCCCGATTGAATATGTAATCACCATTAAAGCCCTGAAAGAAGGGTGGGACTGTTCGTTTGCCTATGTCTTCTGTTCGGTGGCGAATATCCGAAGCGCTACCGATGTCGAGCAGTTGCTTGGGCGTGTTCTTCGTATGCCCTATGCCGAAAGCCGCCGCGAAAAGATACTTAATTCCGCGTATGCGCATGTATGCGAGCCGAACTTCATGCAAGCGGCGCTTGATCTTAAAGACAAGCTTATTGAGGGCATGGGTTTTGAGGCGGAAGAGGCGGAGGATAACTTGCAGATGCCTGAGCTGGATTTGCAAGGTGGAAGCGCAGGGCCGCTTTATCCGACAGTATCGTTTGAGCTTGAAGCCCCGCCTGACCTTGGCGCAGTGCCCGAAGATATAAAGAAGCTGGTCAAGGTTGAAGAGACGGGAAGGGGCGGCGCGGTAGTGCGTGTTGAAGAGCCTGTTTCAGAGTATGCGGCGAATGTTATCGCCTCTTTTGCGCCGGAAGAGAAACAGGCGGAAATAAAAAGGCAGTTTGAATTTGCGCGTCATAAAGCGGAGTTTATGAAAACGCCTGCCGCCAAGAACGAGCCCTTCCCTGTTCCTCAGCTTTGTTTGTTCGTGGACGGTGAATTGGAAGTGGCGGAGCCGGACCTTTTTCTGGATTTCAGAAGCTGGAATCTTCTTGATTATGACGCGGCTTTGACGGCTGATGAATTCGGCGTGGAAGAGAGATTCCAGAGTTTTGAAGTTGATGTTGAGAAGGAAAAGGTCGTTTATGAACACCTGGCGGAGAACAAGCGGCAACTTGAGCTTTCCGGCGTTGATACGGTTTGGGATGAAAGGTCGCTGACTGTCTGGCTGGACCGCCAGTGCAGGGATAGTTATATCAATCAAACCCAAAGGCTTGAGTTTATCCGCAGGCTGGTAAAGGACCTGACAGGCCGGGGCTTTCCCATAGGCGCGCTCGTGCGGGGTAAATACCGCCTTGCCAAGGCAATCACTTTAAAGATTTCAAAATATTGGGAAGAGGCGAAAGAGAAAGGTTTTCAAGCCTGTCTTTTTAAGAATGAAGGTGGCGTAGAAACGACATTTGATTATGCCTTTAATTTTGACGGAAGCCTGTATCACGGCAGTAATTACTATCGTGGAAGCTATAAATTCAAAAAGCATTATTTCGGGGCGGAAAGAATAAGCAATCTGGACAATACCGGCGAAGAGTTTGAATGTGCACAAGCGATAGACATGCAGGAGAAAATAAAATACTGGGTGCGTAACCTTGAGAGCAAGCCGCTTCTGTCATTCAGACTGCCTCTGGCGAGGGGCTGGTTCTATCCGGACTTCGTAGCCCTGCTGAAAGACGGGCGAGTCTTTGTTATCGAGTATAAAGGGGCGCACCTGATACATGATCCGAGAACGGAACAGAAAAACAGCATAGGCCAACTATGGGGAGAGAAAAGTAATGGCAAAGCCCTGTTTCTTATGGCTGAGAAAGAGAAGGGCGGATTGGGTGTTTACGAGCAGATAAGGAAGAAGATTGGGTGATGAAGGTTGGCAATGGGCCAGTTTGAAAATATTAATTATTTGAATTTCAGGCACTCTTTCGGCCCTTAAAACCCCCTTTGGCGAGGCGATTATGGCGGAGCCCGAGGAGATAAGGCTCCCGAAGTTGCCGGTTATTCGATGTACAACGAGCGGCAAACGGCAAACGCCGCAAAGGTCTATACAGAGCTTGAACAGGTTATCCGAGGGGATGGACGCGATAGTCGAGGTGAGGGGGCTGACGAAGCTCTTTAACGGCTTTAGGGCGGTCGAGGACATATCCTTCGACTGCCGCAAAGGGGAGATACTCGGCCTCATCGGCCCGAACGGGGCCGGAAAGACGACGACCCTGCAGATGCTCCTCGGGCTTACGACCCCCACCTCCGGAGTGATAAGGATATTCGGCCTCGACATGGACGCGAAGAGGCAGGAGATACTCTCAAGGGTAAACTTCTCGTCTTCCTACATCTCGCTCCCCTTCTCCTTGACCGTCCGGGAGAACCTCATGGTCTTTGCGCGCCTCTACGGTGTCGCGGCGCCGAAAAAGAGGATAGAGGAGCTACTCGCAATATTCGAGATAGGCGCGCTCAAAAACACGCCCGTCAGGAGGCTCTCCTCGGGGCAGATTACGAGGGTCTGCCTCTGCAAGGCGTTGCTGAACGCGCCTGAGGTGCTCTTTCTGGACGAGCCTACCGCCTCGCTCGACCCGGACATAGCGGATAAGACCCGTAAGCTCCTTAAAAAGATAAAGGACGAGCAGTCCATCTCCATCCTGTATACCTCCCACAACATGAAGGAGATGGAAGAGATGTGCGACAGGGTGATTTTCATGGACAAGGGCAGGGTCATAGAGACTGGGACCCCTGAAGAGATAAAAAGGAAGTACGGGGGAGCGGACCTGGAAGACGTCTTCCTCATGCTCGCCAGATCGTGAGGACGTCAAAGGTAGCGCGCATATCCGCCTACACGGCGCGCCACCTCTACCTCTACAAGAGGAGCCTCCCGCGCCTCATGGAGGTCTTCTACTGGCCGATACTCGACCTCGTCGTCTGGGGGTTCGTCTCCATCTATCTCTCAAGACAGAAGGGCTCTCTCCCGGACTTTATCACTTTCTTTCTGGGCGCGCTCATACTATGGGATATACTCTTTAGAAGCCAGCAGGGCATATCGGTATCGTTCCTCGAAGACGTCTGGTCGAGGAACCTCCTGAACATATTCGTAAGCCCTCTGTCCCCGGCAGAGTACATAACCTCCCTCCTCTTCCTCTCCATCATAAAGCTCCTCCTGACCTCCGCGGTGATGGTCACGCTCGCGTGGCTCCTCTATTCCTTCAACATCTTCACCCTCGGGTTCGCGCTCATACCGCTTGTAGTGAACCTCATCGTCATGGGCTGGTCCATCGGCATCATCACGACCGCGATCATCATGAGGTACGGGCAGGAGGCCGAGGTGCTGGCCTGGGGCATAGCGCTCCTTTTTCAGCCCGTTTCCGCGGTCTTCTACCCGGTCGAGGTCCTGCCGGGATGGGTGCAGTCGATAGCCCTCTTCGTGCCGTCCGCCCATGTGTTTGAGGGGATGAGGGAGGTGGTCGCCGGAGGGGGCGGCGTGCCGGTGTCGAATATCATCTGGGCCGCGTCGCTTAATTGCGTCTACATTACGGTCTCGATAATATTTTTCCGGTGGAACTTCAAGGCGGTCAAGAGGAAGGGTCTGCTGGCAAAGGTGGGTGAATAAACCGCGCGCCCAGAGACGCGGGACTTCGTTCCTCCACTCCCTTGACGGGAGGGGATAGAGGGGAGGGTGGGTATTTTCTTTACCCCTGCCTTGCCCGCGCCTCCGGCTTTATGACCGCGTGCGTCGGCTTGTGAGTTTTCTTAAGGCCTCCGCGTAAGTCCTGAGGTCCGCGTCTGAAAACAAAACGAACCTTACAAGGTCTATGCCCTTATTGGCTGACAGAAAAGAGATTATCGTCCTTAAGGCCGCCTCGGCGGCCTCCTCCACCGGATACCCGTACGCCCCTGTGCTGATCGACGGGAACGAGAGGCTTTTAAGGCCGTGCTCCAGGGCGAGATTGAGGCACGACGAGTAGGAGGAGGCGAGGAGTTCCGCCTCTTGATGCCTTCCGTCCTTATAGATGGGGCCGACCGTGTGTATGACCTTCCGGGCCTTTAGCCTCCCGGCGGTGGTTATTACCGCGCCGCCGGTGGGGCATCCCCCTATCTTCCTGCACTCGGCCATTATCTCGGTCCCGCCTGCCCTGTGGATGGCGCCGTCAACGCCGCCGCCGCCTGCGAGGCGCGAGTTAGCCGCGTTCACGATGGCGTCCGTCGCCTCAAGCGTGATGTCGCCCCTTACGAGCGAGATTGTGGAGTCGTTGACCTTCGCTTCCATGCGGGACCTCTGATTGGATTATACCTCAGACTGGACTGGCGCGCCTACCTTGAGGGTTTGAGTCCCTTGACCCTGTAGTGGGAGTCGTTAAGCGGAGAGGCCTTGAGGGATACGAAGCCAGCCTTTCTCAAAAGCCCTTCGACCGTTTTTATGGAGAGACGTTCTTCGCAAGGAGGGCCGTGTCCTTCCTTTTTCTTCTTCCAGTCGATGACGAGGAGGCGCGCCCCGGGCTTCATTATCCGGCGTATCTCTTTAAGGAACCGCGCCTTGTTATCGGTCTCGTGGAGTACATAGGCCGAGAGCGCGAAGTCGACGGTTGATTCGTCAAGCGGTATGGAGTTCTCGCCTGAGAGGACCGGGATGATATTGGGGGGAGGGGAGAGTTTTTTAAGCCCTTCGAGCATCTCCTTCTGTGTGTCTATGGCGTAGACGATACCGTCCTTGCCGACTATGCGGGAGGCCGGGACGGAGAAGAACCCCGGGCCTGCGCCGACGTCGGCGCAGGAGTCGCCCTTTTTAAGCCCGGCGTCCTTGAGGACCGCAAGCGGCTTTATCTCGCGTACGCGGGCGGGCCGGAGGAGCCTTTCGATCTTCTCAGGGCTGTACTTGTGCATGTCAGATCCCCCCGGCCCTCAAGAGGACGGCAAAAATCACGATGAGGAGCGCGATTAAGAGGTTCACCCTGCCGAAGAGCCGCGCTATCTTTGAAAAACCCGGCGAGTTCCTCGCCTGCGGGCCGATCCAGAAGTCATGGACAAGGGCGCTTATTACGATTATGACGACGAGCGCGAGCTTTATAACGAGCGTCGTTCCCCAGGCAGAGGCGTGGAGCGCGGGGTCGGCTATGGCCGAGGGCGGTAACCCGTAGAGCTTATACAGGATGACAGGGCCGGTTACGAGGAGCGTTATTATCGCTACCCAGCCCCACTTCCTGAACTGGGTGCCGACGATCTGGAATATTTTTGATTTTTCTTTCGGGTCCGTGAGGGTCTGGAGGTACGGCGCGACGACGGCGACGAGGAAGAGCATCCCCCCTATCCAGAATACGGCTGAAATGATGTGCAGAAATAACGCGACCTTTAAAAGCATCAATTACCTCCTTTAACGGGCTTTCCCGCCCGATTGACGTATTATACCGCGATGGCGAGCCCCCGGATATGACCTAAATCAATCCTGGACCGCATGGATTATATGACACTTCGCGTCTTTTTGAAAGAGGGAACCCGCTGGCCCGCTGACGGGCAGGGGCCGTCAGATGATGAAGCTCTGGATGCCCCGCCTTATCATCATGACGGCTATGGCGGCAAGGAGGAGCGAGATGACCTTTGATATGCCGAGCGCGCCGCGCTCCCCGATCGAATTGATTATCCTGTCCGAAGACTGGAACGCGAACCAGACGATGAAGAGGTTCGCGATGAGCGCCGAGAAGGTCACGGCGAAGCCGTAGAGGTCGCTCAACATGAGGAGTGTAGTAAGCGCGGCCGGGCCCGCTATGAGAGGGGTGCCGAGGGGTACGATGCCCACGCCCGCGGTGTGTTTTACCTCCGGGACCGCGCGCGCGGAGACGACGACGTCGGTTATTGCTATGGAGAGGAGTATCAGCCCGCCGGCTATCTGGAAGTCGGCGACGGTTATGCCGAGGACGAGGAAGAGGAGTCTGCCGGCCGCGAGGAACGCGACGGTTATAGCCGTAGCCGTAAGCATCGAGTAGAAGAGGACGACCCTTTTTTCCTTCGCCTCCATCTTCCTCGTCATCGAGAGATAGACGGGGAAGACCCCTATCGGCTCCATCGCCACAAAGAGCGGGAGAAATGCGAGGGCGAAAGGGATTAAATTCTCGGATATGGCGTCCATGTATCGAGTGTGCCTTTTTAGGAAGGCTGAGTCAATAGGGTCGGGTAAGGGACATGACCTGAGCCGGTCTCCTCCGGTGATTCGCCGGACCTGACGGGCACGATGCCGGATTCGGCAGGCTTCGGACGCCTCTTTTCTAAAGATCGACGCCGTCTATAAAAGAGGCGCAGTAAGGACAGGCGGAATCCCTTATGTCGTTCTTTTTTACGGCAAACCCGTATCTCTCGATGAGGAGCTTCCCGCATTTATGGCAGAAGGTCGACTCCCCCCTCTCACCCGGGATGTTGCCGGTATAGACGTATCGGAGGCCCTCGGCGAGGCCGATTTCCCTCGCGCGCTCGATTGTCTCCCTCGGGGTCGGCGGCACGTCATGGAGCTTGTACGCGGGGTGGAAGGCGCTTATGTGCCAGGGCATCGCCCTGTCGGTTGCGGCTATCCACTTTGCTATTGCCTTAAGCTCATCATCCTTGTCGTTCATGCCGGGTATGACTAGCGTCGTTATCTCTACCCATATGCCGAGCGAGCGCATACGCTCGACGGCCTTAAGGACCGGCGCGAGGGTGGCGCCGCAGACCTTCTTGTAGAACGCCTCCGAGAACGATTTGATGTCCACGTTCGCCGCGTCGAGCACGCCCCTCATCTCGTCGAGGCACTCGGGCGTCATGTACCCGTTGGTGACGAAGACGTTTTTGAGCCCCTTTTCGCGCGCGAGAGAGGCCGTGTCATAGGCGAACTCGAAGAATATCGTCGGCTCCGTGTAGGTGTAGGAGATGGAAGAGCACCCGGTCTCCACCGCCTCGGAGACGACATCCTCCGCGGAGACCTCCTCTCCGAGTATCCGTTTCTGGTCGCGGGGCATCTGGGATATCTCGGAGTTCTGGCAATGGAGGCACCGGAAGTTGCATCCCACGGTCGCTATCGAATAAGAGCTCGAGCCGGGCTGGAAGTGGAAGAGCGGTTTTTTTTCGATGGGGTCTACGTGCTCGGCTATGAGCCTTCCGTAGACGAGCGTAAAGAGGGTGCCGCCCATGTTCTCGCGCACCCCGCAGACCCCGCGCTTGCCGTCGGCTATGCGGCACCTGAACTCGCAGAGGAAGCAGTCGATGTGCCCGGATGCGGAGGTCTTGTAGAGCCGCGCCTCCTTCATGCGCCGCCCGTCCCTTCCCGGCCATTGCCGGGCTTAAAACCAATCAGCGCGTCCATACGACCCTTGCGAGCTTCGTGTCAGAGCTCCATTTGTAGTCGACAGAACCGCGATAGGCCTTATTGAGTATCTGGCCTATGCGCTCGGCGAGCTTCTCGGTAGTCGTGGTTATCTCAATAGTCCCTTTTTTAGCCTTTATGTCTATGACCCTCTCGAGCGGGTTCAAGCGGGAGGCGATGTCTTCCTTGTTCCGGATGAGGCTTATTATCTCGTCCTTGTGTTCAACGAGGAATTCGCCCTGGAGGGTTAAGAACCCCTCGGCGTATTTTTCCTTTATCTTAAGGCACGCGGGGCAGAGGACTTTCTTTTTTTCGAGCGCCTCCGCTCCCTTCGGGGCGTTGTCGGCGTGTATCCACTTCTTTTTGTGGAAGACCGCCCGGCATTTTTTGCACTCAGATGGGTCCGGGTATGCTTCTTTCAGGAGGTAGGGGTCGGTCGCCGTGTTTATCCTCTTTCTCATCCCGATACGTCCGCCTGCCGCCTTCGTTTTTTCGGTCCCGGCCTTTAATTTGAGCGCTTTTTTCGTCATATCTTTTTGAACCTCTCCTTTAGTTTGTCCATGATGAACGGGACGGCGGAATAATCCGGCGCGGAGCTCAAGTGCGGCTGGAACGGGCCGTGCCTTCTTAAGTATTCCGTCACCTCCCCGGCGAGCCTTCTGGCGCCGTCAAAGGCCGGGTCGTCGAACATGTCGTGCGGGCCGATGAGCCTGCCGTTAGTTATCTGAAAACCCGCGGCTATGACCCTCGGGGGGCCGTCGAAACGGGTCGGGTTCGCCTCGTAGAAAGGCACAGGCATGAGCGGCCCGTTATGCGAGTTCCTCATCCAGCCCTCGACGAGGTGCGGGAACGAGAGCGCCTCCATCACCTCCCCGGTAGCCGGGAAACCGGCCTGGCACCTGAATATCGCGGCAGGGGTCGCCTCCTCCGTCGCGCGCCCCCCTTTTATGCTGAACTTTGGGGATGAGACGACGGCCGCGGTGTCGCTGTCCGTGTTCCTGCATACCGAGGTTACGACGTACTTGCCGGTCAGGCCTATGAGGGCAAGGAGGTAGTGGGTCTCTTTCGGGGCCGAGAGCGTTATCGTACTCCCTTCGGAGCGCGCGCGCACCCTGAAGGAGAAGCCTTCAAGCATGGAGGGGTCGAGTACGAGCCCGGAGGTGTTGAACGGGTCGGCGAATATTTTGTAAAGAGGCAGGTTCCAGGAGCCTGTGGCGGCCTTGTTCGACATGAGGACGACTACAGGCTCGCTCGTCCGCTCGATAAACTCCATCTCCGCGACACCCGGGCCCATGCCCCGCAAAGACCCCGTGAATGCCTCCCTTGAGAGCCCCTGCTCCGAGGCGTGGAGCTTCAAGTCCGCTGACTCCTCCCTGCAGTCGGCAAGCGTGTTCCAGACGAGTTCGTGCGTCTCCCTGTCGTTTACGCCGTTCCTGTGCGTTACGATTAATTCGACGTCGTCGCCGCAACGGAGCACGTGAAAGTCCTCTATGCGCCCTTTTTCCCGCGAGGTGTAGAGACGCTCCTTCGCCGTGTCCAGCACGCCCGGGTGCGAGCTTATGTGTCCGACGAACCCGCCTATGTCCGCGGTGAAAACGCTTAACGTCAGCTTTGACGGGCCTGCGATCATGGAGGTCTCCTTGCCGGTCCGGACCAGAGGGTTCTCAGGCGGGGTCATGCGCGGGTGCGCAAAACGCAAAGACTTGTTCCGGCTGTCTGATACGGGAATATTCTCTTCGAAAGGATTTGGACGGGCCGTCTTAACGACTCACGGCCGGCCCCGGATGGTAAAAGTGCGGCTTGAATGCTTAAAGCCGCACCCGTCGGGTCTTGAAACAAAAAGGCTTACGACCCGGTCTCTCTTGTAAGCCGTTCCTTGCCCTTGTAATAGGCCTCCTTGCCGGCGTCAATCGCCGCATGGAGGTCTTCCTTCCTGTCGTTGACCATCTGAGCGACCCTGCCGGTGGAATCCGTTACCTTGTCTTTCGCGTCCTGATACAGGTCCTTTGCCCGGTCCCCGGCGCCATCCGCGCCTTCCCTTATCCGCTTCCTGGTCTCAGCCCCTGACGCGGGCGCGTACAGGAGGGCTATGCCCGCGCCTACGGCCCCGCCGAGCAAAAACGCTAAGAGAGAGCTCCCTTTATTGGTCCCCATCGTCGCCACCTCCTTTCTTACATCTCCTGAAAAACCGTTTGAACCCCTCTTCGGCCCCGAAAAAGAAACTGATTATTCCGATGAGCGGGCTCCGTACATTATCGACGACCATCTCAGCGAGCCCGGTGACCTTGAGCCCCACGTCCTTTACCTTTGTTACGAGCTCTTCGACGTCGGAGAGCTGGTCTCCGGCCTTTTGCACTATCACGTTGACCGATTCTATCGTCCTCCTGCCCTCGGCCGTAAGCTCCTCGAGGGCCTGGAAGGTCCTCTTAAGCTGTAAGAGCGCCGGCACTGCCGCGAGTACGAATACGAGAAAGGCGAGCGCGATTATAAGGATCGCAATGTCGGACAAGTCCGCGGTAAATGTCATTTTCCCTCCCTGTGAGTATAGCTCGTTATATGCGCCTGTCAAGGCTGCGGAAAACAGGCCGCGTCTGAAAACATTTTAAATCCACCTGGTTAAAAGGGACCGGCCGGCTGTCCCTCCGCCTTGAATAAGTATATGCCTATACTTCGGAATTTCAAGGGATATAATTTAAGGATTTTTTGATTTCAGCCGCCTTGATGATAAAAACCCACCAATCTTCTCAACTTTTTCAGTTGACATTTCTCATGTACTTCGGCTACAATTATTGTGCGGTCGCAATTGGTCCTGGCTGTAAGCTGGCCGGGTCTGATAGAGGATCAATCTAATCTTTTTTTAATCCGTCTTATCTTATAATTACAGCGCGTACACGACGAGCGCCATAAAAAAGAAGGGGGCCGGGAGATGCAAAAAATCAAGAGGATCTCAGCGCTTGCCCTGGTATTTACCCTCCTTACCTTCTCTGTGGCCAGGGCCGAGGACGTTATGCAACAGACGATGAGGGACGCGATCTACGGCGGCGTAGTCGGGGCCCTTGTCGGCGCGGCGGTGCTCCTTCTTACTGACAACCCGGACGATCATTTGGGCTACATCCCGACCGGGGCGGGCGTAGGCGTACTCGCTGGCGTAGCCTACGGGGTAGCGACATCAGGCATGATGATCACTTCTTCAGCCGCCGAGGTCGAGGACGGCAAGATTACCTTCAATATGCCGACGATAAAGAAGGAAAAGGTATACGACGAGATAGCTAACAGGTACGAGGAAATCGAGCAGGTCGACCTCATAAGGGTAAAGTTCTGAGGATTTTAAAAGGATAGCACTACCGAGAATTTATGGTTTGTAAAAGGCCCCGCTCTAAAAGCGGGGCCTTTTTTTTGGCGGAGGCCGGCGTATGGCGTTGAGGCGCGAGGAGAGGGCTAAGGCCATCAAAAAAAACGGCGCGGCCCCAAGTGGCCGCGCCGATGATTGCGGTCTTTTCGCGATCAGATAGAGACGGGCGGGGCGGAGAGCCCTGTCGTCTCCGGGAAGCCTGCCATTATGTTCATGTTCTGCACGGCCTGGCCGGAGGCGCCTTTCACAAGGTTGTCTATGGCGGATACTATTATCGCCTTTCCCCTCTTTTCATCGACGAATACGCCGAGGTCGCAGAAGTTCGAGGCCCGGACCTGGCTTATGTCCGGGAACCTCCCCTCGTCCATCACGCGCACAAAGGGCTCTTTTTCATAAAAGGCCCTGTAAAGAGAGTGCATCTCTTTCATCGATACGCCCTTCGTGAGGTCCACGTAGACCGTTGAGAGTATGCCCCTTGAGACCGGCAGGAGGTGAGGGGTGAAGGTGATGGATACTTCCGCCCCGGCTATCGCGCCGAGTTCCTGCTCTATTTCAGGCGTGTGCCTGTGGGAGCCTATCTTGTAGGCCTTGAACCCCTGGGATACCTCTACGAACGAGGTATCAAGCGCCGCAGACCTCCCCGCGCCGGATACGCCGCTCTTGGAGTCCACGATTATGGATGAGGCGTCCGCGAGCTTCTCTTTAAGGAGCGGGGCGAGCGCGAGTATGGCGGAGGTGGGATAACACCCTGGGTTGGCCACGAGCCGCGCGCCCTTAATCTCTTTTCTTTTTAGCTCCGGCAGTCCGTAGACGGCCTCCTTTAAGAGCTCCGCGCTCGCGTGCTCTCCGTACCATGCCCTGTAAACCGAGAGGTCGCGGATGCGGAAGTCCGCGCTCAAGTCTATTACGCGGGAGGACTCAAGGAGCGCCGTCACCGCCCCCTGGGAAACGCCGTGGGGGAGCGCGCTGAAGGCTATGTCGGCTCCGAGGCCCTTCAAGTCCTCAGGCTCGCTGAATCTAAGCCCGTCGTAGAAGCCCGCGAGCGACGGGAAGACCTCTGCGACGGCCTTTCCCTTGTACTGGCGCGAGGTGGCTTCGATTACCCTCGTATCCGGGTGCGTGGCGAGTATCCGGAGGAGCTCGAACCCGGTGTAGCCGCTCCCGCCCACTATGGCGATCTTAAGCATTTTGAACCCTCCTTAAAAGGGAGAGAAAATAAAAAGGGGAGACCTCGCGGTCTCCCCCTGGTTTCTCTATTTTTCGAACGGCCTGGAGATCCTGTTACGCATCCGGCCCGCGCACTCTCTGCCAATCGGGCCGTTGGTTTGTCCTGGTTCCCAAGCGCTTCAACCAACCCCTGTAATAGCGAAGCCCCCAGCCTGACCGCCGCCGGCGGGAGATTATCTCTTGGAGAACTGGAACCTCTTCCTTGCGCCCTTCTGTCCGTACTTCTTTCTTTCCTTCATCCTCGGGTCCCTTGTCAGCAGTCCGGCCTTCTTAAGCACCGCCCTCAAGGAGGCGTCCGAGACGAGGAGGGCTCTGGCGATCCCGTGCCTTACTGCGCCTGCCTGGCCGGATTCTCCGCCGCCGTCGACGTTCGCCACGACGTTGAACTTGCCGACGTTGTTGGTGAGTTCGAGCGGCTGTCTTACGATGCCCCTCAAGGTCTCGCGGCTGAAGAAGGCCGCGTAAGCCTTGTCGTTAACGGTTATCTCGCCTGCGCCGGGCAGGAGCCTCACCCTCGCAACCGATGTCTTGCGTCTGCCTACTGCGCTGAATACGTCTGCCATTTCTATGATACCCCCGGTAATGTTCGTGTCAGGCTACTGAAAAAGCCCATCTGCTTTGTTGTCTTCGTCGCTCTGTCCTGCGGCGTACATACTATGTACGCCTCGTTCCTCGCTCCTTGACGCCGAGCATCTGGAGCTTATTTGAAGCCTGAATAAAGTTAGATTCTCAGTAGCCAGTTATAACGCTAAAGACTCGGGCGACTGCGCCTGGTGCGGGTGCGCGGCGCCGGAGTAGACCTTGAGCTTCTTGTACATGTCCCTGCCGAGCCTGCCCTTGGGGAGCATGCCCCAGACGGCCTTTTTAAGGGCGTCTTCCGGCTTTTCCTCGAGGACCTTTCCGAGAGACTTGGCCTTGAGCCCGTTAGGGTCAATGGTGTGGTGGTAGTATATCTTGTCAGTGGACTTGTTCCCCGTAAACCCTACTTTTTCCGCGTTGACGACGACGACGAAATCGCCGGTGTCGATGTGGGGGGTGAAGATCGGCTTGTGCTTGCCGCGCAGTATCGCGGCGATGCTGGAGGCCATCCTCCCGAGGGTCTTGCCGTTTGCGTCCACTAAGAACCACTTTTTTGAATGTACGTCTGTTTTCGGTATAAATGTCTTCATCTCTTAAGTCCCCGTCTTTATTTTGAATATACAAAAATAAATGATTTCAGGTGGTTTGTCAAGGTATTTCTGGGAGGATATCTCCGGGCAAGGGGAGGGGGCTATTTTTCGTGGCAGGTCCGGCATACACCCGACCCGGTGTTGCCGCCGACCCTACGCAGGAACTGGCCGTCTGAGCAGTTCTCGCCCGAGCACCAGGTCCACGGTACCCCCTGTTCGACGTACATGGTGTAGGTCCCTTCGACTTCGTCCCAGCTAAGGTTCTTGAAGTGCGGGTCGTGGCACGATGAGCACTCGACCCTGCCGTCCCGGAGGAGGTCGGATATCGTGGCGGTGTCGGAGATGAAGCCCTTAACCGCCCAGCGGTTCTGGGCGATATTGCCGGTTGCGTAGCTTGCGGCGGATGAGGCGAGCTCCGAGGTCAGGTCTATGGAGTTTATGGTCGTGTTCGTGGGCCGGAGGCCCGCCCTGTCAGCGCTGTAGGCGACCGATACCGGGTGGTCGTCCGAGAGGTTCATCCCGAGCGAGAGCCTCGCCGCGGGGTTGTCAAGGTAGTGGCAGAGGTTGCACGCAAAAGCGCCTGTATCGAATTTATGTAAATAGGTGCCCATGGGGACGAATTCGCTGACGATCGGCATGGCGAAGGTCCAGCCCCTGTCAGAGCCGCCGTTCACAACGCCGCCCTTGCCCGGCGCGTTCACTATGTTGTCGAAGGTCATTACGCCGTCGTGGCAGCTTAAGCACGCGAGCGAGGTAGAGCCGATGTCTGTGTTGTTTACGGTTGAGCCGCCTATCGTCGCGCCGTAGGCGGTGTACGAGGTCGGGGCCGATGTCCCGCGGTTCCACATGGGTTTCAAGCCGTTAGTCGTGTTCGTATGATGGGGCGTATGGCAGAATACGCAGATCTCGGTCGTGGCGGTCGTTCTTAAGACTTTACCCATGGAGCCCATGTTGTGCCTGGATCCGGCTATCCCGCTCGCCGCGAGCCCTGCCGGGTAGTCGTTTACGCCTGCCGCGAAGGCCTGGGAGGCGAGGAGCACTACCGTGAGAAAAGGCAGGGTCCGCTTCATGATCTGTAGAATTCCGCGCATATTAAAGCCCCATAGGTATTTTACAAAAAAAATGCCGAAGAGGCCGTCCTTTCGGACGCCTTTCGGCGATCAGCGCCTTCCAAAACCTTAATACCGCCCTCAGTCTTAAGGTTAAAACGGCCCCATTATAATCCCGGCATTAAAAAAAGTCAACGTTTCTTTAATGAATCATTGAGAAAACATACCTGTACGGAAGTACAGGGGTGAGTTGCCAAGTCTGAATTAATTTTTATAAACCAACTGGGAGTATGCGCCGCCGCCCCTTGTGTATGTTTGACCTCCTTTCATACCTGTGCTACATATCTCTCCATGGATGAGAAAGAAGCAAGGATAGAGATAGACCGGCTCCGCAAGGAGATCGACTACCACAACTATCGCTACTACATACTCGACAGCCCCGTCATTACCGACGCCGAGTACGACAGACTCATGCGCTGTCTCGAAGGGCTTGAAAGGGAGTTCCCGCGTCTTGTGACGCCGGATTCTCCGACCCAGAGGGTCGGCGCAGAGCCGCTACCCGCCTTCGGCACCATAAAACACACCGTCCCGATGCTCTCCCTCAATAACGCGTTCACGGAAGAGGAGGCCCTTGAATTCGACTCAAGGATAAAGAGGAACCTTGAACTCGACGGATCGGTAAGGATCGAATACGCGGCTGAGCCTAAGATGGACGGCCTCGCCGTGGAGCTCGTCTATGAAAACGGCGTCTTCATAAAGGGCTCTACGCGGGGAGACGGGTATGTGGGCGAGGACGTCACGCAAAACCTGAGGACCGTGCGTTCCATACCGCTTAAGCTCAGGCACGATTTGATAAAGTTGCCGAGGTATATGGAGGTGCGCGGCGAGGTCTTCCTGCCCCTGGAGAGCTTCAAGAGGCTGAATGCCGAAAAGGAGGCGAAGGGGGAAGCGCCTTTCGCCAACCCGAGGAACGCCGCGGCAGGGTCTCTAAGACAGCTCGACCCCCGCGTGACCGCCACCCGCCCGCTCGACATATTCTGCTACGGCCTCGGGGCCATTGAGGGGCCTGCGTTTACGACGCATTTAGAGACCCTTGAATTCATAAAAAAGACGGGCCTTAAGGTAAACCCCCTCGTAAAGGTCGTGGATGGGATTGACGAGGCGCTTAAGTACCACGACGGGATGGAGGAGAAGCGGGGCGCCTTGAACTACGAGATAGACGGCGTGGTATTGAAGGTGAACAGGCTGGATCTGCAGGAGAGGCTCGGGGTTATAACGCGCTCCCCAAGGTGGGCGCTCGCCTATAAGTTCGCTCCGAAGCAGGAGATGACCAGAGTCAAGGAGATTGTCGTCGGCGTAGGCAGGACCGGGGCCTTGACGCCCGTCGTGTTCTTGGAGCCCGTATCCGTCGGCGGCGTGACGATAGAGCGGGCCACACTCCATAACGAGGACGAGGTGAGGCGGAAGGACGTCCGCCCCGGCGACTTTGTAATAGTCCAGAGGGCAGGGGACGTCATACCTGAGGTCGCAGAGGTCTTGAAGGACAGACGTCCGGCAGAAGGGCTTCCCGAGTTCAGGATGCCGGGACAATGCCCGGAGTGCGGTAGCGCAATAGAGCGCGTCGGCGCGATACACTACTGCACCGGCGGGCTCTCATGCCCGGCACAGTTAAAGGAGTCCATAAGACACTTCGCGTCAAAAAGGGCCTTTGACATCGAAGGGCTCGGGGCGATGCACGTCGACCAGTTCGTCGAGAGCGGACTTGTAAAGGACGTGGCCGACCTTTTTTTGCTTACAATGGACGGCCTTCTCGCGCTTGAAAGGTGGGGGGAAAAGTCCGCGGAGAACCTTATCAACGCGATTGAGAGGTCTAAAAATCCGACGCTTGAGCGGCTCATATACGCGCTCGGGATAAAGCAGGTAGGCGAGCGCACGGCGCGGGTATTGGCCGAAAAATTCGGGGACATACGCGCGCTCGCCAGGGCCGCGAAAGAGGAGCTTGAAGAGACCTTTGAAATAGGGCCTGAAACGGCGGCCTCCATCGTGGACTTCTTCGCGGAAAGGCACAACATGGACGTCCTCCAGAAGTTAGAGCGCGCCGGGGTCGTCTTTCCGAAAATGGAAAAGAAGAAGGGCGGGAGGTGTGAGGGCAAGGTCTTCCTGTTCACCGGGTCATTGAAGTCCTTTTCGAGGGACGGGGCAAGAGATCTCGTGGAGGCTGAAGGCGGCGAGGCGGCTACAACCGTAAACAAGAAGGTCGATTATGTCGTCGCGGGCGCTGAGCCGGGGTCGAAGTACGAGAAGGCGAAAAAGATGGGGCTTAAGATAATAGATGAGGAGGAGTTTAAGGGGATGGTGGGGAGGTAGGGATTTTAATGAGAGCGGGGCTCGTTAGTCCCGCCTATCGAAAATATTCAACAGGCGCGGTTCTCCAACCGTTAATCGGTTCGCAATTTTTTCAAACCCCCGGCTCTGCACAGGTAACTGACTTCTGTTCATTTGTTTCACAAAACGCCTCGCCTATGCCGTCATTCCCGAGGTCTTAATCGGGAATCCAGTGATCTTTAAAAGACACTGGGTTCCCGATTTCGCGGTTATGACAATCAACGCTAATATCGCGCTACTTATAAAACCCCTCCTTGTCATATATAAGCGGCCTTGCCTCGGGCCTTAATACGTCCCCGTCCACGACCTCCCCTATGATAAGCGTATGGTCTCCGGCGTCATGGTGGGAGCGGACACGGCAGTCCATCCACGCGATGCAGTCCCTGAGTATCGGAGAGCCAGTTGCCTTGACGTCGTACTCAACCCCCGCGAACTTGTCGGTCTTCCGCCCGGTCTTAAGCCCGAAGCGCTTGCCTGTCGCCTTTCCGTCCTCGTTGAGGACATTTACGGCGAATACGCCGGACTCGATTATCATGTCGTGCGTAAAGCGCGTTTTTCCAATGGAAACGGTTATCAATGGCGGGTCGAAGGAGGCCCGCTGGACCCACGCGGCGGTCATGGCGTTGACCTTGCCGCCCGACTTCGTGCTTATTACGAATACCCCGTTCAGTATCCTGTTCTCGGCGGATGATATCTCGTGTCCTACAGTCATGAGCGGCTCCTTAAGGCTTCTTTTTAAGGACTATGTCGTCGTAGTACCCGGTCGCGCTCTCGTTCGTGTTGTCGGTGTCCGTCATAATGACTATGCCGGTAATCTTAGGCGGCGTGTCGTTGAAGTATCTTTTGTAGTCCTCGTATATGTTCCGCTCTTCATTCAGCCACTGCCCAACGAGGGCTGGGCCGCTCTCAACGGCGACCATTACCACGCGGTCGGTGAAGGGGTTTTTTATCGCCTCGCCTTTCTGAAGCTTATTAGCCCAGATGTAATTGACGGTGTTGCCCGGGGCCTTCATCCCGTAGACCGCCTCCAGGAGCTTGAACTTGAATTTGTCGAAAGAGGAGGTCTTTTCCGGCTCGTACTCGAATGTCACGTATACGCGCGCGGCGTAGTCGTCGCCGTCCTTCCTCGTCTCGTCGCCTTTTTTAAGTATCCCCTCGACCTTCCATCTCCATGAGAGTATCTCGAAGTCCCTTATCTCTTCTCCCTTGAGCTCCTTGTAGACCGCTGAGGCGGCCCGCGAGCTCTCGGCCTTAAGTATTTTGTTCTCGCCGTCCCTTACGACCGTATAGCGGGTCTCTTTCTTCTTCCTCGGCAACAGGAGCTTATTCCAGCCAGAGGGCGCGGAGTCCGGCGTCTCTGCCGAGAAGTCGTCTATGAGGAGGACTCCGTTGCCCGGAGGCGCGGAAAAGGCAAGGGCGCCGGCCGCGATTAGAACAAGGGCCGAGAGGAGCGAAGCGTAACGCAACTTCAAACGGCTGGAAGACGGCTTAGGGGTCATTTGCCTCTCTCTGAATGAATTGGTCGGATCAGGCCGATAAACGAAGGCTTCAGATGGGTAGATTTTATATGGAGGGACCTGTACAGTCAACCCAATTATAGGGACGGGTTTTGACGGATAGGGTCATTTGGAGTGCCTGTCGGCGACCTTCGACGCCCCGTAGGAGTCCGGCTTGGTGACGGCCGCGTATCCGGAGCCGGTGACCATGCCGACGACCTCCTTGACTATCTCACGGGTGTCTCCGTTCATGCCGACGTCGAGGTGAATCTCGACGTCGAGTTTTTTATATCCGTTCTCGTTCAGACGCTCTCTGATGACGGAGGCGAGCTCGATGGACATAGTAGTCTCGTAGAATATCCGCTGGCGGAGGTTGTCCATCTTCCTCCGTTTAAGCTTTTTGTAGAAGTACCTGCCGCCGTGGCCTACCTTATGGACGATTATCGCGCTTACGAAGAGGGTGTTAGTGTTGAGGAAAGAGTCTGTGCCGATGATGAGGTTATAGGCGTTGCCGGGGGATTCGCCGATGTAATGCATAATCGAGGCGAACATCTCGTCGAAACTCACGGGGCCCCTTGAAGGGCTCAAGAAACCCTCGGCTATATCCGCTGAAGGAGACACCCGCCTATTGTAATATTAATGTCCTTTAAAAACAAGATGTTTTGACAGGCTTCCGCGCGCGGAGAAGTTTAATTTAGTTGCATTGAACGGTGATTGGCGATAGAATAACTTCGCCATACAACCCCTTAAAAATAAATAAGCAGTTTTACGGAAGGCCGGCCAAATGAAGAGAATACATTTGCTATTTACAGGTCTTTTCGTAGCGTTGCTGTTCATCCTGCCAGCCCCTTCCGTTGCCGTCCAGAAAAATCCGTTGGACCTCACGCCCGGAATCGCTGACCTCAAGGGAGGCAATTACGAGGAGGCTGTGGAGTTCTTCAAGTCAATAAGGGAGAAAGACCCGAATTCGTCTCTCGCCGCATATTACCTCGGCCTCGCTTATGTGAAGGGCGAGGACTACCAGTCGGCGAAGCCGCACCTCAAGGACGCGGTCACCCTTTTGCCTCGCGTCAGAGAGGCGGTAATAGAGCTCGCGGAGGTCTTATACCAGACAGGGGAGTACGATGAGACGCTCTCGGCGACAGGTGTCGCCGAGAGCGAGGGGATCGAGCCTGCCCGCGCGTCGTTTCTTAAAGGGCTCACCCTTATAAAGTTAAAAAGGCCCGATGAGGCGATAGAGGCCTTCAGGAAGGCGAAGTCGCTCGACGGTTCGCTCGGGAGTTCTGCCGACTACCAGACGGCGATAGCCTCCGTCCAGGCCGGGAGGCTCGGGGAGGCGAAGGAGATGTTCAAGGACCTCGCCTCAAAGGACCCGAACGCCGATGTCGCGGAGTCCGCACGCGAGTACATAAGCGCGATCTCGAAGAGGCAGAAGGATGAGCGGCCCCTTAAGCTCAAGGCCGGTGTCGAGTACCAGTTCGACGACAACGTCCTCCTTAAACCCGCGGACGCGTCGGTCGCCGGGGACATAACTAACGAGTCCGACAGCGTCTTTGTCGCGTCTTTCAGCGCCGACTATGACTTCAAGCTCCAGCTCCCGTACAGCCTTAAGGCCGGGTACTCGCTCTACGCCAACACCCACGCCTCATTGGAGACGCACGACATCCAGAGCCATTCGTTTTCAGCGACCCCCGGGATGAGCTTCAGGAGCGGCCAGGCGAACCTCTACGCCGGATACACGTACACCCTTGTCGACGGGGACAAGTACCTCCAAGCCCTCACCCTCTCCCCGGCATACACCTTCCCGATAAACGAAAGGCAGTTCGCCCAGGCGTCCGTCAGGTGGCAGGTGAAGGACTACCTCGATTACACGGCCGGCATAGGCGCGGACGAGGACAGGGATTCATGGGACTACGGCGCGGGCGCGTCCTGGTTCTACCTGCTATCGGGCGGCAAGGGGTTCGTCAACGGACGCTACGACTTCAACTACGAGGATACCGACGGCGCCAACTGGGCGTACTACGGCAACAGGTTCGGGGCGAGCGTCTATTATCCAGTCACCGAAAAGCTCGGGCTGAACGTCAGCGTGGAGGAGTACCTCCAGTCCTTCACGGATACGCACACGGTATTCGGCGTTGAAAGGGAGGACGCGACCCTCACCTTCTATACGCTCCTCACGTACCCCCTCTACGACAGCCTGGACCTGAAGGCCCAGTACCTCTACATCCGGGGGGATTCGAACATCTCGATATACGATTATTCGAAGAACGTCTACGGGGTCGGGGTGGATTTCAGGTTCTAATGTCTTTTAATAAAGAGGTCCCGCCATGTTTATGAAAAAGACATTTACCGGTTCGTTCGGAAAGGCATACGGGCTGGCCGCCGTCATCGGGGCCGTATTCCTTTTCATGCTGTGTTCGGCCCTCCCCGGCGCCGCGCTCGCCGGGGAGGCGGGTCCGGCGGACGTAGGTTATATCTCGAAGCTCGACGGCAAGGCGGATTTAACGAGGGCCGGGTCGGCACAAGCCGTCACGGCGCGCCAGGGCGACAAGGTCTCTGTAGGGGACGTCGTCCGCACAAAGCCGGGGTCCAAGGCCGAGCTGACCTTTAACGACAAGACTGTCGTAAGGCTCGCGCCGGAATCCAGGGTAAAGATAGACGAGTACCTCTTCAACCCCGACGGCGGCAGGAAGAAGGCCTCCTTATACCTCTTCAGGGGCAAGGTCAGGGGGGTTGTCTCCACCTTCAAGAAAAAGGTGATACCGGTCTCCATAAGCGAATCGACCTTCAACATACAGACGCCTACGGCTATCGCGGGCGTTCGCGGCACTGACCTCTTTGTATTTTATCTGAGGGGGACTACCGGCGTCGTCTTCAACGACGGGCTCGGTTTCGTTTACAACCCGAGGCTCCCCGGCCAGGTGGTGGACATAAGGGCCGGGCAGTCGACCTTTATCCTCCATCCAGAGGCCCCGCCCCTGCCGCCTAAGCGCGCGCTCAATATCGAGTTTCTGAAGCACTCCTCAGACACTGCGATCGAGGACGGCGGGGACAACGGCGCGAACGGGGACGCCGAAGGCGGGGACGAGGCGGTCTCCGGCGATGAGGGGACCGCTACTACGGCCGGGGCTTCGACAGGCGAGGGTGGACAGGAAGAAGGCGAGGCGGACGATAACGGCATAGCGTCGCTCGCAGAGACCGGGTCCGAGTCCTTCGATGACGACGCGGGCGAGTTAGACTCATCCTCCTCCCGCTCTCTCTCGGGCCTGACAGAAACCGGGGGGACGATCGACGACGCTACTGAATACTCTGACTTGAAACCGATAAGCGAGACGAGCGCAGAGGCGCTCGGGACCCCCGATGCGCCAACGGTTACTGTCTTATCTTCGAGCCTCAATGGTTTCATTAGGAGCCCTGATGCCGATCTTGACGTTCAGGGGGCCGTAGCCTTCAACTCCGGCGAGACCACCGGGACGTGGTACTTCGATATCGACGGCTGGGCCGGCTCCCCGCCTGACAATGAGGGGGCGATCACGGTCGGCGGCTCAGGGCAGGCCGACTCATCGTCAGGCACAACGACAGGCTATTGGTTATCCGTCATGTCCGGGAGTTACTCCAACGGCCTCATGTCCGGGGCCGGCGCTTTCTATTACCTGACGGGTACATCGCTTATTTCGGGTGACGGGACGGTGAACGGCTCTTATGATTCGTCGACGGGCTCGTTCAGCGGCTCCGCCGCAGGTACGGCGACCGAGGACGATCTTGCGTTCGTCACCGTCTTATACAGCCAGGGGCTTTTGAGCGGGCTCATGGGAGGGACCTCTTCCATCTGGGGCACAAGCCGGTCTTCACCGGCGCCCATGATAATGATAGGCAGATACTTAGGCGGCATAACGCCGAGGCTCTGGTTGAACCAGAACGCCTTCAGCCTGAACTTCAGCAACAGCACTTACACGACCTACGACGGAGGGGCGTTCTTCGGGTACTCGGCGATGCTCGCCGCCGAGGGGTCCGCGAACTCCAGTCTTTACGCCCTGTACATAGACCCGTCCGGGAATGCAGGCATAGCCGTTGGCAATCTCTCCGGCTCGTTTTATTACGAAACCGGCATGATGAAGATGGAAGGGTCGGTATTTCCGGCGCAGATAAGGGCGGACGCCTATATCCCTTACACCGCGTCAAATCTCCCGAGCAACATCTCCGGCGCGAGTTATCAGAGCTCGGTTGCCCCTGCGTATCCGGCGATATCCGGCGCCTCGTCCAGCTTCACCGGCGGTTCGGCCTGGGACATCTCCACAAGCTCCATAGCCGGGCAGGACTGGGGCATACTGGAATCGATCGGCAACGGGACTTATACAAGCTCAGGTCCGGTTTCAGGGGCCCTGACGCTGGATTTCTATAACGACGGCTACAACTCTTCGACGATGATAGCCGGCGCGAGAGGAGACCTCACTGTCGGCGCGGGCAATACCATCACCGGGGGTTTCGTCGGATACGGGGCCAGGCAGGACACCGCCGACTCGTGGATAAGCGCCGGTGAGTTCCTCGGCACGTTCTCCCCCGCGAACTACACCTGGCAGTCGATACAGACCGGCGCGTGGATAGAGACGAGCCTCTTTATCTCCATGACGCAGACAGCCGCGGGGCAGGCCTCTTTGCAGGCCCTTGACATCCCGTACGCCGAGGTGGGGAGAGCTAACCTCACAGGCACCGACGGGAACCTCACGGTCAACATGAACGACGTCACCTTCTTCGCTTATTCGAGCGGCGCGTCCCCGAAGGTCTGGGCTACGAATAACATCTCCGGCTCCTATGTGACCGACCCGCTCGCCGGGGCCTCCGTAGCCCTATCCGGCAACGGGCTTTCGTCGAGTTTCAATGTGAAGCAGTGGTCAACGAGCACCTGGCTCTCGTCGGTATCCGGCGCCGGGACCTACTCCGGAACCGGCACGCTCAACGGCTCTTCGGTCAACATGGTCGGGGCCGCGGCCGGGACCTACTCCGGAGGAACGTTCTCCGGCACAGGGGCAGGGGCGGCCTACTGATAACAGGTAGCCGATAACAAGCGCGCTTCTTTAAGGCGGGCGGCCTTAAGGGCTTTCCCTGCCTTCGGGGAGCCCTTTCTCAAGGCCCCGCCCTCAAGGTCATAATGAACCGCCTGAAAACCATCTTCTACACGATAACCGGCCTGAAGGTCGGCCTCCTCGCCACAGCCGTCTCCGTCCTCATATACATCATCCAGGTGCCGTTCTTTCAGGAAATAGACCTCAAGGCCTTTGATTTTCACTTTAAATCCAGGGGCAGGGTCGAGCCGACCGGAGAGGTCGCCATCGTCGCCATCGACGAGAAGAGCCTGGGCGCGTTCGGCAGGTGGCCCTGGCCGAGGTCCAGGATGGCCGAGCTCGTAAAGAGGCTGAACGCCATGTCCCCCGCGGTCATAGCCTTCGACGTCGTCTTCTCGGAGCCTGACGAGAGCTCCGGGGCCGCGGTACTCAGGAAGCTCCGCCGGGATTTGAGCGGGGCCGACCCCCGCCTCGCCTCCATCCTTAAAAAGGCCGAGGCAGACTCCGACAACGACAGGGCGCTCGCCAGCGCCATCGAAGGCTCTCCGGCGGTCCTCGGGTACTTTTTCTTTACAGGGGACGAGGTCTCCGGGCCGGTCCAGAAAGACAAGGCCTACCTGATACCGTCCCGGTTCGCGTCCGTCAGGCAGATAGGCGCGGAGGAGCCGAGGTTCCAGGTCCTCGGCGCAAGCGGCGTGACGGAAAACATCCCGGCCATCGCCGGGTCCGCGGAGAGCTTCGGTTACTTCAACATAGTCCCGGACAAGGACGGGACCGTCAGGTGGGCGAACCTCGTCATCAGGTACGGAGAGGAGTTCTATCCGCATATATCCATAGAGGCGATAAGGCGTTATGCCGATTCCCCGCCCCTCCTGCTGAACGTCGCCGAATACGGGGTGGACTCCATCAACATTGGGGGCGTTATAGTCCCGACCGACGAGAACGGGCGCCTCCTCATCAACTACCGCGGCGGCCCGTTCACGTTCCCGCACTACTCCGCCGCCGATATCATGGCCGGCGGAGTGCCGGCTGAGGCGATAGAGGGGAAGATCGTCATAATCGGCGCGACCGCCACGGGCATCTACGACATGAGGGTCACGCCTTTCGCCGGGACCTTCCCTGGGGTCGAGGTCCTCGCCAACGCCATCGATACGGTCATAAGCGGGGACTTCATCTACAGGCCGGACTGGATACTCATCTTCGACCTCCTCTCGATAATAATACCCGGCGCGGCGCTCGCAGTCGTAATACCGAGGGTCTCCGCGCTTTTTACGGCGCTCTTCGCCATGGTGATGGTGGCCGCCTACATCTTCGCGAACCACTACGTCTTCACGCACCTTAAACTCTGGCTGACGGACATATATCCGGTCTTCACCATAGTCTTCGTCGCGTCATCCACCACGGTCTTCCAGTTCGTCTCCGAGGAGCGGAAGAAAAAGGAGATAAGGGAGGCGTTCTCGCGCTACGTCGACCGCTCGGTCGTAAACGAGATAATAAAGAACCCGGGGCTCTTAAGCCTCGGGGGCGAGGAGAAGACATTGACCGTGCTCTTCTCCGACATCCGGGGCTTCACGAACATCACGGAAAAGCTCAAACCCAATGTGCTCGTAAAGCTCATGAACGACTACCTGACCCCCATGACCGACGTGATCTTAAGGAACTGCGGCACCGTCGACAAGTACATGGGGGACGCGATAATGGCCTTCTGGGGGGCGCCTCTGCCGCAGGCGGACCACGCCGTAAGGGCATGCAGGGCGGCGCTCGAGATGGAGCGGACCCTCACGGAGACGCAGAAGACCTGGGACAAGCCCGGCATACCGAGGCTCGTCTCCGGCATAGGCCTGTCCACCGGAAAGGCGGTCGTCGGCAACATGGGGTCTTCCACGCGCTTCGACTATACCGTCATAGGCGACGCCGTCAACCTCGGCTCGCGCCTCGAAGGGCTGAACAAGGAATACGGGACGAACATAATAGTCCCCAAATACACTTATATTGCGGCCCAGGAGGAGTTCGCCTTCAGGGAGCTCGACATCGTAAAGGTCAAGGGCAAGGACCTCCCGATAAAGATATACGAGCTCATGGGGGACAAGAAGGCCGCTTCCGAGCTTAAGGAGCTCATAGACCTCTTTGATACCGGGCTCAAGGCTTACAGGGCCAAGGCATGGAATATGGCCGAAGAGTATTTCGGGCATGTCCTTGAGTTGAGGCCCGAGGACGGGCCGTCCAAGGTCTATCTTTCGAGGATAAAGGTATTGAGAGAGACCGAACTCCCGGACTACTGGGACGGCGTCTTTGTAATGAAGACAAAGTAAGGCAGACACCCGAGAGGGCGGCAAGCGCGCGAAAAGTTTTTGTAAAAGCCGGGAGAGCGCGCCCCGCGCCTCTCATATCCCCATCTTTTTCGCTATTATCTCAAGCTCTCTCGGCCTTCCCTCGGCTATGATCTTGTCCCTCAACTCCTCGGGCGTGTGCTTGAACCTGCTCTCGACCAGTTTCCTGTAGACGGTCCCGTTGTAGGCGCAGAACGGGTATAAGCGGCCCTTGGGGTCCGGGTAGTGGATGACGCACCTCATGACGCGCTCCACGCTGAAGTTGTATCCGTCCATGAAGTGCATCCCGGCTATGAAGAAGTTTGAATGGAAACGGTCGTCCTTGGAAACGTTGTCTTTTAACTGGGTCTTCCTGAGGCTCCTGTCCTGGTAGCCTTCGAGGCTTTTGAGGAACTTTTCGAAGGTCAGCCCCTTTGGGGCCTTCTCCTCGTTGAAGTGTTTTTTGAGTTTGTAGAGGATCTTTACCTTGGAGAGGAGGTCGAACCTCGACGGCTTCACGGTCCTGGAGAGCTCTATCAGGTCCTTCAGGAACGGGAACATGTCGAGGAATTCGCTTATGGGTTTTACGGAGCCGTCTTCGCCTATGTAGAAGTAGGTCCCCTGCGAGCAGTGCGGGTGGAGCGAGAGGGTGAAGGCCGGTTTGCCGCTCAAGGAAGCGGCGAGTTTTGAAATGGCCGACGTGACGCCTATGGGGAACCAGTCCCGCATGACGTCTATGTAGCCGGTCTGCTTCTCGATGTCGTGCGCGAGGTCGGCGAGCGTATATCTCCGCTCCAGACGGTGGCTCTGGCTGAACCTGCCGACGAATGAGACGGGCTGAAAGGCGATGCCGCTTATGACGTCGTTGTTTTTCGCCGCGAACCTTACGATGTCGCCGACCTGGTGGTCGTTGAAGCCCTTTACGAGGGTGGCTACGAGCACTATGCCAATCCTCAACTTCCGGCAGTTCTCGATGGCGGCCATCTTGACGTCGATGAGGGCGCGTGCGCGCGTCTTTTTGTAGACGTCGTCTGTAAGGCCGTCGAACTGGAGGTAGAGGTTGTCGACCCCGGCCTCCCGCGCGGCCTCGGCGAACTCAAACTCCGCCATCTTTATGCCGTTGGTGTTGACCTGGATGTAGTCGAACTCCTTCTGCCGGGCTCTCCTTACTATCTCGAGGAAGTCGGGCCTGACCGTCGGCTCCCCGCCTGAAAACTGGACGCGGTTCGCGCGGACAGGCTTCTGGTTGGCGAGCATGTCGAGCATCCGCATGACGTCCTCAAAGGACGGCTCGTAGAGGTAGCCTGAGGCGTTGGCGTTGGCGAAGCAGACTGGGCAGGTCATGTTGCACCTGTTGGTGAGGTCAATGATGGGCAGCGCGCTGTGGCTCATGTGCATGTTGCAGAGGCCGCACTGCTTGGGGCAGACCGTCGCCTTTTTTATCGCCGGGTCTTCGACCCCCTTGCCGTCGCCGAACCAGAGCTCCTCGCACCTGTTGTAGAGGTTCACGTCGCCGTAGAAGATGTCCTTATAGTCCCCGTGGTCCCTGCAGGTCTTGGATATCCAGACCTTGCCTCCGTCCTCGTAGAGAGTCGCCTTTATTATCTCCATGCACTCCGGGCAGATGGAGTCTATCTCCTTCGGGAGCCCGAACTTTATCGGCTCTATCCTGGTCCCTGAGTAGGTCTCTCCTGGCTGGTCGACGAGATACGGGAGGTCTCGGCCCGCATCCTCCGTTGCCCCTGATTTGAAGAACCGCTGAAAGATTGATTCCATGAGGAAGCCTCCTTCGCATTTTTTGACCGGGATTGAGAGAGGACGAGCCACTGCGTCCGGAGGGGCTCGTTTCTCTGCGTCATATTGTCGGTGCGTGGAGCGAGCATGGAGAAAGAAAAAACAGATTGAGACGGGGCGGCAGGCCCCTGCCGACATGGCGGCTCAGCGCACAACAAGATTAAAACCTATATGTCAATTCAAGCACGCTTGAAAGAAGATAAGTTTTTAAAATTGTCAAGGCCAAAAGAGGTGATGTTCTGATTTTATAAAATTTTTTTCGGTATTTCAAAGGTTTTTTTAGCTGTCTTGAAGACCTGCCGGAGACGGGCCTCTTTTTAATCGCGCCCTCTCAAAGTCCGTGCTTGAAAGCATTGGTTTATCAAGACTTTCTTAAGCTTCGGACCATAATGTCCGATATGAAAGGCAGGGCAAGGGGGTAGTGTGCCCTGAGTTATTGTATTGACGGCGTTTCCCTGAATTGTATAGATTGTTTCCGCGCCAGGTAGAACCGAAGGTAGGTCAAGGTGTCCCTGAAACATAAAAAGATAGCACATCCTTTTTTGCTTGTCCTCATCACGGCCGCCTCCATCTTCATCGCCGAGGCGTTGGTGATGATGGCCCTGCCTTTCATAAGGGGGGTCTCTCCCATATACGAGGGCACGATAGACGCGCTCCTCCTCACCATGCTCGTCTTTCCTGTGCTCTATCTCTTTCTCTTCCGTCCGATGATAAGCGTCATAAGGAGCCTTAGCGAGGCGGAAGACGAACTCCAGCAGGCGAACGAGGAACTTGAGGCGCGCGTGGCGATAAGGACCTCCGAACTCGCGTGGGCGAACGATTCCCTGAAAAAAGAGATGGAAGAGAGAGTGAGGATAGAAGGGGACCTGCGCGATTCGGAGAAGAGGTACAGGTGCCTCTGGGACGACATGAACGACGCGGCCTTCCTCGCCGACGCCGAGACCGGCAGGATAACGGACGCGAACAGGAGCGCCGAAGCGCTCCTCATGAGGACGCGCGAAGAAATAATCGGCATGCACCAGAGCGGCCTCCACCCCGAAGGCAAGTCCATGGAGTACAGGAGTGTCTTCCGGGAGTATACAGCGGTCCCGCGGGGAAATATCTACGACATGGAGGTCGTTAGGAAGGACGGCAGGGTCGTGCCCGTGACCATAAGCTCCGCCCCGGTGACGATAGCCGGCAGGCAGTTCCTCATCGGCCTTTTCAGGGACATGACCGAGCGAAAAAGGCTCGAGGAGGAGCTCCGCAGGACCGCCATGACCGACAGGCTCACCGGAGCGTTCAACCGCCTTAAGTTCGACGAGATAATGACGATCGAGCTCAACAGGGCGCGCAGATACAAGCGGCCCCTTACGCTCTCGATATTCGACATAGACGACTTCAAGAGGATAAACGACACCTTCGGCCACGCCGTAGGGGACAGCGTCCTTGTGGAGCTTACGAAGGTAGTCAAAAGCATGGTCAGGGAGTCGAGTTACCTCTTCCGCTGGGGCGGCGAGGAGTTCGTGATATTACTGCCCGAGATAAGCGTTGAAGGCGCGGCCGTTCAGGCCGAGCGGATAAGGAAAGAGGTGGAGACCCATGCCTTCGCCGTCGCCGGGCGCGTGACCGTGAGCTTCGGCATAGCAGAGTTCAGGCGCGACGACACCGACGACTCCCTTGTGAAAGGGTCTTAGGAAGCAAACAAGGTTATAAAGGGGTCTTGCGGAACATTTTTAACAGTTCCAAATATATGTTATCGCATCTGAGATTGAAACGAAACTCAGTTTCCTTCAGGTGCAGGTAGAAAGTATGTTTGTGGAGCC
>JACREU010000062.1 GCA_016212705.1 Deltaproteobacteria bacterium
GTCCCCTCCCATCAAGGGAGGGGAGGTAAAAGGAGCCCCCCGGCTTGCGCGCGCAGGGGATTCTTTTAATCTAACCCTTTTTCGTGATTTTTTCAAGGCCTCCCATATAGGGTCTCAAGGCATCGGGCACGGTTACACTCCCGTCGGCCTGCTGGTAATTCTCAAGTATCGCGACAAGCGTCCTACCCACCGCGAGCCCCGAGCCGTTAAGCGTGTGTACGAGCCGGGGCTTGCCGCCCTTCGGGCGGTACTTGATATTTGCCCTCCGCGCCTGGAAGTCCTCGAAGTTCGAGCAGGACGATATCTCCCTGAACTTCCCCTGCCCCGGCAGCCAGACCTCTATATCGTAAGTCTTGGCCGATGAAAAACCCATGTCTCCGGTGCAGAGCGTAACGACCCTGTAGGGGAGAGCGAGCTTTTTTAATACCTCTTCGGCGTTCGCCGTGAGCTTTTCAAGCTCGTCGTAAGATGTCTCGGGTAGCGCGAACTTCACCAGCTCGACCTTGTTGAACTGGTGCTGTCTTATGAGCCCCTTCACATCCTTGCCGTAAGAGCCCGCCTCTTTCCTGAAGCAGGGGGTGTACGCGGTGTAGAGGATCGGGAACCTGTCTTCGTCGATTATCTCGTCCGCATGCATGTTCGTTACAGGCACCTCGGCCGTCGGGATGAGGTAGTGGTCCCACCCGTCTATCTTGAAGAGGTCGTCGCCGAACTTCGGCAACTGGCCGGTGCCCATGAGCGCCGTGGACTTTACCATGAATGGCGGCAAGATCTCGGTGTAGCCGTGCGCTGTCGTGTGGAGGTCGAGCATGAAGTTTATGAGCGCCCTCTCCAGAAGCGCGCCCGCGCCTCTCAAAAGAGAGAACCTCGCACCCGAGAGTTTCCCCGCACGCTCAAAGTCGAGTATGCCGAGCCCCTCGCCTATATCGGTGTGCTCCTTCGGGGTAAACGAGAACTCCGGAGTCTTGCCCCAGGTCCTAACGACCGGGTTGTCCTCGGAGTCTTTTCCAAAGGGGACGGACGGGTGCGGGAGGTTCGGGATGACGAGGAGGAGGCTGTTCAACTCCGCGTCTGCCTCCGCGGCCTTCTGGTCGAGCTCCTTTATGCGCGCGGACTCGTCCTGCATCTCCTTCATAAGATGCGCGGCGTCCTGCTTCTCTTTCTTGAGCTTGCCGATCTCTTCCGAGACCGCGTTACGCCGGGCCTTCAATGCTTCGGCCTCGCCGAGGAGTTTACGCCTTTCGGCGTCGAGTGCGCGGAATCCGGATAAGTCGATTGCGCCAGTGCGGGATGAGAGCCGCTTTTCAGCCTCTTCGAGGTTGTCGCGCAGGTACTTTATGTCGAGCATCTAACAGCTCCGTTAGTAAAAATTTTTTCAGCGAGGGTAGCGAGGGTTTTTCACCCTCCCCTCTGTCCCCTCCCGTCAAGGGAGGGGAAAATTTTGTGAAGAAATATGGCCCCCACTATAATTTAAAAAAACTATTTTTTCCACCTTTTATAGAGGCTGTTCTCGATGCCGAGGACGTCGAGTATCTTGCCGACGATGAAGTCCGCCATGTCGTCGATCGTCGCGGGCTTCTGATAAAACGCTGGCATCGCCGGGAGTATCACCGCCCCTGCGCGCGAGAGTTTCAGCATGTTCTCAAGGTGGATGGAGCTGAGCGGCGTCTCCCTCGGCACGAGCACGAGCGTCCCCCGCTCCTTCAAAACGCAGTCGGCCGCCCTCTCTATGAGGTTGCCGGAGATCCCGGCCGCTATGCGCGCAAGCGTGCCCATCGAGCACGGGCATATTATCATCGTCTTTCTGAGGGCAGAGCCGCTCGCGGCGGACGCCGCGAGGTCGTCGTGGGGGAGGAGCGTCAAGGAACCCTTGAGTTTTTTTCCGGCTCCTTTTTGAGCGAAAGCCGTTATCGATTGAAGAACCTTATCGGGTTCTATCCCGAGCTCCTCTTTCAAAAGCAGAAAACCCGAAGGGGAGACGATGAGTTCGCAATCGTCCCCCCTCTTAAGCAGTTCGGATATGAGCCTCACCCCGTAAAGGGCGCCGCTCGCCCCTGTAATGGCCACGAGGTATGCCGACAAGATCAGCTCCGGTCCGGAGGCTGCAAGGCTACTGAACCTTGAGCTTCACAACCAAATAGATGGTGTTATTTCCCCTCATTATGAGGAATAGCGCGACGTCGTGCTTCTCGGCGTCTTTTA
>JACREU010000006.1 GCA_016212705.1 Deltaproteobacteria bacterium
CTCGAGAGCTTCTCGGCGTGGAGGAGCTGTTCCCTGAGCATCTTCTCCTGCGTTATGTCCCTTGCCACATGGACCGAGGCCCATACCTCTCCCGCGTCGTTGTAGACCGGGAAGGTAGTCACCTTGAAGGTGCCCTCGAAGACCATGTCGTCGACCTCGGCGTCGGCTATGGCCCCGGTCTTCAAAGTCCTCGAATGCGGGCAGTTGCACTTGGGCGCGGTGCAGTTGTAGAGGAGCTCGAAGCACCTGGAGCCTATGAGGTCCTCGGGCTGGGAGTTGAACTTCCTCGCCAGCGCCTTGTTTATCTTGAGTATCCTGTAGTCCTTGTCGTGGATCGAGATGAGGTCCTGTATCGCGTCGAAAGTGGCGACCCATTCCTCTTTGCTCTTCGTGACGAGCTCGAAGAGTTTTTCGTTCTCCTCGGCGCGTTTCTCAAGGGTGTCTAACATATTATTAAAAGCGGCGGCGAGATACCCGACCTCGTTTTCGGCCGTGACCTCGACCCTCTCGCTCATGTCCCCCCTTCCTTCGGCTATTCTTTTGATAACTTCCACGTTCTTCTGTATCGGCCCGGTTATCGACCTCTTGATGAGGAGCGAAAGGAGCGCCGCGCCTATGGATATCGCGAGAATGCCGGATATGATCCACTCGTTCCGGCCCTTCGCGAGGATGTCGTACATGTCAGCGAGAGAGGTCCTTATGACGAGTATGCCGCGCGCGCCTTCGGTCGCGTGGCAGGTGTTGCACTTGGACTTCTTCTCGATCGGCTGGAGATAGGTGAAGATCGGGTTATCGGCGTCGGTCTTGTCTATGTAGTTGATTGCGCCGCGCTTCCAGTCGCCCCTGAAGGATTCGAGCGCGCGCTTGAACTCCTGGGTATGGACCCCTCTGGCGACGTTCTCCTTGACGTTCTGGTGGTCTGTCAGCCACTCGGGCCTTACCTCCCCGAACTCCTTCTTCACCTCTTCTATGGTCTTTAAGTCCTTGAACGCCTCCTCGACCCCGTTGCTTCTTACTATGTAGAGGGAGTCGATCCCCTCCCCCCTGCTGAGGGAGTTGATGAGGTGCCGGGCCATGTCGGCCCTCTCCTCGATCATGTCCTCGTATATGGCGCTCAGGATCGGCTGGGCCATGACCCTGCTCGCCCGGAGCTTCTCTTCGAGGAGTTCCCTTTCCCTGTTCTTGAGCTCCCAGTATATGGAAATTATGACGCCGACGGATATGAGCCCGACGATAAGGACAAGGATTCTCGAATGAAGGCTTCTCTTGAGCATAAGGGCTTGAATCGAACCTCTTCATGCCCGGAAGGCGAACCCCTTGATTTTCAGAGGTTTCAGACAAAACAAACGCCAGCGGACTAACGTCCGTTCCGGGTATTCATATAACTGGTATATCTTGAATATCGGACGAATCGGCCTAAAATTAAGCTATTTTTAGGTTTTTTGGCGTCCTCCTTTCTTTTAAGCCCCCTTTATTCCACCTTAAGCCCCCGCATCATGAGCTCCAGGACCGCGTCCCTCGGGTCCTTGCCTTCATATAAGACCCGGCAGACCTCGGTTGTTATGGGCATATCCGCCCCCTGCCTCTCGGCAAGGGCGCGGGAAGCGCGCGAGGTCTTTACACCCTCGGCTACCATCTTCATTGTACCGGTAATCTCGGGGAGTTTCCTGCCGAGGCCTATCTCACGGCCTACCATGTAGTTCCTGCTCAAATGCGCGGTGGAGGTAAGGACCAGGTCCCCGAGGCCGGAAAGGCCCGAAAATGTCATCGGACTTGCGCCCATCTTCACCCCGAGCCTCGACATCTCGGCGAGGCCCCTCGTGATGAGCGCGGCCCTCGCGTTTGAACCAAGGGCAAGCCCGTCGCATATGCCCGCCGCTATGGCTATGACGTTCTTCAACGCCCCGCCGAGCTCGACACCTATGATGTCTGAATTTGTATAGACCCTGAAGTATTGCGTTGAGAAGGCCCGCTGGACCCTTTCCGCGGCCTCATGCGACCTGGAAGCGGCGCAGACCGCCGCGGGGAGCCTTACCGACACCTCTTTCGCGAAGGTCGGGCCCGAGAGGACGGATATGTCCGAGTGAGGGGTCTCCCTGAGGGTGTCTTCGATGACGGCGCGGGCGGTAAGGAGCGTCTCCTCCTCTATGCCCTTGGAGGCGGAGACGATTATGGCGTCTTTCGGGATGAACGGGCGGGCGCGGGAAAATACGTCGCGCAGACCATGCGAGGGTACTGCGCTCACGATGAGCGACGAGCCGGAAAGGGCCTCTTCGAGCGAGGCCGTCGGCCTTAAATTAGGGGAGAGCTTCACCCCGGGCAGATACGGCTCGTTCTCGCGCTCGCGCTTTATCGCTTCCGCGAGCAACGGGTCCCTCGCCCACAGCACAGCCTCAAACCCCTTCCGGGCGAGGATGTCGGCAAGGGTCGTGCCCCAGCTGCCTGCTCCGAGGACCGTCAGACGCTCCATCTCCAAGGCTTCTCCGGCTGAAAAGGGACTCCAGCTGTCTCTCTAAGGTGCGTTATCCGCCCGGGCCGGGCGGGGAGGCCCTTAAGCCTCCGCTTCGTCTGAATCCTCTTCCTTTTCCGCGATGGGCGCGATGCCCGTTATCTGCTCGTCCTTCTCTATGTCCATGAGCTTTACGCCCTGGGTATTCCTGCCGATGACGGCGACGTCCTTCATGGCTATGCGTATGATCTTCCCGACCGAGGTCGATATCATGAGCTCGTCGGAGCCCCTCACCTTAGTCATGCCGCAGACAGGGCCGTTCTTATCGGTTATCTTGATGTTGATAAGCCCGCTTCCGCCCCTGGCCTGGCCCCTGTACTCGCCAAAGTCCGTCCTCTTACCGTAGCCGCGCTCTGTGACGGTAAGGACGGTCGCGTTGTCCTCGACCATCTCCATCGAGACGACGCGGTCTTCCACGTCGAGCCTTATGGCGCGCACCCCTCTGGCCTGTCTGCCCATCTCCCGGACCTCGTCCTCGTGGAAACGTATCGCCTGGCCGAGGCGTGTGCCTAAAAATATGTCCTGCTTGCCGTCGGTCAAGCGGGCGGCTATCAGGCTGTCGCCATCGTCAAGACTTACGGCTATTAATCCGCCCGAGCGGATGTTGGCGAACGACATGAGGTCGGACTTCTTTATGACGCCGTGCGCCGTCGCCATGACTATGTAATTGTCCTCGACGAACTCCCTGACCGGGAGGAACGCCGTTATATGCTCGTCCTGCGCGACGTTTAAGATGTTGACTATCGCCTTGCCCTTTGCGGCGCGCCCGGCCTGCGGGATGTCGTAGACCTTTAACGCGTACGCCTTGCCCTTGTCGGTGAAGAAGAGTATATAGCTGTGGGTGGAGGCTATGAAGAGGTTCGATACGAAGTCCTCTTCCTTGGTGGTCATCCCGGTCTTGCCCTTGCCGCCCCTCCTCTGGATCTTAAAGAGGCTCGTCGGGTTCCGCTTTATGTACCCGCCGCTCGATATGGTGACGACCATGTCCTCTTCGGCGATGATGTCCTCGAGCGTTATCTCCCCGGCCTCCTCGACTATCTGGGTCCTTCTTTCGTCTCCGAACCTCTCCCTTACCTCTTTCAACTCGTCCACGATGACTTCCATAAGGAGCTTTTCGCTCGCCAGTATCTCCTCGAGCGACTTTATGAGCTTAAGCACCTCTTTGTACTCATCGATTATCTTGTCCCTCTCCAGCGCCGTAAGCCTCTGGAGCCTCATCTCGAGGATCGCCTGGGACTGTATCTCGGAGAGTTTGAAATTCTTTATCAGCCCGGCCTTCGCCTCCTGCGGGCCCTTTGAGGCGCGGATGAGCTTTATTACGGCGTCGATGTTGTCAAGCGCGATCTTCAACCCCTCCAATATGTGGGCGCGCTCCCGCGCCTTCTTGAGGTCGTAGATAGTCCTCCTTGTCACGACCTCCCGCCTGAACTTGACGAATTCCTTTAATAACTGGTGGATCGGCAGGACCCTCGGCTGGCCGTCGACGATGGCGAGGTTTATGATGCCGAAGGAGGTCTTCATCTGGGTGTGGAGGTAGAGGTTATTGAGTATCACCTCGGCGACCTCGTCGCGCTTGAGTTCCACGACTATCCTCATGCCCTCGCGGTCGGACTCGTCCCTTACGTCCGATATGCCCTCTATGCGCTTGTCCCTTACGAGATCGGCGATGGACTCTATCAGCCGGGACTTGTTCACCATGTACGGTATCTCGGTTATGACTATCGCCTGGCGGTTGGTCCTCGGGTTCTTCTCTATGGAGGCCTTGGCGCGTAGCTGTATCACGCCCCTGCCGGTAGAGTAGGCGTCCTTTATCCCCTGCCTCCCGTTTATAAAGCCTCTGGTCGGGAAGTCCGGCCCGGGGATGAGCTTCATGATATCCTTGAGCCCGGCCTCCGGGTTCTTTATGATGAGGATGAGCGCGTCTATGACCTCTGAGAGGTTGTGGGGCGGCATGTTCGTGGCCATGCCGACGGCTATGCCCGAGGAGCCGTTCACAAGGAGGTTCGGTATCGCGGAGGGCATCACCGACGGCTCCTTCAGGGACTCGTCGTAGTTCGGCGTAAAGTCGACCGTCTCTTTCTCGAGGTCCTTAAGGAGCTCGCTCGCCAGGCGGGCCATCCTGACTTCCGTGTAACGCATGGCCGCGGGCGGGTCGCCGTCTATGGAGCCGAAGTTGCCCTGACCGTCTATGAGCGGGTAGCGGAGCGAAAAAGGCTGGACCATCCTCGTTATGGCGTCGTATACGGCCATGTCGCCGTGCGGGTGGTACTTACCTATGACGTCGCCGACGACCCTCGCCGACTTTTTATACGGTTTGTTCCACTCGACCCCCATCTCGTGCATGGCGAAGAGGACCCTCCTGTGGACGGGCTTCAAACCGTCGCGGACGTCCGGGAGGGCCCTTCCCACGATGACGGACATCGCGTAGTCGAGGTACGACCTTTTCATCTGGTCTTCTATGTAGACCGATATCTGTTCCTGTGCCATCTTTCCCCTTAAAGACTTAAGACGCGGATCCCCCCCGCAATTCCGGGAAAACGCGCGTATAATATGCCGATATCCCTGAACAAAACTACCCGCCCCGCTCTCGGCGCGGCCTTTACCCGGCCCCTTTACACAAGTTTTAATAATATGAGGCTTTCGCTGGCATGTCAAGAGTATTAAACGCAACGGGGAAGGGCTCTCAGCGTCCGTAAGCCGCCCCTGGAGGCCCCAAAATCGGTATTGGACTTTCTCCCGGGTTTTTGCTAAACTTCTACCCCTAAACACTGTCTTAAAGGGGCGGCGCGGCTCCCCGCCCTATCGTAGCGACCCCGCACAAGACCTGAAATAAGATATACATAATCTCCGGAGGATCATTGCATGGCAAAGAAATTCGTTTATTTCTTCGGCGGCGGAAAGGCCGAGGGCAAGGGGACGATGAAGGACCTCCTTGGCGGCAAGGGCGCCGGTCTCGCCGAGATGACGAACATCGGGCTCCCGGTCCCCGCGGGCTTTACCATCACGGCGGAGGTCTGCGACTTTTATTATAAATCGGTGAAAAAGTACCCCCAGGGCTTTGCCCAGGAATTGAAAAAGAACCTCGCGAGGCTTGAAAAACTCGTCGGAAAGAAGCTCGGAGACCCCGAGGACCCGCTACTCGTATCCGTCCGCTCGGGCGCGGCCCGCTCCATGCCCGGCATGATGGAGACTATACTCAACCTCGGCCTGAATGATAAGTCGGTCGAAGGGCTCGCGAGAAAGACCGCGAACAGGAGGTTCGCGCTCGACGCGTACAGGCGCTTCATCGTAATGTACGGCTCTACCGCAATGGGGGTGCCGAGAAAGAAGTTCGACGACGAGTTCGACGACATAAAGGAGCGGCGCACCAAGGTCCGCCTGAACATCAGAAAAGGGCACGTCCTCGACACGGACGTCAACGAATCAGAGCTCGAGGAGCTCATAACGAGGTTCAAATCCGTCTATAAGGACGCTACAAAGAAAGACTTCCCCCAGGACCCGGAAGAACAGCTCTGGGGCTCCGTCGACGCGGTCATCGGCTCATGGATGGCCGAGAAGGCCGTGACATACAGGAGGGTCGAGAAGATCACCGGCCTCCTCGGCACCGCGGTCAATGTAGTCCAGATGGTCTTCGGCAACAAGGGCGACACCTCAGGCACAGGGGTGTGCTTCACCCGCGACCCCAATACCGGCGAGGACACATTCTACGGCGACCTCCTCATGAACGCCCAGGGCGAGGACGTCGTGGCCGGCATAAGGACCCCGATACACTTAAGCGACCTCGACCGCATAATGCCGGAGATATACACACAGCTTACGAAAGTCAGGTCAAAGCTTGAGCGCCATTACAAGGACATGCAGGACATAGAGTTCACGATAGAGGAAGGCAAGCTCTACATACTCCAGTGCAGGTCCGGCAAACGCTCCCCCATGGCGGCCTTCAGCATAGCCGTCGACATGGTGAAGGAACGGCTCATCACGAAGAAGGACGCGATTTTAAGGATTACGGACAAGGACATAGAGGGGCTCTTCTACCCTGTAATCGACCCGAAGATACCGATGGACGAGCTCCAGCGCCACCTCTTTGCCACAGGCATCGCGGCGGTGCCCGGCGCGGCCTCAGGGGCCGTGGTATTCAGCGCGAGGGACGCCGAGAACGCTACCGCGCAGGGCAAAAAAGTAATACTCGTAAGGAAGGAGACGAGCCCTGAAGACGTCGGCGGCATGCACGCGGCCAAAGGGATACTCACCGCCACAGGCGGCAAGACCTCCCACGCGGCGGTCGTGGCAAGAGGATGGGGCAAGTGCTGTGTCGTAGGGTGCGAAGACCTCCTCATCGACTACGAGGCCAAGACCGTCTCTGTCGGCGACACGGTAATAAAGGAAGGCGACGAGATAACTATAAACGGCTCGACAGGAGAGGTATTCAAGGCCGCCCTCAGCCTCACAAAGCCGGAGTTCCCTGAGGCGTACAGCTCTCTTATGAGTTGGGCCGACAACGTCAGGAAGCTCAAGGTCCGTACAAACGTCGACACCCCTTACGACGCCGAAAACGCCATAAGGCTCGGGGCCGAGGGCATCGGCCTCTGCAGGACCGAGCACATGTTCTTCGATACAGACGTCCGCAGGATCGCCATACAGAGGATGATCATCGCCGAGGACGAGGAGACGAGAAAAAGGTCCCTGGACGAGCTCCTCCCATTCCAGAAAAAGGACTTCGTCGGCATTTTCAGGGCGATGGACGGAAAGCCCGTCACCATAAGGCTCATAGACCCGCCCCTCCACGAGTTCGTCCCGCACACGGAGGCGGACCAGAAACAACTCGCGCAGAGGCTCTCCCTCCCGTTCCATCAGGTAAAAAGGAGGATAGACCGGCTCCACGAGGCGAACCCCATGCTCGGCCACAGGGGGAGCCGCCTGTGCATCACATACCCCGAGATACTCGACATGCAGGTAAGGGCGGTGATGGAAGCCGCCTGCGAGTGCAAGAAGAAGAACATACATGTATTCCCCGAGATAATGGTCCCGCTCATCATCGACGCGAAGGAACTCAAGATCCTCGCGGACAGGACGAGAGTCGTCGCCGAGGCGGTCATGCGGGAGGAGAACGTGAAGATAAAGTACCTCGTCGGCACCATGATAGAGGTGCCGAGGGCCGCGCTCCTTGCCGACCAGATAGCGGGGGTAGCCGAGTTCTTCTCCTTCGGCACTAACGACTTAACGCAGATGACGCTCGGCATGTCGAGGGACGACGCCGGGAGGTTCCTCCCCGACTATGTGGACGAGAAAAAGGCCGGGGTATTGAAGAACGACCCGTTCCAGTCGCTCGACCAGGACGGCGTCGGCCTCCTTATAAAGATGGCGATAGAGAAGGGGAGAAAAACGAAGAAGGACCTTAAGATCGGCATCTGCGGCGAGCACGGAGGCGACCCGGCCTCAGTCGAGTTCTGCCACGCGAACAAGTTCAACTACGTCTCATGCTCGCCCTTCAGGGTGCCTATCGCAAGGCTCGCCGCGGCGCAGGCCGCGCTGAAGTCCAAAAAATAGCCCTTTAATGAATAAAATAACAGAAAGCCCCTTCCAGTGACTGGAAGGGGCTTTCTGTTATCGGGCCCCAACATGTTGTGTTTTTAGGATTTTTTCATACTCTCTGTTGTATCTTAAAGGTTTTTTTTGCTTTACAAAAAAGTGAAACTTTGCTACGATTCATCACCAATCCGACAATCCGGTCTCAAACATGGCTTAAGGGGCATATAGTTGAAGATAAAAAAACTTACCATCCACGGGTTCAAGTCTTTTGTCGACAAGGTCAGCTTGAACTTCCCGCTCGGCACCTCGGGCATCATCGGGCCGAACGGGTGCGGGAAATCGAACATCGTCGACGCCATCCGCTGGGTCTTGGGCGAGCAGAACGCGCGGCACCTGCGCGGCAAGCACATGGAAGACATTATCTTCAACGGGTCTGATTCGCGTAAACCCCTGGGCATGGCCGAGGTCGTCCTTACCTTCTCGAACGAGGGCGGCGCCGCGGCTGGCGGCCGGTTCTCGAACTTCACCGAGATCGAGATATCCAGGAGACTCTACCGCTCCGGCGAGAGCGAGTACTATATAAACAGGGTACAGTCGAGGCTGCGCGACATAGTCGACCTCTTTACCGACACCGGCATCGCCACGCGCGCGTATTCCATTATCGAGCAGGGGCAGGTCGGCTGGCTCATAAGCGCCCGGCCCGAGGAGAGGCGCGCCATATTCGAAGAGGCCGCCGGCATAAACAAGTTCAAGCATAAGAAGGAAGCGGCGCTCAGGAGGCTGGAGGCGACGAGAGAGAACCTCACGCGCGTAAGCGACATCATAAGCGAGGTCAAAAGACAGCTCAATTCGCTCAACAGGCAGGCGAAAAAGGCCGAGAGGTACAAGCCGCTCCGCGAGGAGCTTCGCGGCGTGGACATCCTCCTCTCCTCTTTAGAGCTCAAAAAGCTCAAGGACGAGCTCGAAGACGCCATGAAAAGGCTCGAATCCATCAAGGACGAGGAGATATCCCTTTCCACCTCCATCGCCTCCAAAGAAACCCTCATGGACGAGCTGAAGACCGGCTACGAATCCGTCGAGGCGGTCTACAGAAATATACGCGAGAGGGTCTTCGGCGTCGAAAAGCTCATACAGGACGAGGAGAGGAAAAGCGCACTCTCGAAGATGAGGATAGAGGAGCTCAACAGGGACAGGGAGCGGCTCCTTAAGGAAATAGACGAGCTCAAGGCCGCTTCCGAGCTTGCAAAGACCGAGCTTACATCCCTCGGCGAGGCCCTTGAGGCGGCCTCCTCCGCTATCGCCTCGCAATCCGCCCGGCGCGCCGAGAACTCCGCGTTTTTCGAGACTATCGCCTCGCAGTTAAAAGAAAAAGAAGACGCCCAGAGGGCGGAGAAGGCCGAGGCGCTCAAGACCTCGACGAGGCTTGCGGACTTAAAGCACTCTGCCCAGAACCTTTTAAGAGACGAAGAGAACATGCGGGTTAGAAACGCGCGGGCCTCATCTGAAAAAGAGGAGGCCCTACGGCTCATCGCTTCGCTCGAGACCCCCATGAAAGCGCTTCAGGATACGCTCGCGGGAAAGGCCGCTGACAAGGAAGCGAAGGAAGGCGAGCTCAAATCCATCAGGGGGCTCCTCGAATCCCTCGACGCCGACAGGGCCAAACAGATCTCAATTGCCAGGGGACTCAAGGACGAATCCTCAAAGGCCTCTGCGAGGCTCGCCACGCTCGAAGAGATGGAGCGGAACTTCGAAGGGTTGAAGGGCGGCCCAAAGGCCATAATGAAAAAGGGGGCCTCAGGCATCCGCGGCCTCTTGGCCGACGTCATCGAGACGAACCCCGGGTTCGAGAAAGCCGTCGAGGCGGTCCTCGGCGACAGGCTCCAGTTCATAATCGTAGAGAGCCAGAAGGAAGGCATCGACGCGATAGAATTCCTTAAATCCACAAGCTCAGGCAGGGGGAGTTTTGTCCCCGTACAGAACCTCCGCTCCTCATCCCCGGTCCCCGCGCAAGGCAACGCCGACTTTCCCGGGGTGCGCGAGCTTATCCGCGAAGTACGCATAAAGGACGGGTATGAGTCGGTCGCCGGATACCTGCTCGGCGACACCCTCGTCGCGGAATCCCTTCAGGCCGCGCTCGCGCTCTGGAACCAGAATGACCTCTACCGCGCCATAGTCACCCTCGACGGCGACGTCATAGACGCGCAAGGGGTCATAACCGGCGGCTCGTCGGTCTCGACAGACGGCATACTCCAGAAGAGGGGCGAGATAAAGTCCTTAAGACAGACGACCGACAGGCTCTCCGCCGACTCCGCCGCCTGCGAGGCGTCGCTAAAAAGCATCGAAACCGATATCGCGGGCACGAAAACGCTCCTCGACGAATGCAGGGAGCGCATCCACTCGATAGACATCGAGCGCGTGAACGCCGAAAGCGAGCTCAGGCGCTCAAACGCCGAGTACGCGAGGCTCTCAAAGGTCCGCGACACCGCGGAGGCCGACATCCTCGACGCTGAATCAAAGGGGCGCGATATCGCCTCCAGGAAAACCTCTGTCAACGCCGAGAGGGAGGCGTCCGAACAGTCGCTCATCGAAAAGGAACGGGCCATCGCAACGCTCTCCGAAGAGATACTCGCCCTCGCCTCGGAAAAAGAACGCCTCTCCGGGATATTGACCGAGATACGCGTAAGCCTCGCGCACTCGAACGAGCGTCACGGCTCCATTAAGCGGGAGATCGCCGCTAAAGAGTCTGCGACAGCCGACACATCGAGGAAGATAGAGGCTCGGTCCTCCGAAATAGAGCGCGGACGCATCGAGTCCGACGAAAAGATTAAGTCCCTCGACGACCTCAAGGCCAGGCTCGACGGCCTCCTTGGCGAACTCGACGCGATAAAAAAAGAAGAGGTCCAGCGGACCGAGGAGATGAACGGCCTCGCCAATCGCCTCAAAGATTCCGAGCACGAGATAAAATCCCTCAAATCAGCATTCTCCGAGTTGCAGGAGTTGAAGGGCGAACTCTCCATCGACACAAAGGAATACGAGCTCTCCATCGCGAACCTCCGCGACAAGGTCTCCGAGAAATACTCCGTCTCCCTCGCCCCCTATGTCACCCCCGAAGGCGGACACATACCGGACACAACCGCCGAAGAGACCCGGAGGACCGAGCTCCGCGAAAAGATATCCGAGCTCGGAGAGGTTAGCCTTTCCGCCCTCGAGGAATACGCCGAGCTCGAAAGGAGACACCAGTTCCTCCTCGACCAGCAGACAGACCTCACAAAGTCGGTCGATGCGCTCCACACCGCCATCACCCGCATAAACAGGACGACGCGCGAAAAATTCAAGACCGCGTTCGACGAGATAAACGCGAAGTTCCAGGAGACCTTCCCGAGGTTCTTCAGCGGCGGCAGGGCGGAATTGCGTCTCACGGAAGACTCCGACATACTCGAAGCCGGCGTCGATATCGTCGCCCAGCCGCCCGGGAAAAGGCTCCAGTCCATCTCGCTCCTCTCGGGCGGAGAAAAGGCGCTCACGGCAACGGCCCTCATATTCTCCATATTCCTCATAAAGCCGTCCCCGTTCTGCCTCCTCGACGAAGTCGACGCGCCGCTCGACGACGCCAACATCGACCGCTTCAACATATTCGTCAAGGAGATGGCGCGCATAAGCCAGTTCATGCTCATCACCCATAACAAGAAAACGATGGAAATGGCCGACGCCCTCTACGGCATCACCATGGAAGAACCCGGCGTCTCCAAGGTAATCTCGGTGCGGTTTTAGATACGGAAGATACCTGGGGGGAACTTTCTGTAGAAAGCTACGCTCGGCGCGCGGCCAATGTCAATCGGAGCCTTCGAGCCTTATTATACTTTCAGCCGATTGATGCTGACTTGCCCGTCCGGCGAGGACCCCAGACCCCCTTCAAAGATTTTTAGTTCCCGAACAGACCCCCATAAATGAACTCAAATAACCTCATAGGTTTAAAATATCTTTATACATCTATTATCCACTGTATGGGGGTCTGTTCGGGAAGAACTGAAAGTTTTTGGAGAGAGTTTGAGAGTCCTCGCCGGACAGGCAAAATCATATCAATCAGCAGTGCATTTAATTAACTCAAAGGCGATTCAATCTTTGGCGGTGCGCCAAGCACCCTTTTTACAAAATGGTTCTCTCAAGTATTTTCGTATTTAAGCCGCGCCGGGGTGATTGGAGATGTCGTTTCAAGAGATATTGAGGGGTTTGGTCGAGGAGCTTGGGGCCGAGGGGGCGGTGATGATCGCCTCTGACGGGGAGGTCGTGGACGTTTACGCCTCATCGGAATCAATCGAGATGGACATCATAGGCGCGCACCACTCCGTGATATTCAACGCCGTAAAGGACATAGCTTCGCGTCAGGGGGGGACGGCGATTAAGTCTGTCGCGATAGTTGCCGGTACTTCGAGGCTTGTGCTCTCAACGATAAAAGAAGGCTACTGCCTCGTCGTTGCTCTCAGCGGGAGGGGTCCGGTGGGGCAGGCGCTTTTTGAGTCGCGGGAGGCCGTTGCGCGGATTGAAGAGGAGATGGGCTGAGGTCTTTGCCTGAGGCCTCCTTTCTGAAGGCGGCCTCCAGGAGGGCGACCCTGTGCCTGCCGAGGTAGCAATGGACGTAGACTTTTGTCCCGTCGTTCCTGGCCGCGAGGTGTTTGACCGCCTTGTCGAGCTCCTCCCTGGACCCGCCCCCTTCCAAGTTTGAAAAATCGATCGGAAAGTTGAAAAATGCGAGATTAAGCCCCGAGGCCATCCTCTTCTCTTCTTCGACAAGGGGCCTTTCGATTGATAGCCTGGGGTCCATGAGAGACACTATCTCGACGACGCCCTTATTGGCGAGGACCTTCAACTCGTCTTTTGACGGGTATGGGCCGACGAGCACCCCGGAGGAGACCTCCCGCACCTCGCCCCGAACAAAGCTTATGGGAAAGGCGTCGGGGCTGAAGAGGTTCCAGACGCCGTAGGCGAAGAGGCCGATAAAGACGGCCATGACGAGCCAGATTTTTTTCTCGGTTGACATTGCCTTCTTCAGTAGAGGTACGTGACCCCGGCCTTTACCTCCTCGAACCTGAAGCCCGAGGAGGATTCAAGCGCCGACCTGCTGTACTTGTATCCCGCGTCAAGCGAGACTTCCCTTGTGAGCCGCCATTCGACGCCGGCTTCGATCGCGGAAGTGGATTCCGTCTTGCCGCTGAAGCTCTGTATGCCGGCCTCTACGTTTGCGCTGTACGAAAGGCGCGTGCCGGGTATGTCGTCTTCGACGGAGAGGAAGACCCCGTTCGAGAATATGTTCGGCGGGTTGAAGTACCCGCTCGTTGTATGTTCCGAAAAATCCTTGTACTCGGAAGTAGCGCCCGCATATATCCCGTGTCTCTCGGATAGCTTGTACACGGCCGTAGCAACGATGTCGTAGCTCGAGTTCTTGTCGGAGTAGCCGGCGAAGGCGGCCGAGGCGGTAAATGTCGCGGAGCGCCAATCGTGGATAAGCGCGCCGTGGTATTCGCCTGTCCTTACGCGGTTCTCTATGAGTTGTACGGTGTCGAGCATAGGCGAGTAGTTATAGCCCGCCGAAAGCCGCGTCCTTGAAGAAAGCTCGTATCTGCCGTTAAGGCCGCCGGATGCGAAGACGCTCTCGCCGTTCTCCGGACGGAAGACGACTAAAGAAAGCCCCGCGTTGACGGTCAGAGCGCCGGAGAGATCGATTGAGTCTTTTACCCCGAACGTCGTAGCGTTCGCCGTGGCCCCCGGCCTCGACGCCTCGTAAAAATCCAGGTTGAACGTAATCCTGCCTGGCGCCCCTGTCCAATAATACCCTGAAAGACCGTGCATTTTCAACTCATTCGAGTCCGAGTCGGATGAGCTCGAATAACGCGCTCTCAGGAGCGGGCCCTTTTCGTCCCGGAGCCTCTCCTCGATCTCAAGCGCCTCCTCGTCGGTCGGCGAGGCGGACAACACCTCCTGGACCTCTTTGAGGGCCGCGTCTATTTCCCCTTTCCACCAGAGCGTACGGGAAAGCCCTTTTCTCGCGTCCCTGTCATTCGGGTCGGCCTCAATCGATTTCTTATACGCCTCGACCGCGCTCTCGTACTCTCCTGCCCACGAGAGGACCCTTCCGAGGCCTGAGAGCGCCTCGGGGTTTCCTGGCCGGAGTGTGAGCGCCCTGTTGTATTCCGCGACAGACCCTTCGTAATCACCTGCCCAGGACAAGGCGCGGGCAAGCGAGACCGCCGCCTCGAAGTCGTCCGGGAACTCGGCAACGAGTGTCGTTAAGATGGAGACGGCCTCATCGAGCCCGCCCCCTTTGGCGAGCGAGTCCGCAATATTGAGGCGATCGTCTTTTGAGGGCGCGGCCTCTGGACCGGCGATAGCACTTTTATCAGCCTTGTCCTCCGGCGCGGGGGCCGGGGCAGTCCCCCCCCCTTCGCCCAAGGCGCTTACAGGCGACAGCAGAATGACGGCGCATAGCGCCGTAAAGAACAGCCTCATCCATATCCCTTTCAATCCGGATTTTTCAGCCATATTTTACGCCTGTTTGACGTCTCCAGCCGGAGTGTCAAAGCCCTGTTTTTTAACCACCTCCCACTCCCTCTCCTTGTCGAAGAGGAACCGGAGGACCGCCTCGGTCCTCCATAGCGCGAGCAGTTGCCTGTAACCGAAGTTCTCGAGTATCCCGAACCCGAGGAGTATAAGGAGGTCCTTGAGCCTCGGGTACCTCCTGTACGATATCTCCTCAAGGAGCACCGCCGCTGTCGAGAAGAAAATGCCCACGAGCAGAGCCATGAAGAGGAAGAGCATGAAGAAGTGTTTATTCACTATGCCGAGAAAGAATGAGGCCGTCACGACAAAGTAGCCGGCTATTTCTATTACAGGCCCAAGGAGCTCGACGAAGAGCTGGTAAGGGAGGGCGAAAAACCCGACCCTGCCGTAGCGCGGGTTGAAGAGCATCTTCCTGTATGTGAAGATGGATTCCGCGAGCCCGAGGTGCCACCTCCTCCTCTGCCTTTTGAGCATATCCAGGTCCTTCGGCGCCTCGGTCCAGCATATGGGGTCAGGGACGAAGTTGATCTTGTACCTCGACCCCTTGTCGATGAGATGCTTATGCAGCCTCACGACAAGCTCCATGTCCTCGGTGACCGTGTTCGTCAGATACCCGCCTGCCTCCTGCACCGATCTCTTATGGAACATCGAGAAGGTCCCTGAGATTACGAGGAGGGAGTTGAGCTTTGAGAGCCCTGCCCTGCCGAAGAGGAAGCTCCTTATGTACTCGACGACCTGGAGCCTGGAGAGCGCGTCAGATGGGAGCTGTATCTTCTTAAGCCGCCCCCCGACTATCAATGAGCCGTTCACTATCCGGACGATCCCGCCGGTGGCCCGTACGAGTTCCGGGGACTCGACAATCGGCCTCATAAGGCGCATGAGGGCGCTGTCCTCAAGGATGGAGTCCGCGTCGACCGAGCAGAAGTACGGGGCCCTCGAAACGTTTATCCCCACGTTAAGGGAGTCCGCCTTTCCGGCGTGTCCCTTGTCCACGACGATGAGATTAGGCGTCTCCGGGTTGAGGTAGAACCCGAAGACCCGGGCCGTCAGTATCGTCTCGCGGTAGATGACATTGGTCCTGATAAGCCCGTAGCCCTCGATGAGCCTCTTTAAGGTCTTGTCCGTCGAGCCGTCGTTAACGACTATCACCTCGTAGTCCGGGTAATTGAGGTGCTGAAGCGACCCGATAGAGTCCACTATGTTCGCCTCCTCGTTATACGCCGCTATGATGATGCTTATGGGAGGGGCGACGAGCGGGTGTATGGAGGTCTGATACCTGCCGTACTCGAGCCTTGAGAGGTGGTTTATTATCATCCTGGAGGCGAGCACGAGCAGGACGAGATAGATGCCGTTCGCCGCGAAGTAATAGCCGAGGACGAGGTAGTTGAAGAAATAGATGAATTTTATGAGAAAGGTTTCCACTTAGGATATTATACCGGTAAGCCCCTCGGGTCCTGACGACGGGCCCTCACCCCCTCGTAGAGCGGTTACGGCCGTCGTTGCCGCCTCGTTGGCCTCTTTGCCCTCCCCTCCGGAGAGCGCGTCCAGGACCTCATAGAGTCTGAACTCGTTCAGGGTTGAGAGTATCGAGAGCATCTCGTCGAGTATCCCGTCCCTTATATCCACCTTATCGTCTGGATTCCCGGATTCATTAAGTTTTAAAAGGGGTTTTCGGCCCTGGAGACAGGCAAGGCGCGCCATCATCTTCCCATGGACACCCTTTCTCCCGAGCTCGTCGAGCGCCTGGTCCCTCGCGTACTTATCCGTTGAGTCTATGTAGACGTTCAGCATCTCGACAAAACCCTTTCCGCCTATCCTGCTCAAGGCCTCTGCAACGACGCTCCTTACCTGCCAGTTCTTGTCCCCGAGCATCTCCTTAAGGTGAGCTATCGCCGCATGGTCCTTCATGAGTCCGAGGGCCCTGGCGCTGTGGAGCCGGACGACCCAGAACGGGTCGCTCAGCGCTTCGACAAGCATGGGCGTCGCCTCAGCGCATTTGAGCTTCCCTATGCCCTTGGCGGCCTTGGCCCTCACGTCCTGTTCCGGGTCCTTAAGCATCCGCATGAACTCGCCCGAGAGCATGGGGTTGCCTACCTCTCCGAGTATGTCGAGGACAGTGGAGCGCAGGCGCCAGTCCGGGTCGTGCAGGCATGGCAGGAGCCACGTTTCAGACCTCAGTCCGAAGGCAAGTATGGATGACTTAAGGACCGGGAGCGATATCTCTTCCTCCGCGGAGACCGCGTATTTCAGGAGCGCGACCAGGTGGGGCATGGCAGTTGCGTCCCCTATGACGCCGAGCGAGTGTACGGCCATGAGTTGCAGGTCCCTGTTCCGGCTCTTGAGGGCGTCTATGAGGAGAGGGGTCGCCGCGCGGCAATCTATACGTCCGAGCTTTTCGGCTGAGAGCGCCTGCTCCCACTGGCGTTTCGAGGAGAGGGACTTCATGTACCTGTCCGAGTAACCGAGCGCGTTAAAGAGGCGCTGGCCTTCCTGTCTCCCGTTTTCCGAGCCGATGGCCCTGAAAAGGTTCTCCTCTATCGCTATCCAGCCTGCGGAACCCGGCTTCTTCACAAACGGGCTTATATCCTCTATTTTTTTGCCGAGTTCGAGCGTCGCGAGCAGGGCGGAGTACCTCTCCCGCTCCACATCCAGCCTCATGTACTTCCTGCCCATGAAGGACCTGCGGACGAGAACGGCCAGAAATGTCCCTATTATGAGAACGACTGTCGTCCATATGGTAATGTATACAAAAAGGTAGGCCAAACTGGGGTTCCCCGTCCAAAGGGCAAGTGTTTTGCGGGGATTATAAATAATTTCATATTATTTCTCAACAGGTTATTGCTTTAAGTTATAAAGCGGGTGTGTAAGGACGTTAAGGAAGGCCGGCAGGGGATTAAAATAGGGAAACTCTGATTAATCGCGTCCCGTTGTCATTCCGAGAGAGCACAGCGACCGAGGAATCTTATATCCGATTGATTTCCTTTGACACAAGATTTCTCGCTACGCTCGAAATAACGGAAAAAAAGAATAAATCAGAGGTTCCCTAAATCAAGCGAACAAAAAAAGACCGGCACAAGCGCCTGCGCCGCATAAAAGGAAAGGGGCCTTTCGGCCCCTTTCCTTTTAACCGTTCAATCCAATAACGCTTAACCTGACCCGGACTTCATAGCTCCTTTTAACTCAGGCCCCGCTACCTCGTCCACTCCTCCACCCAGCTCCGCTTCTGGGCGTCGGTCCACCCGCGCCAGTCGCCGCGGAACTTCGCCTTCCTGACCGCGTCCTTCGCCTCTGTCGCGGATATCGACTTGTAGATAATGAGCACCTGGTCTATCCTGATGATGTCCGGCCCCTTGAGCTTCGAGACGTTGTACCTGTAAAGGAGCGGCCACATGTAAGGGTTCCCGAAAACGTCTTTCTGCTTCGCTATCTTCCAGAGCGTATCGCCCCTCTTTACTATGTGGAAGCCGAGAACGTCGTCTATCTGCATGAACTTAGCCACGTCCTCGGGCTTTACCTCTCCGTTTTTGAGTTTCTCGACTATCTTCTGTTTGAGGCTCGCGAACTCCTTCTGAAGGGCGATGACGTCCGTGGGAACAACGCCGCCGGTCTTCCATGCCTCGGCCTCTCTGCTTATCCTCTGTATCTGGATTTCGAGATCCTTCCTCGCCTGGTCCTCTTTCCCGAGCCTTTCCTCTGTGTCTTTAAGGGACTTCTCCAGGCCCTTTACCGCCTCCATCTCGGCGGCCTTCGCCTCCTCGGTCTCCCGGAGCTTCGCCTCGATTATCCTCCTGGACTCTACCTCCTGGATGAGCCTCGCCTCTACGCCCTTCCTCGCGTCGAGCTCGTTTGCGAGCCTGGTCTCAAGGGCCTTCCTCGATTCGACCTCGATCAAAATCCGGGCCTCGGCGTCCTTCTTCGAGGTCTCGGCCATGTCTATCGCACTCTCGGCGACCTTCTTCTGGAAGTCCGTCTCCTTGAGTTTGGATTCAAGGGCGGTCCTCGCGGTTATCTCCTGCGCGACCTGGAACTCGAGCTTCTTTTTCGCGGCCTCGGCGTCCCTTACAACGAGATCGTTCGCGGCCTTCGCGGCCTCGAACTCAGAGAGCCTTGCCTCAAGGGCCTTTCTCGCTTCCGCCTCCTGAAGGAGCTTTACCTCGGTCTGTTCCCTCGCGCTGACTATCGCCCTTATGGCGACCTCGCCGGCGGTCTTTGCGGCCTCGGCGTCCTTGAGGCTCGCCTCGAGCGTCTGCTTGAGCTCGGCCGCCTTGAGGAGCTTACCCTCCATCTCCTGCCTTGACGACCGGAGCCCCTCGATTTCCTTTATATCGACGCCGGGGGTTTTGCTGAGACGCTCCTCAAGGTCCATGTTCTTTGCGCGGAGCTCCTCGGCCATGTACCGCGCGGCGTCGGCCTGCGCTACCGCCTCACCGGCCTGCTTTATCCTCGTCTCGAGCTCGACGTTCCTCGCGTTCAGGCTCTCGAGCAGGGAGGAAGACGTCTGGCTCTTCGCGAGCGTGACCTCGGCGTCCTTGAGCTTCGAGGCGAGTTCCCGGTTCTCCTTTATCGCGGACTGGGCCTCGCCTCTGGCCGCCTCAGACTGCGCGAGCGCGAGTTGCGCGTCCTTGATCTTCATCTCGAGCTCGGAGTTCTTTTCGATGAGCTTCTGGGCGACGAAGGTCGCGGCCTTGCCCTGGAGCGAGACGAGCCCGGCCTCTTTAAGTTTGGTCTCAAGCTCGACGTTCCTGGCTATCAGGTCTCTCGCCATGTCGCCGGCGGCCTCGGACTTGGCGAGCGTCTGCTTCAGGTCCCCGAACTGTATCTCAAGCTCCTTGTTCCTGGCAAGGAGGTCCTCGGAGCGGACCCTCATCGTCTCGAACTCGAGCCTGGACGCATCCTCGGACTTCCTCTTGGCCTCCTCGGCCTCCACGAGCTTCGCTTCGAGCGAGGCGACCTTCTTCGAAAGCTCTTCGCGCGAGGCCTCCCCTGCCGCGACCGTCTCGGGGGCGAGCACTACGGGCCTCGCCTCAAGGGCCTTCCTTAACGAATCCTCTTCCTGTCTCGCGGCCTCAAGCTCCTGCCTTATGGAGGCGAGTCCCTTGGCGTTCGCCTCGGCCTCGGCCCTGATAACGGACTTCTCCTCGCTTATCTTCGCTATTTCCTTCTGAAGGGCCGCAATGGACTCCTGGCTCTCCTTCACCTTCTTCTCCGAGTCGGACTTCGACCTTTCAAGCTCGGCGACAAGCAACGCGGAGGCCTCGGCGGCCTTTTCGATCATGACGGCCTCTGTCCCCTTCGAAACCGTTGCGGCGGCTACGACCGCGTCCTTTGCCGCGCCGCCGAGAGACTTGGCGATAGAGACTGTCTTTTCAACGTCCTTAAGGCGTGCCTCAAGAGTGGACCTCGCGTCTTTTTCCTTTGCGAGCTTAAGCTCGGCGTCTTTGCGCGCCGTCTCCTGGGCCTTAAGCGTCTTTTCCATCGCGGACCTCGCCTTTTCCATCTCCTTCAGCTTGCCTTCGAGCGAGGTGCTTTTAAGGAGCGCCTCCTGGGCCTGGGTCCTGGCGAGCTCGGCCTGCGTCCATGCCTCTTCCGCGCGCTTCCTCGCCTCCTCCTCAATCTTAAGGCGCATCTCGGTCTCGAAACGCTTCTTCGCCTCCTCGACCGCGAGGAGCTTCGCCTCTAACTCCGTTATCTCCTGCTGGGCCTTTGCCTCTATCTCGGCCTTTATCCTCTCCCTCTCCTTGTCGAGGTCAAAGTCGACGCCTTCCTTCTCGGCAAGCCTCCTCTGCCTCTCTTCGAAGGCAAGCGCCCTCTCCAGCTTCTTCTTCTCGGATATCTCATCCTTGAGCTTCTTCTCGGTCTCCTTGAGCGATTCCAGCGTTTTCGTGTGCTCGTTCTTCGCCGTGTTCAGGTCTTGCTCAAGGGACATCTCCACGGACTTCGTCTCCTTGACCTTGTCCTCGAGACGCGCCTTCTCCTTGTCTCCCGAGACCCAGGAGACCGCGAGAGAGAACATCAGAAACAATCCTACTATTGCGCCGATTCCACCCATAAAAGACTCCGTTAGAAAGTACAAAAATTATAACCCAGGGGACATGCAAAATTCAAGCCCGACCAGCGGCTATTTTTCCCCTCGTATTGTGTCAGGTCGTTACGAAACTGCGGCGGGCTTCCCATAGCCTCGGAGACACCTGTCCCTCAGTGCTTTCTAATTATCAATTATCTTTTGCGAAGATTAAAAAAAAGACTTGTATTACATTAAAAATTAAAAGCCCCGCGGAAAAAAATCACGATACACTTACCCGATTCACGGCCACGACACAACTGTGCCTGATTTTTCTTGACTTTTCCCGTCCTTTTAAGTATTGGTATATTGGTTCCAGAAAGGCTTCGTTCCGCCAGTTGCTGTTTTTTATCTTTATTTTCGATAGGTTAGCATCATCCCCCGCGTTACGGTTTCTAACGCGGGATTCCGGGCATCAGATGGGGGCCGATTGAGGAAGGGCGCATTCCCGGTAAATGGCCCGAAGGCCGCCGGGGTAATCGTAGAAGGGATAAAGACCGGCGCAATAAAAAAGGCCGTGGAGCAGGGGGCTGACCTCCTTGAAGTGAGGGTAGATTCGTTTGTTGACCTCGACCCGGCTTCTTTGGCTGTAAGCCTACGGAAACTCAAGAAAATCTCCGGTCTTCCAATAATCCTTACAGTCAGGTCGAAAAAAGAGGGCGGTCTCCAGCCCTTAAGCGATCGTACGAGGGCCGCCCTTTTCGAAGCACTTATCCCATATTCAGATATAGTTGACATCGAGCTTAGCTCAAGCGGTATAATAGAAAATGTGGTAAACTCTGCAAAGAGAAATGGGAAGACGGTGATAATTTCCCACCACGACTTTAAGAGCACCCCAGGAGACGCCGCTCTCAGGGATATTATTAAAAAATCAAGGGGAAAAGGCGCGGATATAATAAAGATTGCCGCGCACGCCGGTTCATTAAGGGATCTAAAAAGACTTGCCAGGGCATTGCTCGGCGACGACGACCTTATAATCATAGCGATGGGCGAGAAAGGGGTCGCGTCACGTGTATTTTTCCCCATGTTAGGCTCCCTCATAACATATGGGTCTGTCACCGGTAAGGGGAAGACCGCGCCGGGGCAACTGACGCTCATGGAAATAAAGGAAGCGTTTAAAAAGTACGCAACGGCCTGACCACTGAGATATTGACGATACTTATTCGGTTGTATCGTCCTGAAAAATAAAGAATAACGGAGGATAGAGACGCGATGGTGAGGGTAGCGATAAACGGGTTCGGCCGGATTGGGAGGAACATCCTGAGGGCCTCTCTAAAGAACAAGGAAATTGACTTCGTTGCCATAAACGATGTCACCGACGCCAAGACCCTTGCCCACATCCTTAAATACGACTCTGTCTTCGGGATACTCGACGCGGATGTCAGCGCGAAAGAGGGGGGCCTTTCCGTAAACGGGAAAGAGATAAAGATAACCGCTGAGAAAGACCCGGCAAAACTCCCCTGGAAGGACCTTAAGATAGACATAGTCCTCGAATGCACCGGGCTTTTTACCAACAGGGAAAAGGCCGAGCTTCATTTGACCGCCGGTGCCAAGAAGGTCATCATCTCGGCGCCTGCGAAGAACGAGGACATAACCGTCTGCATGGGCGTCAACCACGAGGCCTATGACCCCAAAAAACATTCAATAATATCAAATGCTTCCTGCACCACGAACTGCCTTGCGCCAGTCGCCAAGGTCATAAACGACTCTTTCGGCATAGTGAAGGGGCTCATGACCACGGTCCACGCCTACACGAACGACCAGAAGATACTCGATCTCCCGCACAAGGACTTGAGACGCGCCCGCGCCGCGGCCCTCTCCATGATACCGACCTCAACGGGCGCGGCAAAGGCCGTATCCCTCGTGTTGCCCGAGCTCAAGGGCAAACTTGACGGCATGGCCATCCGCGTGCCGGTCCCTACGGTATCGGTCGTCGACCTTGTAGCCGAGGTCTCCAGGAAGACTTCGGCCGAGGAGGTAAACGCGGCGCTCAAAGCGGCGGCAAACGGCAAGCTCAAGGGGGTCCTCGAGTACTGCGACCTTGAGCTCGTCTCGGTTGATTTCAAAGGAAATCAGCACTCTTCCATCGTTGACGCCCTGTCCACAAAGGTCATAGGCGACAACCTCGTAAAGGTGCTTGCCTGGTACGACAACGAGTGGGGCTTCTCCTGCAGGATGCGCGACCTCGTCCTCATGATGGCGGAAAAAGGTCTGTAATGAACACAGGAGGTCAGGGACTTGAACCAGGGTCTTAAATATATTGACGAGATAAACCTTCGGGACAAGCGCGTCTTCATCAGGGTCGACTTCAACGTGCCGCTCGACGAGAACGGCAACATCACGGACGACACCCGCATAAGGAGCGTGCTCCCCACCATAAACTTCGCACTCGACGAAAACGCTAAGGTCATACTCGCCTCGCACCTCGGCCGTCCCAAGGGCAAGAGGGTCGCTGAGATGAGCCTTTCCCCGGTTGCGAAGAGGCTCGGAAGGCTACTTGAAAAAGATGTGACGCTCTCTACAGACTGCATAGGGGAAGAGACCGAAAAGGTCGTCGAGGCCATGAAGCCGGGGGACGTCGTACTCCTTGAAAACCTGAGGTTCCATCCTGAGGAAGAGAAAAACAACGAGGAATTCGGCAGGAAACTCGGCTCGTTGGCCGATGTCTACATAAACGACGCATTCGCCATGGCCCACAGGGCTCACTCATCGAACGTCGCCATCGCCAGGTATGTGAAAGAGGTCGGGGCCGGGTTCCTGATGAAAAAGGAGCTCACCTACTTCTCGATGGCCATGGAGAAACCTACGAGGCCTCTCGTCGCTTTGATAGGCGGCAAGAAGGTCTCGGACAAGGTCGGCGTGCTCTTGAGCCTCTGTGAAAAGGTCGATAAGCTTGTAATAGGCGGAGGCATGGCGCTCACCTTCTTCAAGGCCCTGGGTTACGAGGTCGGCAACTCTTTCTTCGAGCCTGACGCCCTTGAGACCGCGAAGCAAGTTATTGAAAAGGCGAGGGAAAAGCACATAAAGCTATATATGCCGGTCGACTTTGTGGTGGCTGACAAGTTCAGCGCATCGGCTGAGACAAAGGTCGTAACTTACCAGGAGATACCCAAGGACTGGATGGCGCTCGACATCGGCCCCGCCACCGTAACCCTCTTTACCGAGGCTATACAGAACGCGAAGACTATCATCTGGAACGGCCCTATGGGCGTCTTTGAAATAGACGCGTTCAGCAGAGGGACCTTTGCCATGGTGACGAGTGTGGCCAATACCTATGCCATGACCATAGTCGGAGGCGGAGACACGGACGTCGCGGTACACCGCGCCGGAGAGTTCGCCAAGATGAGCTATATATCGACCGGCGGCGGCGCTTTTCTTGAGACACTCAAGGGCGTTGAGCTCCCTGGGATCACCGCCCTTAGGCAGAAGGCGGAGTGCGCGGCGTCAAATTAATTTCAGACAAAAGCCCCGGCAGGATTCAAAAAACCTTGCTACTCACCAACTTGCGCGAATGCTGACACCTCTCATAGCCGGAAACTGGAAGATGAACACCACCATCCACGAAGGCGTGGAGCTGGTGCTCAAACTCCGTGAGCTCCTTAAGGGCGCGGACAACGCCGAGATACTGATAGCCCCGCCATTCACACACATCTACCACTTAAGCCCGCTTATAGCCGACAGCCCCATGAAGCTGTGCGCCCAGAATATCTTCTGGGAAAAGAGCGGCGCGTATACCGGTGAAATATCAGGCGAAATGCTCAAATCCGCCGGTTGCCGCCACGTCATAATCGGCCATTCCGAGAGGAGGGAGCACTTCAAGGAGACCGATGAGATTATCAACAAAAAGGTCATCGCGTCCATCAGGGACGGGCTTAAACCCATCGTCTGCGTGGGAGAGACGCTTGAAGAGAGGGAAAAGGGCAAGACCATCTCGAAGGTAAAGCTCCAGGTCAAAAAGGCCCTCTACGGCCTGGGCGGCGGCGCGCTACGCGACATAACGATCGCCTACGAGCCGATCTGGGCGATCGGTACAGGGAAGGTCGCCACCCCGCAGGAGGCCGAGGAGGTCCATAACGCGCTCCGCGAGCTCCTCTTCGAGCTCTACGAAAAAGAATCCCTCAAAAATACCCGTATCATCTACGGCGGGTCAGTCAAACCCGACAGCATCGACCAACTCATGAGCCAACCCAACATAGACGGCGCCCTCGTAGGAGGCGCGTCCCTCAAGGCCGAGGACTTCGCCCGCATAGTCAAGTTCCTGCCGAGGTAGTCCTTGCCGGACGGGCAATTCCTTGTCAAACCGCTGTAGATTCGATTTGTCCCAAAGACTCCGTTCAAGCCTTTGGCCCTGCGCCGAGCAATCCTTGCCGGACGGGCAAATCCTTGTCAAACCGCTGTAGATTCGATTTGCCCCAAAGACTCCGTTCAAGCCTTTGGCCCTGCGCCAAGCAGTCCTTGCAGGACGGGCAATTCCGTATCGAACCGCCGAGGGTTGGTTATCCGAAGCCCCCGGCTTTCACCTCCGGCCATTCCGGACACAATTTCCTCTTGCATTTCTCCTTCAAAAGGGTAAAATTGCTGTTTTACCGCGTGTCTGACCCCTTTAATGATGGGCCGTACAGACCCGCGCAAATGCTTTTTCAAGATAATACTCATTCCTTTACATACGCCAGGAGACCCATGTTAGCGACGATCACCACGATAATCCATGTAATAGCGAGCATCATTATTATAATCGCCGTGCTCCTCCAGGTGGGCAAGGGGGCGTCCATCGGATCGACCTTCGGGGGCGCCTCAAGCCAGACGCTCTTCGGGAGCGCTGGACCCGCGACGATACTCACGAAGATCACTTACGCATGCGTCGCGATATTCATGCTTACCTCGCTCTTCCTCACCTACACGTCCGGGAAGTCGAGGACGAAGTCGATAATGAGCGACGTGCCCTCAACAGCCGCGCCTTTGGAAGCGCCGGCTACCATGCCGCCGGCGGGGCTACCGGCGCAGAAGTAGTTTTCAAAACAGGCCCCTTGCAGGCATTTGAAAAACGGGGCCTGTTTCATGGCAATTTGTTTGATACCGCTTGACTTGAATCGAAGGCTCGTGTTATTTTAAAAAAAGTGCCGCCTCCCCGCGGCATTTGATTTCTCAAAAGGTTTCAATCCCTCGTTGCAGAACGCCGAAGTGGTGGAACTGGTAGACACGCCATCTTGAGGGGGTGGTGGGGAAACCCGTGGGGGTTCGAGTCCCCCCTTCGGCACCAAATTTAAAAAGCAAAAAGGGCCAGCAGGTTTTTAAGCTGGCCCTTTTTGCTTTTATATCCGATGTTGGGACTCGAACAACTTTCGAGCGCCGAGCAATTAGCGAGGAAAAGGCCTCAGGATGAGGCCGGAAGCGAGAAAGTCCGGGTCGGAGCGAAGAGACAGGATGTCGACGAGCGGAGACCTCAGAGTCCCCCCTTCGGCACCAAAATATAAAAAGCCGGACTGAAAAAGCCCGGCTTTTTTATTTTCATGACGGGACTCAACCAGCTACGCGCAGAGCCCGGAGAAGGATTCCTCAGCTCTGCACAGGGTTCAAAAGCCTTCTTATCGCCTCTATATGGTCTTTTGCCGTACCTGCCGGGATATATTCCTTCTTGGCTACGAACGCCTGGTCGATTTCCGATACGAACCTCGAAGGCAGTTGCGCGGAGACCTCCTTGCCCGCGCTACGGTGCTTGGCTGAAAGGAGGAAGAGGCGCCTCCTCGCCCGCGTCATACCCACATAGCAAAGCCTCCGCTCCTCTTCGACGGTCTCGTCGTCTATGGACCTCTTGTGCGGGAAGAGCCCCTCTTCCATCCCCACCATGAAGACGAATGGGAACTCGAGCCCCTTGGCGGAGTGTATGGTCATCAGAGTCACCCTGTTATGCTTGTCCTCAAGCTGGTCCGCGTCGCTCATTAACGATACGAGGTTCAGGTAATCGCCGAGGGTAGCCCTCGGGTGGTTCGTCTTGTAATTTTTGATGGACGCCACAAGGCCCTGGAGGTTCTTGACCCGCACGTCCGCCTCTTCGGTCTTTTTGGAGGCCCAGAAGTCCTCGTACCCGGTAATGTCGAGGACCCGTGCGACGAAATCGTGCAAGGGCGTCTCAGGCATCTCCCTCCGGAGCATCTCGAAGGTGCCTATAAAGTCGTTCGCGGAATCACCGAAGATATTGTCCCGCCTCCCCTTCCTGAACGCCTCGAAAAGCGTCAAGTCATGCGCGCCGCTTATCTTGTGTACCCTCTCAAGGGTGGCCTTTCCGATGCCCCTCGGCGGCACGTTCACTATCCTCAGAAAGTTGAGCGAGTCGTCCGGGTTGAGTATCGCCTTAAGGTAGGCGAGCGCGTCCTTTATCTCCCGCCTGTCAAAGAACTTGAAGCCGCCGATGATCGTATACGGTATGCCTTCCTCAAAGAACAACTCCTCGAATGCCCTCGACTGCGTGTTCGTCCTGTAAAGGATTGTGCAGTCCTTGAACCGGGCGGCCGCATCCGACGACATGAGTTTTTTGATGTTTTTGACGACAAACCGGGCCTCTTCCGTTTCGTTCAGGCATTCCTCGGCGATGACGGACTCCCCGAGGTCGTTTTGAGTCCAGAGGTTCTTTTCTATCCTGTCCTCGTTGTTCATGATGACGGAGTTGGCCGCGCCGAGGATGTTCCTTGTCGAGCGGTAGTTCTGCTCGAGCTTTACGGTAATCGCCTCGGGGTAGTCCTCCTTGAACCTGAGGATGTTCTCGATGGACGCCCCCCTCCATCCGTAGATCGACTGGTCCGGGTCGCCGACGGCGCAGAGGTTCGTCTGCCCGGATGAGAGGAGCTTCGTAAGTATGTACTGCGACCTGTTCGTGTCCTGGTACTCGTCGATCAATATGTACGAGAACTTCTCCCGGTACTTTTTGAGGATAAGCTCGTTTGACTGCAACAACTGTATGGGCTTGCAGATAAGGTCCCCGAAGTCCACGGCGTTCATGGAGGTGAGCTTCTTCTGATAGGCGCGGTATATCGGGGCGATGGCGGCCTTAAGGTCGGAATCGCTTTTTCTCGCGTATTCATCAGGCGTAAGACAATTGTTCTTCGCGAGGTTTATCTCCCATATGACGGTCTTGTACGGCAGGTCCTTGTTGCTGATGGAGAGCTCGGACATCACATAATTCACAAGGAGCGTCTGCTCTTCTTCGTCGTAGATAGTCAGGCTGGGCTTCAGGCCGAGGAGATGCGCCTCCTCCCTTATAATCCGGAGGCCGACGGTATGGAACGTCCCTGCCCATATCTTCTCCGTCTTTTCCCCGATGAGCTTTTCAAGCCGCCCCTTTATCTCCTCAGCCGCCTTGTTCGTGAAGGTGACGGCGAGGATATTCTCGGGCAGGATTTTTCTGTCGATGACCAGATGGGCTATCCTGGAGGTAAGGACCTTTGTCTTGCCGCTACCGGCTCCGGCGAGCACGAGCAAAGGGCCCTTGCCGTATGTCGCGGCCTTGAGCTGTACGGGATTCAGTGACTTCAAATAATTCATCTCGGCCTTTTTATAAGGCTACTCTAAAAATTGTTCTTTTTCCTGACCTCTGCGTCAGGTCGGAAATAAAAATGCTCACATATTCCCATATATGCTGCGCTTTTTATTTCCGCCCTTCCTTGACCTCAGAAAAAATTCCTAATTTTTAGAGATAGCCTTAAATCACAGTTTGTCGTTACGAGGAGCGCGGTTGCGAATCACAATTAACATTTAATGGATTCAGGTTTGTAACCTGAATCCATTAATTCGTGACCCGAATAATGTTTGTCGGGCTATTGAAATTTTATCAATCCTTACTACGCCCCGGTTGACGCGTCTTTTATCGCCTGAAGCTCCTCCCACCTCGAGTAACACGCCTTAAGCGCGGCCTCCACCTCATCGAGGCGCGCCTTGACCTCCGCCGCCTTTTGCCCGCCCTGCCTGTAAAGGCCGGGGTCGGAGACGGCGCTGAAGAGCGCGGACTGTTCGGATTCGAGCGCCTCGATCCTGCCGGGCAGATCGCTCAGCTCGCGTTCTTCCTTAAAGCCCAGCTTTACGGACCTGTCTTTTTTCGACTTCTCTTTTCTGGCCTTCTTCCCGCCCTTGTCCCCGGCTTCCTGCCTCTGGCGGAGCCAGTCGTCGTATCCGCCTATGTATTCGTTCAATTCGTTGTTCTCAAATACCATCGTGCTCGTTACGACGTTATTAAGGAACGTCCTGTCATGGCTTACGAGGAGGACCGTCCCCGGGTATTCGGCGATGATCTCTTCGAGGAGGTCGAGCGTCTCTATGTCGAGGTCGTTAGTCGGCTCGTCCATGACGAGCAGGTTAGAGGGCCTGGCAAAGAGCTTCGCGAGGAGGAGCCTGTTCCTCTCGCCTCCTGAGAGCACCTTTACAGGGGTCCGCGCCCGGTCGGGCGTAAAGAGAAAGTCCTGGAGATAGCCGATCACGTGGCGGGGCCTGCCGTCTATTATTACCTGGTCGTTGCCGTCGGCGATATTGTCCTGCACCGTCCTCTCCTCATCGAGCACGGCCCGGAGCTGGTCGAAGTACGAGACCTCAAGGCGCGTGCCGAGACGCACCGTGCCGGCCGTGGGTTCGAGCTTTCCGAGGAGGAGGTTCAGTAGCGTCGTCTTGCCGGAGCCGTTCGCCCCCATGATGCCGACCTTGTCGCCTCTGATGATCACGGTTGAAAAGTCCTTGATGACCGGGCGGTCGTTATCGCCGTAGGAAAACCCTATCCCCTTCGCCTCTATGACGAGCTTCCCGGAAATATCGGTCTCCTGCGACCTTATCCGGGCGCTGCCTTCGAGCTCGCGCCGCTCGCTACGCTCCCTCCTCATCTCGAGCAACGCCCTTACCCTGCCCTCGTTCCTGGTCCTCCGGGCCTTGACGCCCTGGCGCACCCATGCCTCTTCCTCAGAGAGTTTTTTGTCGAAGAGGGCGTTCTGCTGGGCCTCGGAATTGAGGAGGTTTTCCTTCCGCTTGAGGTACTCGCCGTAATCGCATTGCCAGTTCAGGAGACGCCCCCTGTCGAGCTCGATTATGCGCGTGGCGAGCCTCTGCATTAGCATCCTGTCGTGGGTCACGAACAGAAGCGTCCCCCTGTAACCTAAAAGGAACTCCTCGATCCAGTCGATCGCCTCCAGGTCGAGATGGTTTGTCGGCTCGTCAAGGAGGAGGAGGTCCGGCTCGGCGACAAGGGCCCTTCCAAGGAGCACCCTTCTCTTATACCCGCCTGAGAGCTCTGAGAACTCCGCGTCAGCCGGGAGCTTAAGCCTTGAGATAACGGTTTCGACCTGCTGGGTAGAGAGCCACGCGCCTTTTGTCTCCAGTTCGTGATGTATCCGCTCGAACTCCGCGAGGGCCTTTTCCCCGCCTGCCTCCAGGGCGGCAACCGCCGCGTGATACTCATTCATAAGCCCGTGCACGTCGCCGAGCCCGCCGGTTATGACGTCGAAGACGGTCCCTTTGAGGTCCTTCGGGATCTCCTGGGAGAGGACGGCGGCCTTTAGCCCCGGCGCGAAGGATATCTCTCCGCCGTCGGGCTGGACCTCGCCGCTTATAAGGCGCATGAGCGTCGATTTCCCGGCGCCGTTCCGCCCGACAAGGCAGACCCTCTCGCCTTTTTCTATCTGGAGGTCGATTGCTTCGAGGAGCCTCGGGCTCCCGAAACCGAGCGATATCTTTCTTAAATTTATTAAGGCCATAGTCCTTTTCATTCCCCTGTATTTCAGACCCTTAATCTTAAGCTTTGCGACACGCAAAGACAAGGGCGAACTTGCGATAAACAGCGCCGTGCCTGAAATTATTCGGTGCGCCGCTCTCGCCAATAACCAGGCGCAACCCGGCATACCACAAGGTCTTCTAATGCAGTTTTAAGGACCCCGATAGTATGATAAAATAAACTCCGAGGCAATCCATATGGTTATCCTTGTAACGATCATACTGTTCGCCGTAGCGCTGGCGATATTCATCCGACATGAGAAAAACAAACACGCCGTCGTCTCCGAGAAGGTCAAGGAGGCGATCGAATGCGGCACCTACGAGCCCATCTCACTCCACCCCTACATTGACCCTAACAAGTGCATCGGTAGCGGCGCGTGCGTCAAGGCCTGCCATGAGAAGGACGTCATCGGCCTCTCAAACGGCAAGGGGAGGCTTATAAACGCGTCGATGTGCGTGGGGCACGGCGCCTGCGCGCTCGCCTGCCCGGTTGGCGCGATAACGCTCGTCTTCGGCACCGCGAAAAGGGGGGTTGAGATACCTTATGTGGACCCGTACTTCGAGACTAACGTCAAGGGCATATACATAGCCGGCGAGCTCGGCGGCATGGGGCTTATAAGGAATTCACTCGTCCAGGGCATGCAGGCCATGAACAACATGGCGGAGAGCCTGAAGGAGGCGGGGCCTGCGCCCGCCGGTGCATACGATGTCCTAATCGTCGGCGCGGGGCCCGCAGGAATAGGCGCGACCCTGAAGGCCATGGAAAAAAAGCTTAGCTATATGCTCGTCGACCAGGACGAGTTCGGCGGCACGGTGGCCAACTTCCCTGTCCGCAAAATTGTTATGACCGCGCCCGTGGAACTCCCGTTGTACGGGAAGGTCCAGTTCAGGGAGACGACCAAAGAGACGATAATGGAGCTCTGGAACAAGATCAGGCAGGAGACGGGGCTTAAAATAAACGCGAAGGAGAAGCTTACTGGCGTTGAGCGCCTGTCCGACGGGTTCAAGGTAAAGACCGCAGGCGGTGAATACACTACGCGCAAGCTCCTCCTCTGCCTCGGCAGGAGGGGCACGCCGAGAAAACTCGGAGTACCCGGCGAAAGCCTGCCGAAGGTCTCCTACAGGCTCATAGACCCGGCACAGCACAAGAACGAAAAAGTGATAGTCGTGGGCGGAGGCGACAGCGCAGTTGAGGCCGCTATGGCCATCGCCGCCGAGGACAATGAAGTAATACTCTCATATCGCAAGGACACCTTCGGCCGCATCAAGGCAGGCAACAAGACGCGCCTTGACGAGGCCGTTAAGAAGGGAGGCGTGAAGCTCGTCCTCAATTCCAACGTGACCGAGATACTCCCGAAGGAAGCCAAGCTGGACGTCGCCGGGGCGGTCGAGACCGTCCCGAACGACTACATCTATGTGTTCGCCGGCGGCGAGCTCCCCAACGCATTCCTCAAATCCATAGGTCTTAAAATCGAAACCCATTACGGCATGCCATCGTAATTTCTGTAGCGCGGCAGTATGTTGCCGCTCCCGGTCTTCCCGTGACAGCTCTCGCATTTCTTCGGCGTATCGGCGAATACCTTGGTGCTGTGGCACCTGATGCATTCCTTTACCGCGTGTTCCCTGACGAGCGGGAATGTCGTATCCCTGTCGTGGTCGAACGACGTCTTTTTCCAGCCCTCAGGCGTATGACACTTGTCGCATTTCGCGCCGAGCAGTTTTTCATGCGGGTCTTTTGGCCCGTGACAGCTGACGCACCCCTCGAACTTGAACTTCCCCGACTTGTGGCATTGCGAGCACCATACCTCGGCGTGCCTGCCGGCAAGCGCGTATTTGGCCTCTTTACCGTGGTCGAAGACCTCGGACGGGACATTCCATGTGCTAGAGTCGCGGTCGTGGCAATCCGCGCATGTCTTTCCTTCGACCTTCTTCCTGTGGTCGTGGAAATGGCACCCCTCGCCGCCGCATGTCTTGTGCTCCAGGGGCTTCAAGTGCCCTTTTGCGTGGCACTTGGCGCATTCAACCTTCAGGTGCTTGCCCTTGAGCTCAAAGCCCGTTTTCACGGCATGATCGAAGTCCTTGTATATCCTCCAATTGAAGGACGCCTTGTCGTGGCATTCGAGGCAGGGTTTGTCCCCGGTCTGACCCTTGTGCCTGTCCCCGTGGCAGTTGGCGACACCACAGCTACCATGCTCCAGGGGCTTCAAATGCCCCTTCTTGTGGCATTTGCCACACTCGAGTTTCGCGTGCCGCCCCTTCAGCTCAAATTCCGAGACCCTGGAATGGTCGAATATGCCCCGTATCTTCCAGGAGACGATGTCGTCCAGATGGCAAAAAGTGCACGCCTTGTTATTTGTCTGGCCTTTATGAAAATCCCCGTGACAGCTGGCAATACCGCAACTGCCGTGCTCCAGGGACTTGAACTTGCCGTTTACATGACACTTGGTACACTCGATCTGGTCGTGTCGGCCCCGGAGCCTGAAGTTCATCTTCCAGTGCTCGACCGTGTCCCTGGCGCTCCACGACTCTATAGTTTTCGAGTGGCACTCCGTGCACTCCTTTTGACCGAATTGCCCCTTGTGCCTGTCCCCGTGGCAGTTGGCGGCGCCGCAAGTCGAGTGCTCCAGGGGCTTGAACCGCTTGTTAACATGGCATTTGGCGCAGACGAGCTTCGCATGCTTTCCCTTGAGTACAAAGGACGCGACCGAATGGTCGAAAGAGTCGGATAAGTCCCATTTTTCCATCGTGCTCTTGTGGCACTCGGTGCACTCTCTTCTACCGAACTGGCCCTTGTGTTTGTCTCCGTGGCAGTCGGAGGTGCCGCAACTATTGTACTCCAGCTTGAAACGCCCGTTCACATGGCATTTAGCGCATGAGAGCTTTGTGTGGGCCCCTTTAAGGGTAAATCTGCTGTCCTTGTCGTGGCTGAATTTCAGCTTCTCCTTCCACCCCTCCGGCTCGTGGCACTTCGCGCAGTCGGTCCCGAGCTGTTTTTCGTGCTTGTCCTTGTGGCACGATACGCATTCCCTTACCTGGCCCGAGTAGACGCCCTGCGTTTTATGGCACTTCCTGCACTCAAGCGCGGTATGCTTGCCCTTGAGGATAAAGCCCGTAAGGTCGTGCTTGAACTCCTTCTCTTTTATATTTATGAGGCTGTGGTCTTTCCCCTGGTGCTCGGCGTGGCAAGTTATGCAGGGGTCCTTGAAGCGCGCGTGCACGCCCTCGTTCCTATTTATGCGCTCGGCGAGATTATCGTGGCACTCCAGGCACTTCGCGTCTGTGACGCCGCTACCCACGGTGTGGCATAGGGTGCAGTTTCCCATGCCTTCGTATTTGGCGTGTTTTTTCGAAAGCTCGCCGGGGCTGAATAGCCAGCCCGTCGTGTCGGCCCCGATGGCGCTGGCCGGCGAGATGCAAGCGAACGCGCAGAGGACGAGCGCCGCCAATATGAAAGGACGCATCGGCAGTCCGTTCAGAATAACCCTGCCGTGCACTCCATTGAAGGGCTTTTTCGGCATCCTTTTAGACCGTCGGTCTGAATATGAAGTAGGCCGCGATGTGCAGGAACATTATAAAGAACATCAGTAGGGCGAGCGGTATATGTATCACATGCCAGTAGTTGAGGAGCTTTTGCGAGGTTTTCAGGAAGCTCCTTTTCCTTACGAGCGATGCCTTCTTTTTGAAGACCGAGATTATCTCGCGGCGCGCACTGCCCGGGAGGTTGTATTGGCTTTTGAGCTTCGATTTCAGCTCGAAGATACGGTACATGTTCCCGAAGTCGTTCCGGATGTAGAAAAAGAGCGCCTTTAAGGGATTCAGGTCCGTTGCCCCCGCGCCAGGCGCGATTATCTTCTCCAACATACCCGAGAGCTTGGCGTCCGGCAACATCTCTCCCAGGTCCTTGTCCAGCCCCTCGACCATGGAATCTATATCGCCAGACTTGAGCTCCGTGCCGTTTATCGAGCGAGGTATCTGGACATAGATGTACCTGCCCAGTATGCCGAAGCACATCGTGGTGATCATCGCCCAGAAGCTCGTGGCCACTATGCCGTTGAGTTTGAAGGTGGTATGGAAAACGATAAGCGTGGGCCCCATGAGACCAAGAAATATATGGACGAGGAGCCATATCCTTAAGGAGCCGAGACGGTTTAAATGGTGCACCCTTTTTCGGAGGCTGTAGAGCATGAGAGAGCACATCATCGCGCCGCCCAGCCACCCCAGGGGGAGCCATATGCCACGGCTCGGCCTGTGCAGGGCCGGGAAAGAGATGAGGAGGCCGCTTCGATGTAACGCGCTCAGGATACTGTACGCGGGGTAATAATGTTGCGTCAGGCTCTCATAGCCCAGGATGACGATGGCCGTTGAAATTGGGACTATGAACAGCCACTTTACGATAGAGCCTTTTTTTGCCTTTTTGGAATCCGATTTTTTGTCCATGCCTCTTACCCTTCTACAACGTATAAACAACTTATATCAGCCTGAAGGTTAAGACTTTATTAAATCCTGGGATCCAAGACCCGAAGGGCTCGGCCCGCTTGCCTGCAATCGGCCCGGAAAAATCACAAGCCTTTGATATTTTTGCATTTTTGTGATTTTACCCCCTTCCCCCTGATAGGGGAAGGATAGAGTGGGGGTGAAAAACTCCACTCTCCCGGAGTCTGCCGTCAAGAAAGGGGCGGGGCTTCGGGTCTAATAATTTTTTAATGGGCGCGGTAGTATTATGACTCCTGAAAACGACCCAGCCTGGCGTTCCGGCTGGTTAAAGAGAGGTGTTCCATGGCGAAAAAATCTATCCTTATCATCTTTCTGCTGGCGATTTTTTTGACCGCGGCCGCAATGGCCGACGACCACCCCGAGCATAAGGGCGCGAACACCGAATCTGATACCAGGGCAAAAAACGATGTCTTGACAAAGATGGATAACAGCAAGTCCTACCTCAAATCAGCCGAGAAGATAGTTGCTCAAGGCGACAACAAGGAGGCGGCCGCGCTTTTGAAAAACGCGCAGCTTATGATGAAGGAGGGGATATTCCATTACGACTCCGGGCAGTTCACCTATTCGGTCGAAGATTTCATTGAGGTCGTCCAGTTAGCCACGCACGCTATGATACTCGTATCGAACGATCAGAACTGGGAGACGCGCGAGCTCGTGATGTATGAGGAATCCTTCCAGAGCGAGAAAAGGGAGACGGAGCGCAAGGAATCCACCATAAAGAAAAATATGGATGAGGCCGTTGTGTTCATCAACACGGCGGAGCGGATATTGAGGAGGTTCCCGGACGAGGGCGCGTTCAGGATGCTGGTCGAGGCCCAGGACTCGCTCATGGTCTCAAACGCCGCGCTCGAGGAGAACAACTATTACGGCTGTCTCGAGGAGCTCGACAAATCATATAAGCTGGCGACCAACGCCATCAGGGACGCATACAAGGCGCATGGGATAAGCTTTGTGTTCAACCCGCAACCCGTGAGAAATTAGATTAAGGCTTGAAAGGATTCTGATCGCATGCCACGGGGATATGAGTTGCTCGGGTTTTCTTTTGCTTAAATTTTACGACCCTCAAAGACAGGGGCGCTGAGGCAAAGGACTCGTGTTTGAAATTTTTTCGAGGCGCCCTTGTTCTTGATTAAAAAACCGACCTGAACAGGCCGGCTCTAATGAGCCTTTTATATCAGGCGGCGTGCAAAGGCCATTAAGGATTTAAACGGCAGGCCGAGCCCACCCTTCCATACTGTTTCGCGGAATCACACCGCTACACTCAACCGTTAAAGACCTCCTCCCCCCCCCTACTCCTCCTCTTCCCCCTCTACACCCTCCCCCTTCGCCCTCTTGAGAATCCTATACAAGGTTTTTCTGTCTATGCCGAGTATCTCGGCGGCCATGTTCTGGTTGCCTCCGGTGTGCTTGAGTATCTGCTCGATGTAATCGATCTTTATCTCCCCGAGCGTCCGGAGCGTACCGGGTCTCTCCTCGGCAAACCGCGCTTCCGCGCCGTGCAGCTCTGACGGGATGTCGGACGGCAGGAGGACCTTGTTTGAGGTAAGCGCCAGCGCCCTCTCTATCGCGTTCTCGAGCTCCCGGATGTTCCCCGGCCAGTTGAACCGGACGAGCGTGTCCATCGCCTCCTTCGATATCCCGTGGACGTCCTTCTTCGTCTTGCTTATCGCCTTCTGGAAGAAGTGGTCGACGAGGAGAGGTATGTCCTCGGGGTGCTCGCGGAGCGGCGGCAGGGTTATCGTAACGACGTGGAGCCTGTAGAAGAGGTCCTCCCTGAACTGCCGGGCCTTCACCATCGATAGGAGGTCCTTGTTGGTCGCGGCGAGGAACCTGACAGAGACCGGGATGTTCTGGTTCGCGCCGATCCTCCGTATCTCTCCCTTTTGAAGTACGCGGAGCAGTTTTACCTGCAGGTTCAGCGGCATGTCGCCTATCTCGTCCAAGAAACACGTCCCGCCGCTCGCCTCTTCAAGGAGCCCCTTCTTATCCGTGAGCGCGTTTGTAAAGGCCCCCTTCGCGTACCCGAATAGCTCGCTCTCAAGGAGGTTCTCAGGGAAGGCCGCGCAGTTCAGGACGATGTACGGCTCTTTGGAGCGCGGGCTGTTGTCGTGTATCGCCCTTGCTATGAGCTCCTTGCCCGTGCCGCTCTCTCCCTGGATGAGGACCGGTACTTCGCTGGCCGCGACGCGGGCGACTGTCTTGTATATCTCGAGCATCTTCGGGCTCGACCCGATGATCGTCTTGAAGGCGAACCCCTCGGTCGCCGGCACGGCCGGCGCGTTCTTCTTAAGGAGCGCCTTCTGTTCGAGGCATCTCGCCACCTTCTGCTTTATGTCGTCCATCTTGAAGGGCTTTACGATATAGTCGTAGGCCCCGTTCTGTATCGCCTCTATCGCCGTCTCGAACGAGCCGAAGGCGGTTATGACTATGGTCATCGTGTCGCTGCTCATGCGCTTGAAGGCGTCGAGCACGTCGAGCCCTCCGAACTCAGGCATGCGCAGGTCCGTGATGACGAGGTCGAAGCGTTCAGCCTCGCCTTTCTTCACCGCCTCTTCGCCGCTTGTCGCGAGCTCGACCCGGTAACCCTCCCTGGAGAGCACCTCGGCGAGGAGCTCGGCGGCCACAAGGTCGTCGTCTACTACGAGGATCGAATGCGCTTTCATACCGTGATCTTCTCCAATGATGGCAGGAGCACCCTGAAGACGCTCCCTTTTTGCGGTTCGCTCTCGACCGTCAGAAAACCGTGGTACCCGGCGACTATCTCCTGCGAGATGGCGAGCCCGAGCCCCGTACCCTTGCCGTGGGCCTTTGTCGTGTAGAAGGGCTTGAAAATATCCTTGAGTAGCGCTTCCGGTATGCCCCTGCCGTTGTCCTCTATCGCGACCTCTGCCCAGTGGACCCTCCGGAGCCCTTCGGTCTTGAGGATAAGCCCCTCGGGGCTCGCGACCCTCCTCGTGGTAATCGTTATCGCACCGGCGCCGGGGAGCGCGTCTATGGCGTTATCGATGAGGTTAAGGCATACCTCTTCGAGTTTCGACCTCGAACCGTAGACCAGCGGCAGGTCCGGCGCGAATGTCTTCGTGACCCTAATGCCCTTTGAAATAGTCTCCGGCATGACGAGTATGGAGAGGTCCTCGATGACCTCGTTCAGGTCAACGAATCCCGGCCTCGACTCCGGCTGTCTCGTGGTATCGAGTATGTTCTGTATGCTCGTTATTATCCTCTCGACCTGGGACTGCATGATGGTAAGCCGCCTCAATGAGTCTTTCGCGAGCCCCGGCTCCTCCATGAGGAGCTGGAGATGCCCGGAGACGGAATGGAGGGGCGTGCCGAGCTCGTGGGCGACCGTCGCCGCGAGCTGGCCCACTGCCGCGAGCCTCCTCGAGTGGCCGAGCTTCTTCTGTATGTCGTAAATCGACTGGTTGGCGAGGACGAGGTCCTCGTTCCTTTTCAGGAGCTCCTCGGTCGCCTCCCGGACCCCGGTCTGCAGTTCGTCGTTCTGCCTGTTTATCTCCTTAAGCAGGAACTCCTTTTCTTCCGAGGACCGGCGGATGGTGTCGACCATCGAGTTGAAGTGCTCCGAGAGGAGCCCGAGCTCGTCGTTCGCCGTTGAGGCGACAGCGACCCTTAAGTTGCCCTCCTTTACCTCAGAGATTGCGGACAGGAGGTTCTGTATGGGCCTGTTGACCATCTGGTTCATGGACAGTATCAGGACCCCCGTGATGATCGCCACGGCGATGAGCGCCACGGCGAGCGTCGTCTGTTTTTTCGAGGTGAGGAGCGTGTTCACCGCCTCGCTCGAGGCCTTTACCCCGGCCATGCCGATAATGAGTTCGCCGTACCTTACCGGCATGAGGACGCTCAGGTACTTGAAATCGTCCTCGGCCTCCTGCACGACGACGGGCCTGCCGTCCTTGACCTGGTTTATGTAATCGAGCGTCAGCTGTGTCTGTGCGGCCTGCCTCTTTATCTTCGAGAAGAACGGGGACAGGGTGCCGTCCTGCTCGAAGAGGACGATGTCTACCCGCGTTATATGGTTGGAGAGGTACAGGAGCTTTTCAAGCCCCTCGCCCAGGCCCGCCCTTATCCTGCCCCTCTTCGCCTCACTCAGGTCCGGGTCCGGGGAGGGCTTTGCGGCGTCCTCGGAGAGGACGTGGAAGGAGCCTAAGTACTCCATCTCCTCGACGCTCCTCTGGCGGAGCCTCTCTGCCCCATCGCCTGCGGCCGCTATCGAGGACTCCACCTCCTTGACTATCTTGGCGGCGTCCTCGAGGAGCAGACCCTCCTGGTCCCTCTCCACCGCCCTTTGAGTGTAATAGGCGGCTACGAAGAGGACCAGCGCGAGCGTCGTTACTATGAGGATTACTATTTTTATCTTGATCCGCATATACGGAATTCAACGGGACGGCCGGGAAGTTTTGCCGGGGTTTTAAAGAAAACGCTTATTAAGGTTAAGAGATTATAGCTTGAGAAAACGCGCCAAGCCACTCTTTTTTTTGCGCTTTCAGAGGCGATAGCGGTTTTTTCTCATCAAAACGCCCGGACGCGGCCTCCGGACATTAAAACCGATGCCGCTGAAAACAAAAAGACCCCGCGCAGGGCGGGGTCTTTTTTATTCATCACGGACGCTTCGACCGGTTTTTTACCTCAGCAAGCCTCTTTGAGCGCCTCCTCGATTACGACCATGTTCTTGCCCCTGTTCTTCGCCCTGTATAGGTTGTCGTCAGCGGCCTTTATGAGGTCTTCCATCGTCCTTATCTCCTCGGACGGGAAGAACCCTATGCCGATCGATACGGTCACCTTCCGGCCGTTCATGCCTGAGAACATATTCTCTTCGACCGCCTTCCTCACCTTCTCGGCGAGGACCACCATCCCGTCCGGCGGGCAATGAGTGACGAACCCCATGAACTCCTCGCCGCCGTAGCGCGCCCAGACGTCCGTAGTACGGGTCTTTGCCTTGAGTATGCCGGAGAGCTCGGCGAGTATCCTGTCCCCCTGCTGGTGCCCGAACGTGTCGTTTATGGACTTGAAGTTGTCTATGTCTATCATCATTACGGCGAGCTGGTGGCGGTAGCGCTTGGCCTTTGAAAACTCCGCCGAGAGCACGTCGAAGAGGTGTCTCCTGTTGTACAGCCCGGTCAGCGGGTCCGTGACCGAGAGCTTCTCAAGCTCCTTGTGGATGAGCGCGTTGTCGAGCGCGATCGCTATCTGGGCGACGAGATACTCTATGTGAAGCACCTCATCGGGGTTATAGGGGTGCAGACTGCCGAGGACGAATACCCCCGAGAGCTTCTCCTTGCAGATCATGGGGAACCAGGCGAGCCCTGACGGCATTATCTTCGTAAACCCCGTCTCTACCGAGAGGTTCGCGTCATTTATGCCCTCAAGGAGAACGGTCTTCCTTTCGAGCGCGCACTTTCCGGCGAGCCCCTCGCCGAAGTTCAAGGTCCTCACCTCTCCCTCGCCCGCGCCGAAGGAGGCGACGGGTTTCAATAACTCGTTAGCCTCGTCGTGTATGTAGACGGCCCCCATGTGCGAGTTCGTGAGCTCTATAGTGCGCCCGAGCGCCTTTCTGAGGAGCGCCTCCGGCTCGTTGCTCTGGATGAGTATCTTCGAGAGCTCGTTGAAGCGGTTGAGCCTTTTCTCCCGGAGCTGTATGGAGCCGAGCATCTGGTTGAACCCGTCGGCTATCTTTTCGAAGTCGTCACCTGTACTTACCTCCACCCTGACGTTCAGGTTCCCATTCGCGGTCTCGTCCATCGCGGAGGTGATGGCGCTTATGGGCTTTACCGTGTCCCGGTAGGAGAGGCCGGCGAATATGAGGCTGAATACGACCCCGAGGCAGGTGACGAGGAGTATGTTCTTCTTCATCTCCACGAGGTTGTGCCTTACCTCGGACCCGAATATGCCTACGGCGAGCGCGCCGACGACCTTTCCGTCGGCTCTTGTGAGCGGCTCGATGGCGAGGAACGCCTCAACCCCTTCAAGGAGTGTCGCCCCGGCGTACGGGACGTTACTCAGCACCTTCGCCCCTATGTCTTCGGGGAGCGCCGACATGGGGCCTAAGACGGGCCTTGAGACCGACGTAGAGGCTATTACGCGCGCCTCCCTCTCGGTGTCCGCGATTATGGCCGATGTCACGTTATAGTTCTCGTATATGGCCCTCGGCAGCCATTCGTACCCGTTAAGGAGTATACCGGTTACGAACGCGCCCGAAGACCTCCCGCCGTTTACAACCGGGGTCACCGCTATCTGCATGAGGGCGCCGCCTTCGACCCCGGATGCGAGCTCCGCGCCCTCCTTTGCAAGGAAGTCCCTTGTAACCGTCTCCGTGGAGGTGACGGGCTCTGCCGAGGACAGCGCCCTTGCGACTATGCCGTTCACATCGAGGATGTCGCCGGTCCTGCCGTTCCTCCTCGCGATGACGCGCCCGTCCGGGCCGACGACGGCCCAAAGGTCGACGTAGCCCCTGGAGGCGGCGTACCCGTCAAGGAGCTTCTTTAGCCCGGCGGAATCCCGCCTCGCGACCGCCTCCCTTACGGCCTCCTCGGACCCTGCCTGCAACATGCCGAGCTTCATCTGCTCCATCCTCATCTGATAGAGGCGTAGCGCCCCCTTGAGGTTGGATTTGAGCGAATCGACGGCCTCCCTGTCAGTCTCTCTTGAGAGGGTATGGGTGGCGTAATAATAGAAACCCCCGCCGAGGACCGTGATTATGAGGAGGAATGCAAGGAGGGTCTTGGTGGCTATCGACATGGGGACCCTCCAGCCCCCCAATTTGACCTTATAGACCTTTTCCGGCATAGACGCTCCTTGAGGCCTCGACCGAGGCCCTGATCCTTCTACTTAAAATATCGGAAAAAACCGGCGTTGCTTGAATTTTTTTATTAAAAACAAGGCGTTAGCCGTCTTAAACTAAAGATTTATAGCAGGTCAGGGGGTTGAAGAAAAAAGAGGGGGTTTGGGGGTATTTTGATTTCAAGATAACCGTACTGTCGCAATGGACGATTTACTCCAGGGCTACGGAGGGGCTTAAACGGCTGGCGCCGGGGCTTGATAAGGGGGCTGGTTACTGAGGCTTCGAGGCCTTGATATGGTGGAGGGCCTTCTTTGCGACTATCTCAGCGTACCTTACGCTGTCGCTTATGCCTATGCCGTGGTAGGCGGACCCGACGAGGTAGAACCCGGGGTACCCGGCGACCCGCTCATCTATCCAATCGATCCTCTCTTCGTGCCCTATGGTGTACTGCGGCATGGAGTTCATCCACCTGAATACGCGCGTAAGCACAGGCTCGGCGTCTATGCCCATGATGTCTTTTAATTCCTGCCTTACGGACCTTATCATCTCCTCGTCGCTCGCGCCGAGGAGCGAGGAGTCCTTGGAGCCGCCGACGAAGCACCTTATGAGGACGGAGTCGTCAGGGGCGCGAAGGCTGAACTTGACCGAGGTCCATGTCGCGGCCATTATCTTCCTCTTCTCGACCTTCGGGACGACGAACCCGAAGCCGTTCAGGGGGTGTTTTATGTCTTTTTTCCTGAATGCTATGGATACCGTCGCCGTGGAGACATAGGGGATGGTGAGGAGCTTACCCGGGAGATCCTTATCGAACTTTACAAGAGAGGCGGCGGCGTATGCGGGCGCGGCAATGACTACGGCGTCGGCGGCGATTTTCTCGTTGCCTTCGATCGTTATCTCATAGGCGTCCGCCTTGCGCTCGACCCCTGAGACGTTGACGCCGGTCGAGACGACGGTATCTTTCGAGGAGGAGACCTTCTCTTGCAGGGTATCTATGAGAGAGCCGAGGCCGTTCTTCAGGGTCATGAACATCGTGACCCTCTTCTTTGGCGCACCGGCCGCCGTCTTGTGGGTTTTCTTCAAAAGCTCCATCTTTTTCAGCATCCCCTTTATGAGGGAGCCGTAGTCCTCTTCGAGCTGGACGAACTTCGGAAAACTCGCGCGGACCGACATCGTCTCAGGGTCCCCGGCGTGAACGCCCGCGACAAGCGGCTCGGCGATCTTCTCAAGCGCCTCGGCCCCGAGCCTCCTCCTTACGAAGTCGCCGAGGGACTCGTCCCCCTGCCCCTTCCTCTTCGGCACGAAGAGCTCCAGGGCCATCCTTATCTTTCCGGGGACGGATATGAGGCTCGATGTGGCGAGCGGCAGTATCTTCGTGGGGACCATGAGGATAACGCCTTCCGGCAGGACGTGGAGCTTGCCGCGCGAGAGCACAAAGGTCTTCCTGTTCCGCTCGTTCGTCGGCAGGAGCTCGTCGCCGAGCCCCACCCTCTTGCAGAGCTCCATGGCCCAGGGTTTTTCGGAGAGGAAGCAGTCCGGGCCGCCCTCTATGAGGAAGCCGTCCGCGCGCTCTGTCCTGATGTTCCCGCCGAGCCTGTCCTTCCGCTCGATAAGCCTTATCTCGAATGGCGCGTCGGAGTGCTCCCGGAGGCTGTACGCGGTGGCGAGCCCGGCGATCCCGCCGCCTATTATGACGACCCTCTTCACTGCCTCCGTTCGCCGTGGCTTACGATAGTGGACGCGAGGAGCTCCATGAACGCGGGAGCGGTGTTCAGAGAAGCGCTCCTCCTGAATACGAGCCCCGAGGACTCGGCTATGCCCTTGAAGAGTATGTCTATGTCGTAGAGCGTCTCTATGTGGTCGGCTACGAACCCGACCGGCACAACGACCACGCCCTTCTTGCCCATCTTCTTCGCGCCCTGTATCACGTCTTCGGTCGATGGCCCGAGCCACTCCCTCGGCCCCGCGCCCTTGGACTGGAAGGCCACCTTGTAGTCAATCTTTACGCCCATCCTCTTTACTATTTCCGAGACCGACTGGTTGACGAGCATCTCATACGGGTCGCCCTCGAGCCCGACCCACGGGAGGCTGTGCGAGCTGAAGATGACGAGCGCGTCCTTCGGGTCATTGAAGGAGGCGAGCTCTTTTTTGACGTTCCCGGCGACGGTCTCAAGGAACTGTGTCTTAAGATGGAAGCTCGGCGTTACCACGACGAACGGCGTCTTGCCCTGTTCCGAGAGAGCGCCCTCGACGTCGGAGTTGTACGCGCCTGTGGCCACGAGCGACACGAACGGCGCCATTATGACGGCTACCGCGTCCGTCACGCCGTCCTCCTTCATCTGCCGGAGCGTGTCCTTTATGAAGGGGTCCCAGTAGCGCATACCGACGTAGGCCTTGTAATCGAGCCCCTGACTTGCGATGACCGCCCTGATTGATTCCGCCTGGGCCCTTGTCAAGTCGAGGAGCGGGGACTTGCCGCCTATGAGCTTGTATCTTTCCTTTATCTTTTCCACGAGCTCAGGGGTAACGGGCCTGCCCTTGAGGACGTTCCTTATGAAAGGCTCCACCGAGTCGATAGAGTCCGCCCCGCCGAATGCGAGGAGGAGAAATGCCTTCTTCTTTTCCATTGTCTTCTCCTCCCTATTTACCGCTGAACTCGTGTACGGCGTCGACTACCGCCCTAACGCTGTCGACCGGGGTGCCGAGAACGATGCCGTGGCCGAGGTTGAATATGTGCCCCGCCCTGCCTCCCGCCATGTCTACTATCTCTTTTACGCGCCGCCTTATCTCCTTTACAGGGCCGAAAAGGACGACCGGGTCAAGGTTCCCCTGTATAGCATGATCGTAACCTATGGTCTTCCACGCCTCGTCGAGCCTCACCCTCCAGTCCACCCCTATGACGTCGCCGCCGCCCTCGGCGACGAGGTTAAGGAAAGTCCCGGTGTTGGTCCCGAAGTTTATGACAGGGACCGTGCCCTTAAGTCTTTCTATCACCTTTTTCGTGTACGGGAGCGCGAACTCCCTGAAGTCGTCGGGCCCCAGGCATCCGACCCAGCTGTCGAAGAGCTGTACGACCTCGGCCCCGGCCGCGATCTGGGCCTTCAGGTACGCGACGACGACGTCGGAAATTTTGTCCATGAGGGCCTTCCAGCCCTCCGGGTCGCCGTACATGAGCTTCTTTGTGTTGACGTAGTTCCTCGACCCCTCGCCCTCTATTATATAGCTCGCGAGCGTAAAGGGCGCGCCCGAGAAACCGATGAGCGGCACCTTGCCGGCGAGCTCGGCCTTTACCATCTTTATCGCCTGCATGAGGTATGGGACGTGGACCTCGGGGTCTATCATCCTGACCGCGTCTATGTCCTTCCTCGTCCTCACCGGGTTCCTTATTACGGGCCCCTCGTTCTTGGCGAATTCCAGCTCTATGCCCATGCCGGGCAGAGGCAGGAGGATGTCCGCGAATATGATGGCGGCGTCGAGATCAAAGGCCTTGATGGGTTGCAACGTCACCTCCGCCGCGAGCTCGGGGTTCCTGCACATCTCCAGGAACGAGTGCTTCTCCCTTATGGCCATGTACTCCTTCATGTACCGGCCCGCCTGGCGCATGAGCCAGACCGGGGTGCGGTCGGATGTCTCCCTCCGGCACGCCTTTAAGAACCTGTCGTTCGCCATGTTGAATCTCCTCTCTTATGTTATGCCCGAATTTTTTGTTGTCATAACGCCGCGGAATGCGTCGCCGCGGAAGGCCTCCGAAAACAGAGCCTCTTATTATATTTGCAAGCGCGGCTTTTTTCAAGGCATTTAAAATCCTTTTGCCCGCGCCGCGCGCTCATCCGCCCAAGGACCTGCGCGCGCCCTTCTTAATGCCTTCACATTCAGGACCTTTTCCGATATAATGCGGGAACTTTCTGCCCCGGTTAGAATCCGCTTGAGATTCAAGCCGTTCCTCCGATATAAGGATATAGGCCGGGCCCGGCGCAGGCTTTACGAGGCAGGGACTTTACGAGGCGGTATTGGATGCGGAACCCAGGTTTTGTAAAAAGGGCCTTCAAACTCAAGTTTGGACTCAACTTCTGCATCCTTACCGTCGCGGGGATGTCCGCGGCCACCTTTTTCATCTACCTCATGACCGCAAGGAGCCTCGGGGACTCTTACGGTAGCGCCATATACGCCATCTACGACTTGAAGATACGCATATTCCCGCTCATCTTCGCCTCGTTCTACTCCATATTCATCCTCGCGCTCATAACAGGCGCCATAGCGCTCATCTCGCTCTTCTTCACGCACAAGATAGCCGGCCCCATATTCAGGATAGAGCGGAACCTCGACGCCATCTCGGGCGGGAACCTGACCGTCAACACTAAATTCAGGGGCAACGACCAGCTCGAGGCGCTCGCCGACGACATAAACGAGATGGCCAGGTCGCTGAACCATAAGGTAAGGTCGTCGCGCGACGCCCTCGCCGAGATAGAGAGGTGCGAAGAGAGGCTTTACGCCCTCGTAAAAGACGACTCATCGAGCGAAGATGATATCTCGAAGGCGCTTAAAGAACTGAAGGCCGGCATAGATGGGCTTAAAAAGGCCGCTTCCGGCATTAAGGTAATATAGTTTGAAAACCAATATACCGATCATACTCTCGGTCCTCCTATTGACGGCGGCAAGCTACGTTTTCTCCCAGTGGACCAGCTACCATAACTTCGAGTCCAAGTGCCTGGACTGCCACATTACCGTCCCGCAGAAGGGTGACACACCCCAGGCGTTCACAAAAGACATCACCGTCATGTGCACCGGTTGCCACAAGGACTCCGAGAAGCTCTCCCACCCCGTGGGCATGAAGCCTTCCATGAAGGTCCCCTCGTCCTTTCCGCTCGACTGGAAGGACGAGATGACCTGCATCACCTGCCACACCGTACACGACAAGGGCCACGGGGACTTCCATATGCGTTCCAAGGCCTCCGGCGAGGGGCTCTGCACGCTCTGCCACGTGGACCTCGAGGCCGAGATGCACAAGATATCCGTGGGCACGGCGCATGTATCAAGCTCCACCGGGACCAAGTACATAGCGGACGACCTCGGCGCCGTACTCGACGAGCTTTCGATAAAGTGCCTCGCCTGCCACGACGCGACGATCGCCAAGGACACGCTTGTCGAGAGTACCGTGGACATCTTCCACAACGCCAACTCCATAGGCGTAAGCCACCCCATAGGCGTCTCTTACGCCGAGACAAAGCGCAAGTACATGGGCGCGTACAGGGACATTGACGAACTGCCCCCCGAGATAAAGCTCTTCGGAGGGCTCGTCGGGTGCGGCAGTTGCCACAACCCGTACTCCAAACAGCACAGCGAGCTCGTCATGTCGAACGAAAAAAGCGCCCTTTGCCTCGCCTGCCATGTTAAGTAAGGGCGCGCGCGGCAGATAATAATTAATGGCGGGTTAAGGGCTGTTTAATGTGGTTGGTTTATATTTTCGGCAAGGTTGATTGAAGGATGTATTTATGTTAACCTCAAGAGGCCTATGAGCGCAAATGCCTTTCCCAAGTACCGCAGGCGCAGTTTCTTCATCAAGAAGAGGCTCCAGGGGCGGTTCATAGCCGGGTTCTCGATCGCCGTGTTTCTGGGCTATTTTCTGAACCTCCTCCTTGTTTATTTTTTAATTGACAGGGAATTGACCTCGGAGTTATATAGAATCCATCTGAGGATAAGGACGACCTCCGAGATAGCCGTCCCGATCCTCTGGAAGTTAAGCCTCATAATCATACCGCTTATCATCGTCATCTCGGCGGTCCTCGGGTATGTCCTTACGCGGAGAGTGGAACTGCCGCTCCTAAAGTTCAAACAGGCCTTGAAGAAAACCGCCGAAGGGGATTTTACGTCCCGCCTCATGGAAGACAAGGTCGCCGTCGGGCTTTCAGAGGCGTTCAACGCGATGACAGCCTCGCTCTCCGTCCCCTTCAGCTCATTGAAAGAGTCGGCGGAAAGGCTCGACGAGGCTTACGGGAGGCTTGAAAAGAAGCCGGGCGGCCTCAAGCGCGCGCTCGGCGGCATCACCGAGGCGCGCATAAAGACCGAGAGGGCGCTCGACAAGCTCAAGGTCTGAACGGGTCTTGAAAGGCCCGGCGGTTAAACCGGGCTTTTTCGAAAACGCGTCGGGCGGAGCGAAACCGTCAGAGCCGTAAATTACCGGTCTCATCATCCCGGCCCCTCCACAATGCGGCCCGGGACGGCCAGCTCATGTCGATCGCCTGCGCGGGCCGTACTTACGGCCCGCCTAACCACGAACGAACGGAAAGGGACTATGCGCCATCTAAAAACAGCCATCGGAATCGCGGCCGCGGCCTTAACAGCCGGGTCGTTCCTCATCGGAGCAGAGGCGCGCTCCGAGAACTGGGCGGGCTTTCTGAAGACCCCGGCGCGCTCATCCTACGTCGAACGAGCCGTCCAGCCGCCGCTCTCCCTTAAATGGAGGTTCGAGACAAAGGGGCCGGTATACTCGTCCCCGACCGTCTTCGAGGGCAAGGTCTTCGTCGGCTCGTATGACAAGAACCTCTACGCCATAAACGCCGAGACAGGCAAGAGCGCCTGGTCGTTCGCGACTGACGGCGAGGTATTCTCGTCGCCTGCCGTCGAGGGCGGAAAGGTCTTCTTCGGCTCAAAGGACGGCTTCGTCTACGCCATCGAGTCAGCCACGGGCGCTCTCGCCTGGAAGCACAAGACCGACGGCAGGATACTCACCTCGCCGACGGTCTCGGAGGGGCTCGTCTTCATCGCCTCCAACGACCTCTACCTCTACGCCCTTAACGTCTCGGACGGCAAGAGGGCCTGGAGGATGAAACTCCCGGATTACGACAAGTACAGCGGGGTATACGCCTCCCCGGCCTACGCCGACGGCTCCATATTTATAGCGGGCAAGAACGGCATAGTCTACTCCGCCTCGGCCAAAAGCGGCGGCAGGCACTGGTCCGCGAGGACGGATTCCGCCGTCTACGCGACCCCGGTCGTAAAGGACGGCATCGTATACGTGGCCTCCTTGTCCAGGAACTTCTACGCAATAGACGCCAAGACAGGCAAGTTCGTCTGGAGGAGGGGGATCTCAACGGAGATGATCTACGCTACCCCGGTCGTCGCCCGTGACCGCATATACATAGCCTTCAAGAGCGGGCACATAAGGGCGTATAACAGGAACGACGGGGCAGAGGTCTCCGACTGGCAGTTGCCCGCCGAGATAAACTCAACGCCTGTTGTAGCGGGCAACGGGACGGTATACGCGGGCGCCGGGGACGGCAACGTCTACGCGCTCGACGCGAAGACCGGCTCCATACTCTGGAAGTACGCCACAGGCGGCGGGATACACTCCTCCCCCGCCGTGGTCGACAATAACCTCTACATAGGCTCCGGGGACGGGTCGGTCTACGCCTTTTCGAAATAGGCGCAAGACCGGGTGTTCCGGAAAAACACAGGAAAATGAAGATGTCAAAAAGAATCCAAGCCCTTATAAGACCGCTCATGGCCGGGGGGCTGATACTTTTCGCGGCAGTCTCGTCTTACGCGGCCGAGAAGTCCGAACTGCCCAAGGAGACCCCGCCCCCTTACGAGAGGAGCGAGGCCCTCTCCACGATAATCAACCCCCACGAGCAGATAAACGACGAGGGGGAGGTGCTCTGGGGTACGTGCCTCATCTGCCACAAGAACGTCCCCGACGTCCAGAAGGAAAAGTCCATCAAGGACGTAAATCTCCGCTTTGACGAAGACCCGAATCAGCTCTGCAGGCAGTGTCATACGGTCAGGGCCCACCCCGGGTCCGAAGGCGTGAGCGCGACGATGAGCGGCTATGTGGCGCCCGACCACCTTGTGGTCCCTTCCAAGAACATAATAATGAGCCTCCGGCTCGCGAAAAAGGAGATACCGTTGATACTGCCTCTGGACCCGAAGTCCGGCAAGATCATCTGCTCCACATGCCACAACCCGCACGAGAGGGGTCTCCTCGTCGGCAGGGCCGACTGGGGCGGCGATTACAGCATGAGGCTCCGCTCCGCGGGCCTCGACATCTGCCAGTACTGCCACAGGAAGTAGACCTGGGCACCTGCCGGAGAGATGGGGGGGAGGGGGGGCGCTCCTACGCAGGTCCTTCTTAAATGAACTTATCGTAATCAGGCGCGCGGCGGAATCGGCCGGCGTCGCGCCATGCGCGCCTTTGTTAAAAACGTCTTGACCCGTCACCACGGACCATTATGACTGACGCAAAGAGGATAATGACATCAAGGGTGTTCCCCCTCTTCGGGGCCATGTTGCTCCTCCTCGTACTGCTTTCCGCGTGCGCAACGACGGAGAACGAGGTCAGGGAGACGGCCACTACCCCGCAGAAGCCCCTTATATGGCCCTCCCCGCCCGAGCCCGCCAGGGTCTCCTGGTCCAAGGCCATATCGAGGCCTGAAGACATAGGCGCTAACAAGGGCTTCTTCAGGAAGATCGCCGAGTTCCTCCTCGGCCCCAGGGCCGACCAGATGGTCAAGCCCTACGGCATAACGGTCGATTCGACAGGACGGATAATCGTCGCGGACACCGCGCTCAAAAGACTGCACGTCTACGACGCCAAAAAGAACAAGTACTCCTTTATCGAGGAGACCGGGGACGACAACCTGGAATCCCCCATAGCGGTCGCGGTCGACGCCGAGGACAACATATACGCGACCGACTCGGTCAAGAACAAAGTCCTCGTCTTCAACTCCAAGGGCAAGTACCTTTACGGGTTCCCGGCGGGAAAAAGGCCTACGGGTATCGCCGTCGACAAGGCTGAAAAGACCGTTTACGTAAGCGACACCGCGAGGCACGAGGTCGCGGTCTACGATTTAAAGGGCAGGCTCCTTAAGGCCATCGGACGCTGGGGTAACAAGGCCGGCGAGTTCAACTACCCGGTAGACATATTCATAGACAAGCACGGCGAGCTCTTCGTCGCCGACACTATGAACTACAGGATACAGATATTCGGGAAAAACGGCCAATTCCTCTCCATGTTCGGACGCCACGGCGACGGCACCGGAGACTTCGGCAGGCCCAAGGGCGTCTCGGTCGACAACGAGGGGAACATCTACGTAGCGGACGCCATCTTCGACACGGTCCAGATATTCGATAGAAATGGGAATTTTCTCCTGAACTTCGGACGCCTCGGCAGGGAATACGGCTCGTTCTGGCTCCCCTCCGGGGTCTTCATAGACAGCGCCGACAAGATATACGTATCGGACTCCTACAACAAGCGCATTCAGGTCTTCGAGTATCACGGCCACATCTAAAGCACAAAAACACTTTTTCGGGAAGTGAGCTGGTTAAAGATGAGGCACCCCAACGTGGAATGGCTTTCAGGGTTGATCTCCCGTATTCCACTCTATTCATTTTTCAGGCGGACCGGGTACAGGCTCCCCGTCATGGCAACGGCAGTGGCCGCAAGCGCCGCGTACATCGTCTTATCCGCCGCGCCTTCGCCGGCGACGGTAGCCGGCACCAAGCACAACTTCGGCCTCCTCTCCTCCGGCAACGTTAAATCGGCGGATACGAGCGAGGTCTGCGTCTTCTGCCACACCCCCCATAACGCGCTACCCGCGAGCCCCGGCTGGAATAAACAGGACACCGGCGCCACGTACAACGTCTACGAGAGCCAGACGCTCGCGGCCACCAAGAGCCCGAACGCCCCCGCGCTCGGTCAACCGACGGGGTCTTCCAAGCTCTGCCTGTCCTGCCATGACGGCACTATCGCCATAGGGTCGCTCCTCAACCTCCCCGGCGCCGCGACGTCCGGCACCGTAGACGTTACGGGCGCGGGCATCCTCGCCGGGAAGATAAGCTCGACATCGACCGCCTACATAGGGACGGATCTTAAGGACGACCACCCGATATCATTCGAGTACTCGCTCGCGTACCCGTCCAATACCGAAATAAAAGACAATACGACGCTCCCCCCGGAAGTAAGACTCGACTCCTCCAACATGGTGCAGTGCACGAGCTGTCACGACCCTCACGGGACCGCGTTCCCCAAATTCATGGTGGCGAGCCTCTCTAACGGCGGACTCTGCACGAACTGCCATGACAAGCGGTACTGGACGACGATGCCGTCGATACACCAGACATCCACCGCGATATGGAACGGCTCGGGGGTAAACCCATGGCACGAGGACATGGGGTCAGTCGGCTACTCTGACGACACGCCAGCTTCGCAGAGCTGTCTCGCCTGCCACCGCTCCCACGGCGGGGCGCCGGGAAAGACGCTCCTTAAGGGGACGGACCCCGGAAGCGGACAGATAGTCGACGAGGAGTACACCTGCCTTAACTGCCATAACGGGAACGTGGCAACGCTGAACATGGACTCGCTCTTCAACTACACGTACAAGCATGACGTCAAGGGGACCTACGGCGCGCACCTGCCTTCAAGGGGGGCCGCCGGAGAACCGGCGAGGGAGTCCGCCTCCAACCTCGGGACCAACAGGCACGCCGAGTGCGCCGACTGCCATAACGGCCACGGCGTAAAGTCCGGCAACCACACAGTCGGCGGCACGAACGGCAACATCATCGGGGCGAACCTCCTCGGCGGCTGGGGCGCCAAGCCCTCTCCCTGGGGGACGGCCGGGAACTCCGCGCTCGTTTATACCGCGGTGGACTTTACGACGCAAACGCCGGGGGCCGACAACCTCGAAGGCTATCTCTGCGTAAAATGCCACTCCTATTACTCTTACGGGGCGCTGCCTCCGAACGTCCCGTCCGGCAACGCCGACGGCTCCATAGTCTCCGAGTCCGACATAACGGCCGACATGAACATAAACAACATGGCCTTCCACCCGGTCTTCGCCCAGGGCAAGAACCAGCCGACGGTCGTTGCCAACCCGAACTGGCCGGCGAACAGCCTCGGGCTCACAAACACCTTCAGGTACATGGACTTCCCCGGCTTCGGCGCGAGGACCGGCTTCTACAATGTGACGCACGATTCCACCATCACCTGCTCCGACTGCCACGGGTCGCACAGTTCCTCGGACCCCAAGGGACCCCACGGCTCAAGCGAAAAATGGGTCTTGCGGAGAAACGAGACCGGGTCCGGCACCCTCGTCAACTTCTGCTATAACTGCCACAGACGCGAGGTCTACGGCGACGAGAATTATATAAGCGCCGCGACCGACGGAAACGGCAAACTGCTCCGCGACTACGCGAGAGTAACCCACCCGGTCGACGGGCTGAGCGGGTGCCCCGGGGTCAACTGCTCGCCGTTTTACGCAAGCGGGGCCTCCACCGGGAATAGCGGAAACAAGTTCGGCATCCTCTGCCTCACCTGCCACGGCGGGGCCTACGACTCAACGACCAACGCTATGAAGGGCATCCACGGCTCGAACATGGCCGCAGGGACCCAGGCCGGCTCGGACGCGCTCGGATACAGGATGATGAACGGCGCGTGCGTGGAGTCCTACACGCGTCCGACGACGCTCCAGGCCGCGCAGATGTGGTTCAGGACAGTGACCCCGGCGACCGACAAGGTCTGCAACTACAACTTTACGTCCTTCACAAACGGGAACGCGGCGAACTATAACTGCAACACCATAGGCGACTGCTCTAATTAAAAGGGGCGGGCATGAAAAGGCGCAGGGTATTCTGGCCCAGGTTAAAAACGACAAGCCCGCTTTCATGGCGGAAGGGGCTAAAAACCTCCCGGGATTAATATGAAGAAGACACAATCGGGCCTCACCCGCTCCGTGCCGGCGGCGTTCCTTTCGGCGAAGATATTTTTTCCGGCAACGGCCGCGCTCTTTTTACTGCTGGTAATAATGCCGGGCCCTTCCTCATCCGAGGAAGGGCGGGCCGCCGAGAGCCCGCACGACTTTTCCAGAAAGGAGTTCTGCTCGGTCTGCCACAAGGCCGAGCCTCCGCTCCTTAACCTCGACCCGGTCACCACCTGCACGAAGTGCCATCCGGGGAACGTCGGGAACCACCCGGTGACGAGACACCCCATAGGCAAGATGCCGAGGATACGGGTGCCCGCGTCCCTCCCCCTGACCGATGACGGGGAGATGGTCTGCTACACATGCCACGAGCCGCATAACAAGTCCAGGCACGGCAAGATGCTCCGGGTCGATTTCACTAAACTCTGCGCCTCGTGCCATGCCGGATATTGACGGAAGAACTAACGGAGGTAGGAAGTGAGAAGTAAAGTTATCGTAAGGCCGCTCGCGGTCCTCGTTGCCTTTGCCGCGTCCGCAGTAATCGCGTCCAGCGCCCTGGCGCAGGGCGACGTCACGAAAGAGACGGACTTCAGGAAGATAAAGCCGCCCTCCGCCCACGGCACGGTCCTCATGAACAGGTCCACCGCGTCCTCGACAGAGGTGAAACCCGTCGTATTCCCGCACTGGGCGCACAGGGACAAATACTCGTGCAAGGCGTGCCATACCGACATCGGCTTCAAGCTCAAATCCAACACGACGGGCGTTACGCAAGCCGACATCGAGGCCGGCAAATACTGCGGCGAGTGCCATAACGGCAAGGCCGCGTTCGCGGCGACCGAGTGCGGCCGTTGCCACTCATACGGGCTTGACGCCAGGGAGAACAGGAAGTTCGAAGACGCGGTAAAGGGCCTGCCGGCAGACCACTTCGGCAATAAGGTCGACTGGGTAAAGGCGCTCGCCGAAAAGAAGATAAAGGCCGGGCCCTTGCCTGGCGGCAAAGACGATCTGCAGTCCCTCGACCTCGACATAATAATACCGGCGGCGAAGTTCGCGCCTCACCCGCCGGACGTCAAGTTCCCGCATAAGCCCCACACCGACCAGATCGACTGCGCCACCTGCCACACCGCCATATTCAAGCAACAGAAGGGCGGCAACCCCGAGATGAACATGATGAAGATAATCGCCGGCCAGTACTGCGGCGTCTGCCACACAAAAGTAGCCTTCCCGCTCGACGACTGCTTCAGGTGCCACTCCCAGCCCGCCCCTAAGGCCGAGGAGCCGGAAAAGGACAAGAAGGACGTGAATACGCCGGCGGATAAGCAGTAAGGATTTTGAATATCAAACCTGAACCAAAGGCGGGTGGGAGACCACCCGCCTTTTTTATTTGGCTGACGAATGTCTTTTGGATACACGAAATTTACGGGTTCTGGTTGCAAACCTGAACCCGCAGAAAAAGATGGAACCTTTTACTCAAGGACTCATTGCGCGCTCCGCGCGCTCGCCTCTGCCTCCCTTATGCGCTCTTTGCCATGCGCCTGTGTATTGGTGAAACAAACCAAAAAAACTTCTTTTTTGTTTTTCAGAAACCCCAGGCATGGGGTGAGCGACCTTAAGGGAGGAAGCTAAATGAGCGAGCCGGGGAAGTAAAAAGGCGCGACAGCGCCCTAAGAGGCGCGCGGTCCTCGTCGGACTGGCAAATCCGTATCGGACAACTGTGCTTCAGGTAGACTTAAGTGACCCGATTTGAAATTGGCCCCGCGCCGAGCGGGGGAGGGGGAGGGCGTAGCGAGAAACCCCATGCCGAAAAAAGCCCGGCAGGGCGCAAAAAAATAAGGCTAAAGACTTCTAAAATGTTATTCAATATCAGCAGGTCTTTTTCTGGGTAGCAAACAGCCCACCGCGGAGCGTCAGAACAAAACAGACCAAGGCGCGACAAAGGCCCAAGCGAGGCGTACTTTTATGTACGTTGCGGCGAAGGGCCGAGGAGCAACGCCGGTATGTGAAGTTATGACGCTCTGCTTGCTCCCCCTTTGTGCCCCCCGTATAAATATGCTAATATCGGTCTCATGGAAGTCATCACCTCGCATACGAACGCGGACTTCGACACATTCGCCTCGATGGTGGCGGCGAAAAAACTCTACCCCGAGGCCCGCGTCGTATTTTCCGGCTCTCTGGAAAAGGGCCTCAAAAAGGCGGTCGAGTCGGTCCGCCTGCCGTATCCCATCGACAGGATACGCGATATCGACCTCTCCAGGGTCACGCGCCTTATACTCGTGGACACGCGCCACGCCGGCAGGATCGGCCCCTTCGGAGCGCTCATCGGTAAAGGCGTCGACGTCCACGTCTACGACCACCACGCGGAGGATAAGGACGCGGTCAGGGGGACATACGAGGTCATAAGGCCTTACGGCTCGTCGACGACGGTGCTTACGCTCATACTCAAGGATAAGGCGCTTGATATCACGCCTGACGAGGCCACGCTTTTCATGGCCGGGATATACGAGGACACAGGGTCTCTCTCCTATCCTTCCACGACCGAAAGCGATTATGACGCCGCCAGGTTCCTCCTTTCAAGGGGCGCGGACCTCGTTAAGGTATCCGCCTTCCTCCGGAAAGAGCTCACCCCGGAGGAGGTATCGCTATTGAATGAGTTCCTCCACTCCGAGACCTCGTACACGATAGGCGGCTCCGAGATAGTCGTCTCCGACGGCTACATCGAGAGGTACGCCGGCGACATCGCCACACTCGCCCACAGGATGATGGACATCGAAGGCATGTCCTCTCTCTTCATGCTGGTGGACTCCGGGGACAGGGTGCACGTGATAGCGCGCTCGAGGACCCCGAAGGTCGACGTCGGAAAGGTCGCGCGCGCCATTGGAGGCGGCGGCCACTCGAGCGCCGCCTCGGCCACCCTGAAAGGCATGACCCTGATTGAGGCGAAAGAGACACTCCTTTCCGCGCTAAGGCGCGCCGTCTCCCCCGAGAGGACGGCAAGAGACATCATGTCGTACCCGCCGATAACGGTCCAGCCCGGCACAATCCTCAAGGACGCGATGGAGCTCATGAGGAGATACGGCATAAACGCCGCCCCTGTTGCGAGGAACGGCACTGTCCAGGGCGTCATAACGAGGCAGGTCCTCGACAAGGCCGTATTCCACGGGCTCTTCGATGCGCCGGTCTCTGACTACATGACTACGGAAGTGGAGACCGTAGCCGATTCCACCTCCGTTGACGAGATACGGGAGAAGGTCGTTGGCCACGGCCAGAGACTCCTCCCGGTGATAAAAGAGAGGAAGGTCGTAGGCGTCATCACGCGCACGGACCTTTTAAAGCTCCTGCAGGAAGAACTCCAGGAGTCCTTGACCGGCGCGTCGAAAAAGGTCCGCCACCTCTCGAAGCTCATGCGCGAGAGGCTCCCGGAGTGGGTGATAGACCTGTTGAGGAAGGCCGGCGATACGGCTGAGGCCGAGGGTGTAAAGGCCTACGCCGTAGGCGGGTTCGTAAGGGACCTGCTCCTGCGGAGAGAAAACCTCGACGTGGATATCGTCGTGGAGGGCGGGGACGGGATAGCCTTCGCAACCGACTTCGCGAAACGGCAAAAGGCGCGCGTCAAACCTCACTTGAGGTTCAGGACCGCCGTCCTCATATTCCCGGACGGCTTCAAGGTGGACGTCGCGACCGCGCGCCTCGAATACTACGAGAGGCCCGCAGCCCTGCCGACCGTCGAGCAGTCGTCTCTGAAGCTCGACCTCTACAGGAGGGACTTTATAATAAACACGCTCGCCATAGCGCTTAACCCGGGCAAGTTCGGAGAGCTCATAGATTTTTTCGGGGCGCAGAAAGACCTGAAGGAAAGGACGGTCCGCGTCCTCCATAACTTAAGCTTCGTGGAAGACCCGACAAGGGCTCTGCGCGCCGTCCGGTTCGCGGAGAAGTTCGACTTCAAGATTGGCAAGCACACCCTGAACCTCATAAAGAACGCGGTAAAAATAAACGTCTTCAGGGAGCTCTCAGGAGCGCGCCTCCTCGATGAACTAAGGAACATACTCAAGGAGGAGACGGCGGCGAAGTGCATGAAGAGGCTCTCTGAGCTCGGGCTCCTGCGCCTCACGCACCCGCTCATAACATGGGATATGGAGCGGGAGATATTCTTCGAGAGGACGCGGGAGACCCTTAAATGGCACGAGCTCCTCTACACGAGAGACAAGGCCGAGGAGTGGCTCGTCCTCTTCCTCGCGCTCACGGACGAGCTGGATGAAGAGGAACTTGCCGTCCTCATAAGAAGGCTTATGATTACGGGGAAGAAGCGGATGGAGGTCCTCGCCGCGAGGAGGGAAGGGTTGAAGGCCCTCTCGATCTTGAACTCCGACGGTACGCGTGCAAACAGCGCGCTCTTTGATCTCCTTCAGGGCCTCCCCCTGGAGATCATCATATACGTCCTCGCCAAGGCCGAGCGCGAATCCGTTAAAAAGGCTCTCGCGACCTATATAACGAGGCTTAAATACATGGAGGTATCGCTAAATGGCGTGGACCTTAAAAGACTCGGGGTCAAGGAAGGCCCGTTCATGGGCGAGGTCCTCTCGGAGCTCTTGAAAAAACGGCTCGACGGGGAATTGTCGTCCAGGGAGGACGAGGAGGCGTTCGTGAGGAAATATGCGCGGGGGAAGAAGACGCCTGCAGGCAAATGAGGAAGGGCCGTTTACAACGATAGGCGCGGTTTCCCAGCCGCGCCTCGGCGGGACCCGTTAGTCCCGCCTGTCATATATTCCTTTCATGTCAACTGTAATAAAAACCAGTCGAAAGGCAAAACCACTTGAAACGGCTCATCTTTCCGATATTGCTTATCTCCTCGACCCTCGCAACCGGCTGTGCCATCGCAATACAGGAGCCGGAGGGGATTGTGAAAAATTACTTCACCAAAGACCTTAAGGGAGCCCGCCTTACCGCGGAGAGCTACATCGAAGTCATGCGCCCCCTCGTCGACTGGAAGGTAGAGTACGCCTGGGACTACGCCTTCATCGTAAAGAGCGCGCGGGTTTACTCGTCTGAGATGATATCAACGGATGAGGCCTCGATTGAGGTCCGCTACCATGTCGTCGGGCTCCTCTCCAATCACGGGATATTAAAGCTCGACCTCTACGAGACAGCCGACTTCCATGTCAGGAAGACCGGGAACGACTGGAAGATAACCAAACCGGTGCTGGCCCCTCACGTCTGGCCGACGACCGCCGTAAGGCACCTGGAGGCCATGCTGAAGGACGAGAAGACCTACCCCAATTCCAAAGAGATAGCCCTCGACATAGAGCTTATAAAATCCCTCGACGACTAAGGGCCTCCTCTCGAAAATCCCAATGATAGCCCCGGAGATTTGCGTTGACGCTCCATCGATTCATCTGTTAAACTAAGAAGTTTAAAGGTGCGGTCATATGTTCCAGGATTATGTACTTAAAATACTCTTAACCGGGCCGCCTATTCTTCTCGCGCTTACGGTCCACGAGTGCGCTCACGCATGGACCGCGTACAAGCTCGGGGACCCGACTGCCAAGATGCTCGGTAGGGTGACGCTGAACCCCTTAAAGCACCTGGACCCCCTGGGGACGATAGCCCTCTTTTTCTCCGGGCTTTTCGGGTGGGCGAAGCCCGTGCCGATAAACCCCAGGTATTTCAAGAACATCTCGCGCGACATGATGTGGGTCGCGCTCGCCGGGCCCTTGTCCAACTTATTTCTCGCGGGACTCTCGGCCCTTGCCCATAAGGTCTTTTTGATGGGGGGCTTCGATTTCCTGGGCTACATACCCGGCGCGTACAGGCCCCTCTCCATAATGGTCGAGGTCTCCATCGTCATGAACATCTCGCTCGCGGTCTTCAACATGGTCCCGGTGCCGCCGCTCGACGGCTCGAAGGTCCTCTCGAACCTGCTCCCGGTCCGTAGCGCGCTGTCGTTCAGCAGGCTTGAGCCCTACGGGTTCATGATACTCATACTGCTCATCATGAGCGGGTTCCTTGACAGGTTCGTCTCCCCGCTCGTCTATTTCATGGTCGGTCTCTTGACTGGAGGTATCTGAAAGATGCAGGGAAGGGTTCTAAGCGGTATGAGGCCGACCGGCAAGCTCCACTTCGGCCACTACCACGGGGTGCTCGCCAACTGGCTCAAACTCCAGGAAGAGTACGAGTGCTTCTTCTTCATAGCCGACTGGCACGCCTTAACTACCGACTACGCCGCGCCGCAGTCCATAGCTGAAAATTCGAGGCAAATGGTGCTCGACTGGCTCTCCATAGGCATAGACCCGGCAAGGTCCACGATATTCAGGCAGTCGTCTATCCCCGCGCACGCCGAGCTCTTTGTCCTTTTATCCATGATAACGCCTTTGCCGTGGCTTGAGAGGAACCCGACCTACAAGGAGCAGATGCAGGAGATAAGGGACAAGGACCTCCACACATTCGGCTTTTTAGGATACCCGGTCCTCCAGACCGCGGACATCATAGTATACAAGGCGAATAAGGTCCCCGTGGGCCTCGACCAGGCCCCGCACCTCGAACTCTCCAGAGAGATAACGCGCCGTTTCAACAACTTCTACGGGCCTGTTTTCCCTGAGCCGGAGACCATTCTCACCGCCTCGCCGAAGGTCCTCGGCACCGACGGCAGGAAAATGTCCAAAAGCTACAATAACTCCATATTCTTATCCGACCCGCCTGAGGCCGTCGAGCAGAAGATGCTCACCATGATGACCGACACCGCGAGAAAACGGAGGACCGACACCGGGAACCCGGACGTCTGCCCGCTCTTTATAACCTTCCACACCCTCTATTCGGACGGAAAGACCATCGAATGGGTCCGCGAAGGGTGCGCGACGGCGGCGATCGGCTGCATGGAGTGCAAGAGGTCGGTGATACCCAAAGTCCTCGATTTCCTGAGGCCCATACAGGAGAAGAGGAGGGAGCTGGAGAAAGACCCCTCCCTCGTCTCCTCCATACTGGAGGCGGGCTCGAAAAAGGCGTCGTTGGTCGCCTCCGAGACGATGGCGCACGTAAGGTCGGCTATGGGGCTGTCATAGACTAAAAAATGGCATATCAGATAAAGCTCGACATATTCGAGGGGCCTTTAGACCTCCTCCTCCACCTCATAAAGAAGAGCGAGGTGGATATATACGACATCCCCATCTTCTCCATCACCGAGCAGTATCTCGAATACATCGAGATCATGAAGGAGATGAACCTCGACGTCGCCGGAGAGTTCCTCATCATGGCCGCGACGCTCGTCCACATAAAGAGCAAGATGCTCCTGCCGGTCAACGAGGAGGCCGAAGAGGCCGAAGAAGACGGGGGAGACCCGAGGGAAGAGCTCATCCGGAGGCTCCTTGAGTACCAGAGGTACAAGGAGGCGGCAAAGGAACTCGGCGAGAGGCCTCTTCTCGGCAGGGACGTCTTCAAGAGGGGGGGGGATGAGCCGCTTGACGAGCTCGAAGTGGGAGCCGGGTTCATGAGCGTCTCCGTCTTCGAGCTGATGGAGGTCCTGAAAGGCATACTCGCCAGGGCCCCGAAGGAAAGGCGTATTGAGCTCACCTCCGAGCGTTTCAAGATAGCGGACAAGATAAATTACGTGATGGAGATAGTCGGCAGGGACAAGAGCGCGGCCTTTACGTCGCTCTTCCCGGACGAGGCCACGCGCGGAGAGATAGTCGTCACCTTCCTCGCGATACTCGAGCTCGCCAAGCTCCTCATGATAAGGATACACCAGACCGAGGACGGGGTGATACGCGTCTACCAGCCGCCCCCGGCGCCGGAATCGGTGGAGGTCCCCGCTGAAGTTGCTCTCGAAGAAGTCCAAACCAATAAAGAGGGATGACCCCGTATGCTCGACAAGATCAGCCTTAAGCCCGTTATAGAGGCCGTGCTCTTCGCCGCCGACGCCCCGCTCTCCTTCGAGAAGATGGCCAACATACTCGAGGGCGAGGAAAGGGACGTTATAAGGGAGGCGTTAAAAGAACTCGTCGAGGACTACCGCGTCAGAAACGGCGGCTTCTTCATAGAGGAGGTCGCCGGAGGCTTCCAGTTCAGGACGAGCTCGGAGTTCGCGCCCTGGCTCCGGAGGCTCTTTAAGATAGGCCTTCAGAGGATAAGCAAGGCGGCGATGGAGTCGCTCGCGATAATCGCCTATAAACAGCCCGTAACGAGGGCCGAGCTCGAATCCGTCAGGGGCGTGGACTCCGGCGGCGTGCTCGCTACCCTCATGGATAAACGCTTCATAAAGATAGTCGGCAGGAAAGAGGTCCCGGGCCGCCCCGTCGTATACGGCACTACGAAAGAGTTCCTCGAGACGTTCGACCTTAAGGACCTGTCGTGCCTGCCGAGCCTGAAGGACATACAGAAGATGGAGGAAGAAAATGGTCACGAGGAAGAAGACAGCAGAGCGTCCGAGGACGGAGAGGCCGAAGGGACGGTCAGCGAAGACAGCCCCGCCCCAGAGGAGGGCGCGGACCAGGCCGAGGCCGAAGGCTCCCTTGATAGCGCCCCCGACGGGGATGGAGAGGCTCCAGAAGATAATGGCGAGGGCCGGGGTGGCATCCAGGAGGAAGGCCGAGGAGCTGATAACCCAGGGCCGGGTGGTGGTGAACGGCGAGGTGGTGAAGGAGCTGGGGGCCAGGGCTGACTTCGCGAAGGACAGGATCGAGGTGGACGGCAGGAACATCTCGATCAAGGGTCCTACCGTATATTATCTGCTTAACAAGCCGAAAAACTGCATAAGCTCAGTCACCGACCCGCTCAAGAGACAGGTCGTCGTCGACCTTATAAAGACAAAGACCCGCATATTCCCGGTGGGCAGGCTCGACTATGACGCCGAGGGCGTCATCATCCTCACCAACGACGGAGAGCTCACCAACAAGCTCATCCACCCGAACTTCTCCGTCCCCAAGAAGTACCTCGTAAAGGTGAAGGACGTGCCGACGCCCGCCGAGGTCGAGAGGCTCGAAAAGGGGGTCTACCTCGAGGACGGAAAGACCCTTCCGGCAAAGGCTCGCCTCATAAGGGAGACGAAGGAAAACTCCTGGATAGAACTTACCGTGACCGAGGGGAGGAACAGGCTCGTCAAGAGGATGTGCCTGGCCATAGGCCACCCCGTCGCAAAGCTTAAAAGGGTCGAGTTCGCCGGCATAAAGCTCGGGTCTTTGAAGCCGGGGGAGTACCGCCTCCTCACCGTCAAAGAAGTCGAGAAGCTCATCCACCTCTCATAACCCGATATGGAGACGAAAAGGGAGAGATACGGGGTCTTAGAATACTACGAGGCCCTCATTAGGGCCTTCGGCCCCCAGGGCTGGTGGCCCGGCGAGACCCCGATCGAAGTCGCCGTGGGCGCGATCCTCACGCAGAACACGGCCTGGACAAACGTGGAAAAGGCGATAGAGAACCTCAAGCGCGCGGGGGCCATCTCATATAACGCGCTCCACAGGCTCCCGGAAGAGGACCTCGCGGCGCTCATCCGCCCGGCCGGATACTTCAACGTCAAGGCGAAACGCCTTAAGTCCTTCCTGAACCACGTCTTCCTTTGCCACGGCAATCTGAAAAAATTTTTGAGTTTGCCACAAGGGGAGCTTAGAACGGAACTCCTGTCAGTAAACGGCATCGGCCCGGAGACCGCGGACTCCATCTCCCTATACGCCGCCGGATACGGCGAGTTCGTCGTAGACGCCTATACCCGCCGGATATTCGCGCGCCACGGGTTTTTCGGTACAGATGCCTCATACGATGAGATGAAGGCGCTCTTTACCGAGGGCCTCCCTGAGGACAAAACCATCTTTAACGAGTACCACGCGCTCATCGTTAAGACCGGCAAGGACTTCTGCAAGACGCGGGAGCCGCTCTGCAAGACATGCCCGCTCGGGCCGTTCCTTGATAAAAAGGCGCGCCCGCATGCGCGCGAGACAGACAACGCACCCCATGCACCCCATGCACCCCATGCACCCCATGCCGCCCCATGCCGCCCATGCACCCCATGCCAAAGATAAACGTACTCGATAGCCTCCTTGCCTCCAAGATCGCCGCAGGCGAGGTGATCGACAGGCCCTCATCCGTCGTCAAGGAGCTTATGGAGAACTCCATCGACGCGGGGGCCTCATCCATCGGCGTCTACCTCGCCGAGGGCGGCAAGCGCGTCATAAAGGTAACGGACAACGGAGAGGGCATCTCAAGGGAGGACGCGCCTCTCGCGTTCCTGCGCCACGCGACCTCTAAAATTTCGAAGGAAGAAGACCTGGACGCCGTGCTGACGATGGGCTTCAGGGGCGAAGCGCTCGCCTCCGTCGCCTCTATCTCTCGCGTGACGCTTAAAACCAGGCGGCGCATGGAAACGGAAGGTACGCTCGTATCAATCGAGGGCGGCGCCCCGCCGCTCGTTTCGGGCGACGGTTGTCCGGAAGGGACTTTGATAGAGGTAAAAGACCTCTTCTTTAACACCCCGGCGCGTCTTAAGTTCCTCCGCTCGTCGGACTCCGAGTACGGCCGCGCCCTCGAAATATTCAAGAGGCTCGCACTCATAAACCCGAAGACGCGTTTTAAGATCCAGCACGGGTCAGGCAGACCCGTTGAGACCTCGCCCGGCGCGCTAAAAGACCGCATCTTCGACCTCTTCGGGATCGCGGAAAAGGATATAATACAGGTGAACGCGCCCTTTGTGGAGGGCTACATCGGGGCCCTCGGGGACGGGTACCCGACGTCCAAATGGCTCTTCATTTATGTCAACGAGAGGGTCGTCAGGGATAAGTCGATAAACAGGGCGGTCATGGACGGCTACGGGCAGATGCTCCCCTCGGGGCGCTTTCCCTTTGCAATAATCGACGTGAAGATACCGCCTGAGGACGTCGACATAAACATACACCCGACAAAGAGCGAGGTGCGCTTCAGGAACCAGTCTTTTGTATACGACGCGGTTAAGCTCGCGGTCAGGGGGGCGATAGGCTCTCTGTCAGCCCCCGGGCGGCAGACGGCAGTCCAGACACCATCCGGCTACGGATACAACCGCCCGTTTTCACGGTTATCCGGGCCTCAGTTTGCTGAGGAGTCTGCGTCAACGGGCTACTCGCCGGGCTTTTCCGAACCCCTGCCCCCTCCCCTCCCTTTTTTAAGGGATGAAGGAGACGGCGTCAAAAACCCCGAGTTCCTCGGGCTCGAAATAGTAGGCCAGCTCTGGGGGGAGTTCCTGATAGCGGAGTCGCACTCGTCCGGCGGCGAGTACTATGTCATAGACCAGCACGGGGCCGCTGAGCGTGCGGCCTTTGAAAGGCTCAAAAAGAGGTTCTACGGGGAAGGGATAAGGAGACAGCTCCTCCTCATCCCCGAGCGCATTGAGACGACACCGGATGAAAAAGACGCCATACTCGCCTCTGTCGGGTATCTTGACAGGATGGGTTTTGAGATAATCCCCTTTGGCCCGTCATTGAAGGGCGGGGGGGAGAGCTTCCTCATAAAATCGGTGCCGGAGGTCCTTAAGTCCGGAAGGTGCGATAAACTAATAGGCGAGTTGTCCGAGGAGCTCTCAAACGTCGGAGGGTCCCTTAAGATCGAGGACAAGTTAGAAGGGGCGCTCATGAGGATAGCCTGTCACAGCGTTATCCGCGGGCCGAGACAGCTTACAAAAGAAGAGGGCGCGGCGCTTTTAAAGGAACTCGCCCGGATAGACTTCGCCTCCCACTGCCCCCACGGGAGGCCGGTGGTAAAAAAATATTCGAGGAAAGATATAGAATCCGCGTTCAAGAGGTAGGATGCCCTCCTCGTAGCCCTCAACCGCAAGGAAGGGCCCGCGTCTGCGTATCAAGGGGCCCCGGCATGTCGATAATTACCCGTCAGGTTCAATTGCCCGCCATAGCTTACGCCCCTGACCCTAAGGGCCGCTTGAGCCGACCCCTTCTTCCGTATTCATAATAGGCGCGCTTAATGTTAAAATAGCCGGATGGAGAAGGAGCGGATAGTCATAATAGCCGGGCCTACGGCGTCCGGCAAGAGCGCGCTCGCAATCGACCTCGCGCTTGAGTTCAACGGAGAAATAATAAGCGCGGACTCCATGCAGGTATTCAAACGCATGGATATAGGCACCGCAAAACCCTCCCGGGAGGATATGCGGAGGGTCCCGCACCACCTTATCGACATAGTTGAGCCGAACGAGGGATACACCGTAGCGCGGTTTCGAGGCGACGCGATAACAGCCATAACCGGCATAAGGTCAAGGGGGAGGAACCCCGTTGTCATTGGCGGCACGGGCCTCTACATAAAGGCGCTCGCGCAGGGGCTCTTCCCAGGGCCCAAGGCAGACCCTGATTTAAGGAAAACTCTTGGAAAAGAGTCCATTGACGCGCTCTACGAGAGGCTTAAGCAAATAGACCCGGAGGCCGCCGCTTCCATTCACCCCAACAACCGCGTAAGGGTTATACGGGCGATCGAGGTCTACGTACTTACCGGCACTCCGGTCTCAACCTTCCGGAAAGTACACGGCTTCAGGGACGAATTGTTCGAGTGCCTTAAGATCGGCCTCGATTGCCCGAGAGAGGCCCTCTACAAGCGTATCGACGAACGGGTGGATAAGATGATCGAGGCCGGGCTTCCGGAGGAGACCAAGCGCCTTTTTGACGCCGGTTTCGGTTGGGACTTGAAGCCGATGCTCGGTTTGGGTTATAAAGAGATGGCCATGTTTTTAAGGGGCGAATGCGCCCTTCCAGAGGCGGTCGCACTCCTTAAGAGGAACACGCGCCGTTACGCAAAGAGGCAGTTGACCTGGTTTAAGGGCGACCCGGAGATAAAATGGTTCCCACCGGAAGAAAAAGAAGGCATATTCGAGGCTGTAAAGGGGCACTTGCGGTGAAGGCTTTAATATTAGCGATATTATTCGTCGTCTCAACGGCCCTCCCGGCGTTCACGGGTGTAGCCGGCGCTACGATGGCTGTGAAGGCCGAGGGCGCGTCCAACCGCACGAACGACGCCACCGAGGAAAAAAGGCTCGCCATAGACAAAGCGCTTAAGAACGCCGTAACTGAAGCGCTCCACGCGGTCGTCAAGGCCGAGGGGCTCGAACTCGACAAGTCGCTCGCGGATAAGGAAATACTCTCAAGCCCGCGCTCCTATATACTGAATTACAAGGTCGTCTCCGAGGGCTGGGTCACCCATATGGGCCCAACGCCCTCGATAGTGGAGAGCATCCCGGCGGAGCGGGACGCCGGGGGTGTCGAGCTCTACCATGTCTGGATAGAGGCGTCTGTCGACGACGGGGCCATCCGGGCCTCGCTCGGCAAGGTCATGGCAGGCCCGGCGTTGTCGGATGTGTTCATAACGGTCCTCGACGTCACTGAATACCAGGCATTCTCGGCCCTCCTCGCGTCGCTTCGCCGCATCGCGCTCCTTAACGGCCTCACGTACGGGTCTTTTCAGAGGGGCAGGGTCACGCTAAAGGCGCGCTCTGCCGTTGGGCTTCCGGCGTTGTCCGAGCGCATTTCAAAGGAGGCCCCAGCGGGTTATCTCGTCCTCCCGAATGGGCCTTCCACAATACTCATAAAGGCGGAGACAAAGGCGGACCATTGACATGAAAAAGACCTTCTTATCCATATTGTTGCTGATACTCGCATATGGTTGTTCGCCCTCCGTGAAGAGGACCCTCTCTCAGGGGTTCAGCGAATCAAGGCCGGCGGTCGTCGCGGTGATGCCGGTAGAGTGGGCTTTGCCCGGCGCAAAGGAAGACGCCGATATTGCGGCCCTCTTTAGAAAACTTACCGCCGGAAAGCTCAAGTCGCTCAATTACGCGGCCCTGCCTTTGGAAGATGTCGACGCAAAGGGGACGGACTCAAACGCCGACGCCTTCCTCTACATCCATATAAAGGACTGGGACAGGGACTCTTTCGCGGGCTACGTGTCGCTTCGGGTCGACGCGGCGTATGAGATGTACTCAAAGGACGGCGTCAGGCTCTGGTCATCCGAGTATTCGACAAAGGAATCCGACTTAAGCCTCGATGAGAGGTCGAGGGAGTACGGGGTCTTCGGCGCCTACGAGCCGAGGATAGAGCGGCTCGTGGATGCGCTCCTCTCAACGCTCCCGCCGGGCGAGGCGGCCAAGACGGCGGATAAGAAGTTCTTTCAGTGGTTGCCATGATAAAAAGCTGCTTCTAAAAATTAGATATTTTTTCTAAGGTCAAGGAAGGGTAAAAATAAAAGGCGCGGCATATATGTAAATATGTGAGCATTTTTATTTACGCCCTGACACAGAGATTAGGAAAAATAGCGATTTTTACAGGAACAATCGTGAACGTCCCCAACGCGCTCACCATATTCAGGATCATCCTCGTACCGGTATTCCTGTACTTCGCAATAACCGACCGCCTCCTGGCCGCTGTCGTTGTCTTCGCCGTTGCGGCGTTCTCCGACGCCGCCGACGGCTTCATCGCGCGCAGATTCGACCTCAAGACCGAGTTCGGCAGGAAGGCCGACCCTTTCGCCGACAAGCTCCTCATGGTGAGCGCCTATTCCGCGCTCTCGCTTAAGGGCCTCATTCCCTTCTGGCTGATGTTGCCGGTGGTCCTCCGCGACTTGAGCTTCTTCGTGCTTTTCCTGTATCTAAAGGGGACCGAGCGGACGATAAAGGTCAGGACCTCGTGGCCTGGAAAAGCGACGACGGTCCTCCAGGTGGCAAGCGTCCTCTACGCCCTGCTGATAGCGGGCGGGGACTGGTTCTTCCTTATCATAGCGGCGCTTACGCTTCTCTTTACCGTATATACCTGGGTGGATTATCTTGTGAGGGAGTCGAGGCTACAGAAAGAGTAGCCGCCAAGCCTCATTACTTCCCATACCCGCCCTGGTCTGCTGTGTTCTGAAGCTTGGCAATATACAACTATGCGCGCAAGCGGGAATCCAGTTTAAAAACGACCTCTCAAAGAAAACCTTTTCACAAGACCGCCGGTTCCCCGCTTGAGGTACGCGGGGATGACAGTCACGGCCTAAAAACTGACCCCGCCCCGCCCCCCCTTGTAAAAAGGGGAGGAGATAAACGGCTCCCATCTTTTTCAGAAATAAAAAAAACGGGGCGGCTTTTGCCTCCCCGTTTTTACTTTTATTATCAAAACGCTATAAGGCTTCAGGCAGGTCCTTTAAATCCGAGAGCCTGAATACCGGCCCATCCTGGCAGACATAACAGCCGTTTATCTGGCAATGTCCGCATTTGCCGACCCCGCACTTCATCCTCCGCTCAAGGGAGACGAAGACGTCTTCCGGCCGTATGAGCTTATCCCTTAAGGAGAGTATCACGAACCTGTACATGACAGGCGGGCCTATGACGACCGCTATGGTCCTGCCCTCGGCGACCTCGACCTTCGGTATGAGCGTCGTGACGACCCCGACGTTCCCCGTCCACTTGGTGTCCGGCTTGTCTATGGTAAGGAGGACTTCCAACCCCTTTCCGCGCCATTCGTCGAACTCCTCTGAAAAGAGCATTTCTTCAGGCGACTTCGACCCGTAGATGAGCGTCAATCTTCCGAACCCCTGCCTGTCCTTAAGGACCGCCTTTATAAGCGACCTCATCGGCACGACCCCTATGCCGCCGGCGATAAAGACGACGTCCTTTGACCTCATCTCGTCAACCGGGAATGACGTGCCGAAGGGCCCCCTCAACCAGACGAAGTCGCCCTTTTTGAGCCTGTGGAGGGCGTTGGTAACGTTCCCCGCGGCCCTTACGCAGAGCTCGAACTCCTTTGCCTCTCCGGGGCCGGATGTGATGGAAATAGGCGCTTCGCCATAACCCGGCAACCCCACCATGTAGAACTGTCCGGGCCCGTACTCAAGGAGCGACGGGTTCAAGGGGGCTATTGAGAAGAGCCTCTCCTTCTCCGTCACCCTTGTGACCCGCTCTATTACCCCCGGTATCGGGAGGTACGGCGACTCAAGCCCTTCTTTTGTTTGATTCACGGATAAGCTCATTAGTCACTTCCGTTATGTTTATCTTAACGAGGCAGGCCCGCGAGCACCGGCCGCAACCGACGCAGAAGGGCATGCCGAACCTATCCGTAAGATACCTGAACTTCCTGTTGAACCTGTGGCGGAGCCTCTCGGCCCTCGTCTTCCTGAAGTTGTGCCCCCCGGCTACCTTTGCGAAGTCCTCAAGCGTGCATCCGTCCCAGACGCGGACGCGCTCGCCCTCCGAGAGGTTCGCCTTCACCTCGTCCTTTATGTCGAAGCAGTAGCAGGTCGGGCAGACCGTGTTGCAGGAGCCGCACCCCGTGCATATGGCCCCTATCCTCTCCCATACCGGGCTCTCATTCGACCCTGCGTATATCTCCGGGAGGTCCTTCGCCGCGGCCTCTAACCGAGCCTTGAAGGACGCCTCACGAAGCCTTTCCCTCTCCTTGAGCTCTCTCACTTCAGAGGGCTTCGCCTCCCTGAGTTTCAGCCCCGCTATTACTTCCTCACCCTTTTTCGAGGCGGTCCGGACGAGAAAGCCCTTCTTTATCCTGTGGAGAAATATGTCGAAGCCGTCGTTAACGTCCATCGTCCCGAGGGACTTGCAGAAGCAGTACTCATCAGGCATGCAGTCCGCGCCGACGATGAGCGTTTTTTCGCGCCTTGAGAGGTAATTGACGTCGGGCCTGCCAAAGGCCCACACCTCGTCCATGAGCGCTATGGCGTGTATGTCGCAGGGGTGCAGGCCGATTATAGCCTGTCTTTCGGATTCAATCACCGCCTCATGAAGGTGGCGGCGGATGTCGTACCTTAGAAGGGTCTCTCTCGGGGGAAAGAGGAACTGCTTGGCGGACAGGTGCGTAGGGGTCGAGAAGAGCTCAAGCTCGCTCGCGTCGGCAATCTCGGCGTAGACGGGAAAACCGTCCCTTTTCACCGTCCCGTAGACCCTGTATTCCTTTAATAGGGTGTTTACGAGTTTTTTCAACCCTGAAGCAGATTCAGCCTTCGCCCCCCCGGGGAGGTATCTAAAAAAATCAATGTTTTTCATCTGTTAACTATTATATCAATAGGCGCTTTTTTGTCTACACCAAACGAGATTTTCTTGCGAAAAGAATACTTGACAAAAATAATAAGGTATATTAAATTTGATTATAGACGCGTGGCGATTATGCCGTGCGCCTGCGGGAATATCTTTTCCCGCGTCTTTTTTAAAGGGGATGAGATGAGGCTATCGACAAAGGGGCAGTACGCTGTAAGGGCGATGGTCAACCTCGCTTGCCATTCGGGGGAGAGGCCCGTTACACTAAAGGACATCTCGACAGAGGAGGGGATATCTCTATCCTACCTCGAACAGCTCTTCGTGAAGTTAAGGAAAGGGCAGATTGTAAAGAGCGTACGGGGTCCTGGGGGCGGCTATGTCCTCGGCAAGCACCCCTCGAAGATAAGCGTCGGCGAGGTCATCTCGGTCGTCGAGGAGCCTTTGAACCCGGTCGCCTGTCTTGACGCGGGCTCCGGTTGCGACAGGGCCGAGAGGTGCATAACTCAGAAGGTCTGGAAGGGCCTCGCCGAGAAGATCGCCGAGTTCCTGAACTCCGTGACCATAGAAGACTTGAGCCTCCAGGTGAAGCTCCACGACGAGACTTCCACGGCAGGGGCGAACGTGTGCGGGATATAATAATTGAATCGAGAGGATATTGAAAGGGGGGTCAGCTTTTGAACAAGATATATTTCGACCATAACGCAACGACTCCGGTCCTTGGCGAGGTATTCGACGCTATGGTGCCGTTCCTGAAGGACCAGTGGGGGAACCCGTCGTCGATACACTGGGCGGGCAGGGGGACGAGGAAGGCGGTCGAGGACGCCAGGGAGTCGGTCTGCAGGCTCCTTAACTGCCAGAACGTCGAGCTCATATTCACAAGTACCGGCACAGAGGGCGACAACCACGCCATAAAGGGCGCGGCCTACGCCAATAAGAACAAGGGCAACCACATCATAACCACCAGGGTCGAGCATCCGGCCGTGCTGAATACCTGCAAGCACCTCGCAAAGGAGGGGTTCGAGGTGACGTACCTCGACGTCGACTCAGACGGGCTCATAGACCTCGATGCGCTTAAGGCCGCAATAACCCCAAAGACGATATTAATCACCGTAATGTTCGCCAACAACGAGACAGGCGTCATATTCCCCATAAAGGAGATAGGCGATATCGCGAGAGAGCGCGGCGTCCTCTTCCACACCGACGCGGTCCAGGCCGCCGGCAAGGTCTTGATAGACGTGCAAAAGCTGAACGTTGACCTCCTTACCGTCTCCGGCCACAAGATATACGGACCCAAGGGCGTCGGCGCGTTGTTCGTCAAGAGGGGCGTGCGCCTCGTCCCCCTCATCCACGGAGGCCACCACGAAAGGAACAGGCGGGGCGGCACAGAGAACGTCGCCGGCATAGCAGGCTTCGGAAAGGCCGCCGAGATCGCCCTGCGCGACATGGACAAGGAAATCGAGCACCTTAAGGCCTTGAAAGACAGACTTGAGGCCGGGCTCGGAAAGATCCCTCACATAAAGGTGAACGGCCACCTGGAAAAGAGGCTCCCTAACACGTCCAACATAAGCTTCGAGTTCGTGGAGGGCGAATCGCTCCTCTTAAACCTCGACATGAAGGGGATAGCGGCCTCAAGCGGCTCCGCATGCACGTCAGGCTCGCTTGAGCCCTCCCATGTGCTCGTTTCCATGGGGCTCACGCACGAGCTCTCGCACGGGTCGGTCCGGTTCAGCCTCGGCAAATCGAACACCGTCGAGGAGATAGACTATCTTATCGAGATAATGCCCCCGATAGTAGAGCGGATGCGCTCCATGTCCCCGCTCTACGCCGGGGCGAAGTAGGCGGCAGGCGCGAAAGCGATAGAATATATAAGAGGGCGGGGCCGGGATATTGGACCGCATATCCGACAAACTTAAGGACATTGAAGGAGACAGAGACATGTACAGCGAAAAAGTGATGGAACACTTCTCAAACCCGAGGAACGTAGGCGAGGTAGACAACGCCAACGGGACAGGCATGGTCGGCAACCCCGCCTGCGGCGACATCATGAAGCTCACGATAAAGGTCGAAAACGACGTCATCACGGACGTCAAATTCAAGACCTTCGGTTGCGGCGCGGCGATAGCCACGAGCTCAATGGTCACGGAACTCGTCAAGGGCAAGGGGCTCGATGAGGCGGAAAAGATATCGAACGCGACGGTCGCGGAGGCTCTCGACGGCCTGCCGCCCGTAAAGATGCACTGCTCGAACCTGGCCGCCGACGCGCTCCATTCGGCTATCGAGGACTACAAGAAGAAACTCACCGAGAAGAAATAACAGGGCCTTTTGAAAAGTCTTGAAAAATCCCCCTTACGGGGGATTTTTTTTGCCGACAACGGTCTCCATCGCGCAACCCTTCATTTCTCTGGATAAATCCGCACTTCTCTATTAAAATTGATGTATTCCGCCAAGACGCGGCAAAGGGGATTTTTGTGTCCGGGAAAAAGGTAGTAGTCGCCATGAGCGGCGGGGTGGATTCCTCCGTCGCGCTCGCCCTCCTAAAAGAAGCGGGTTACGAGTGCATCGGCGTATCCATGCAACTCTGGGACTACTCGAAAAGAGATGACGAGCGCGGCTCGACCTCCGGCTCCTGCTGTTCATTAGACGACATCTATGACGCCAGAGGCGTGGCCGATAGGCTCGGAGTCCCTTTCTATGTGATGAACATGGAGGAGGCGTTCTCGCGGGAGGTCGTAGACTACTTTGTCAAAGGTTATCTCACCGGAGCGACCCCGAACCCCTGCATAAAGTGCAACTCGGAGCTTAAGTTCGAGGCGTTACTCAAAAAGGCGCTCGGACTTGAGGCGGACTTTCTCGCAACAGGCCACTACGCTAGGATAGCCGCGACAGACGGCGCACTTAAGCTCCTTAAGGGCAAGGACCCGGAAAAGGACCAGAGCTACTTCCTCTTTACCATGCGGAAGGAGCAACTCAAGCGCGTGCTTTTTCCGATAGGCACTCTTACGAAGACAGAGGTCCGCGCAATCGCGAGGAAGTACGGCCTCAAGACCTCGGATAAGAGAGAGAGCCAGGAGATTTGCTTTGTCGAGGAGCCGAGCTACGCCGACTTCCTATCCGCCCGGATACCCTCGCAAGGAGGCGAGATAGTCGATGAGCGCGGCAGGGTCCTGGGCGCGCACCCCGGCCTCTTCAACTACACCATAGGCCAGAGAAAGGGCCTGAACCTCTCTGGCGGGCCGTATTACGTCCTCGGCATGGATATAGCCGGAAACCGCGTCGTCGTAGGCCCTGAAGAGAGGCTATACGCTCCCGGGCTCATAGCGGACGGCCTTAATTGGATAGACGCCAAAGCAGAGGCTCTGGCGCGCTCTGGCGCGCTCAATGATATAACGGTAAAGATCCGATACAGGCACCCGGGTGCGGCCTCAAGCGTAAGAATGACGGAGGACGGCAAGGCGGAGGTAATGTTCAATACGCCCCAGAAGGCGGTGACGCCGGGACAGGCGGTCGTCTTCTATAAGGGAGACGTGGTGCTGGGAGGCGGGTGGATAGCACGGTCAGTAAAATAAGGGGCTTAATGTATTTTTTAAAATCCCGGTCAATAGAGCGAGCTTAGCATTATCTTGACGCATCCTTCCCAACAAAATAATCCACTCCGCGTCTCCGTAACCACCCTCGGGTGCAAGGCGAACCAGTACGACTCATCGGCCCTCGAAGACGTGTTGCGGGACGCCTCCCTCGTCGTCGTCCCCTTCCCCGCAATGGCGGAGGCGTACGTGATCAACACCTGCACGGTCACGGAGAAGACCGACTACCAGTCGCGCCGGCTCGTCAGAAAGGCGCGGAAACTCAACCCGGACGCCGTCGTCATCGTCACCGGCTGTTACGCGCAGGTCTCTTCAAGCGAGCTCGCAATGGTCGACGGCATCGACTATGTCATCGGGAACCCCGAAAAAGGGCGCATTGTCGAATTCATTCGGGGCGGAAGGAGGAGCGCGCCCCTCGTAGAGGTAGGCAGATACGAGGACGGCACTTCTCTCGCACTCCGTTCCCGCTCCGCGGGGGGCAGGACTCGCGCGAACCTGAAAGTCCAGGAAGGGTGCGACAGGGCCTGCTCCTATTGTATAATACCGAAGGCGCGGGGGTTATCCAGGAGCGTTTCCTTAAAAGAAGCTCTGCGAGACATAGACGCGCTCGTCGACGCCTCGTTCAAGGAGATAGTATTGACGGGCATACACCTCGGGGCCTACGGAGGGGACCTTACCCCTCCGTCGAACGTACTCGCGCTCTTCAGGGAGATAGAGGCTAACAGATACCCATGCAGGTTCAGGATAAGCTCGCTCGACCCGGATGAAGTGACGGACGACCTCATCGCATTTCTTGCGGAGTCAAAGACATTCTGCAACCACCTCCACCTCCCGCTTCAGAGCGGGGACGACACGATACTCAGGGCCATGAGGAGGCCTTACACACGCGAAGAGTTCGCGGACAAGGTCTTCCGGCTCATAGAATCCGTCAAGGATATCTCGATAGGCGCAGACATAATCGCCGGGTTCCCCGGAGAGGGGGAGCGGGAGTTCGATAATTCGTATTCTCTTGTCGCATCCCTCCCAATCTCCTATCTGCACATATTCCCGTACTCGAAGAGGCGCGGCACGCCAGCCTCCTCTTACAAAGGCCAGGTCTTGCCCGATGCCGTAAAGGGGCGCATCGAGAGGTTGCAGCCGCTCGACGCGGAAAAGAGGCGGTCGTTCTACGAAAAGTCCGTTGGTAAAACGGCCGAAGTGCTTGCCGAGCTCTCCCGCGACAAAAAGACCGGGCTCTTGAGGGGCAGGAGCGCCAACTACATCCCGGTCCTCTTCGACGGCCCGGAGAGCCTTAAAAACACCATTGTAAAAGTACGGTTCGCGTCCTATGACGCGACCGGGATGACGGGCGCCACGGGACAAGGAGAACAGGGTCTGTGAAAAACGAACCAAACATCGAGAAGTTCTGCAGGACGCTCCCTTTCAAGTTCAGCGACATGGAGCTCCTCCGGAAGGTCTTCGTCCACCGGAGCTATCTGAACGAAAAAGAGTCGTTGAGACTAAAGGCCTTTGAGTCGAACGAGAGGCTCGAATTCCTCGGCGACGCCGTATTGTCCAGCGTCATAAGCCACATGCTCTTCGCGAAATTCCCGGATATGGACGAGGGGGGGCTGACGAAGATACGGTCCCGTCTCGTGAACAGGCATACGCTCTCCGGGCTTGCCAGGGGCCTTGAACTGGATAAATACATGTACCTCGGCAAGGGCGAGCGGACAAGCGGAGGCGCGCTGAACCCGATGATACTCGCCGGGGCCTTCGAGGCGCTCATCGCGGCCATGTACTTCGAACTCGGGTTCAGGATGGTCTTCTCTTATATAGAGACGGTCTTCGCGCCCCTCATCGACGCCTCCGTTGTTCAGCCGGGCCACTTCGACTATAAGCCCAGGCTCCAGGAACTTGCCCAGAGGGTCTTTAAGGAGGCCCCCCGGTACAGGACCGTCAGCGAGGAAGGCCCGCCGCACAAGCGGACTTTCGTTATCGAGGTGACGATAACCGGCGAGGTATACGGCAGGGGCTCGGCCTCGAAGAAGAAGGACGCCGAGCAGTCCGCCGCGGCCTCTGCCCTGAAGGAGCTTGAGGAGAGGCAAGGCGGTGTTTTTCCGGAGCGCGGCTAATGGCGAAAAAACAGCTCATAATACCGGCCTTTTTGCCGTTCGGCGGGTGCGCGCACCAGTGCGTATTCTGCGATCAGGCCGGGATAACCGGGGAGAGGGCGTTACCGCCCTTCGAATCGATAGCCCCTCTTATAGAGAAGTATCTTTCCACGTGGAAGGGCGCGGGGCTGCGGGAACTCGCCTTCTACGGCGGCAGTTTCACCGGACTCCCCAGAGCGGTGCAGGAAGGGTATCTCAAGGCCTCTAAGCCTTACGTGGAGAGCGGACGGATCGACTCTGTCAGGATATCGACGAGGCCCGACAATATAGACCCTGAGACGCTCCGCTTCGTCAAGACATACGGCGTAAAGACCATTGAGCTCGGGGTGCAGTCGATGTCGGACGAGGTGCTTAAGGCCTCCGGCAGGGGGCATACCGCCGAAGACACCAGGCGCGCCGCCTCCCTGATAAAAGAGGCCGGGATAAGGCTCGGCGTACAGCTCATGCCAGGGCTCCCCAGGGACACGACGGAGACCATCCTCGATACCGTTGACAAGGCCGTTTCTCTCTCCCCCGACTTTGCGAGGCTCTACCCCGCGCTGGTCTTAAGGAACACCCCGCTTTTCAGGATGTACGAGCGAGGCGAGTACAGGCCGTGGGCGCTCGATGATATGGTCCTCGTCTGCAAAGAGGCGATGAAAAGGTTGGCAAGTGCCGGGGTCCCCGTAATAAGGGTAGGTCTGCAGACGACTGAAGAGCTCTCGCGGAGTCTCGTAGCCGGCCCGTATCATCCGTCGTTCAGAGAGCTCCTACTCGATACCGGACGCGCGCTCTAAGGGCGCGTCCCCTCAATCAAAAGCCTTAACCATTCTTTCATCCCCTGTCAGACCCGTCTGCCCCCCTCGCGCCCTTCTACCTGAGGGTGCTTACCACCTTTACGTCGGGGTTGTTCTGGACAAGGCCGATGGCGACGTACCCTATCGCGCCCTTCTCCCTCATCACCCGCCTGATGATAAGGGTCGGGGTCTTCATTATCTGGGGCGGGTTCTTGGCCTGATTTGTGATCTTCAGGTGCGCCCACTCCTCGGCGACGAGGTCAGGGGCCTTGCCGAGTATCTTCTCGGAGAAGATCGCACGCGACTGGTCGTTGATGGAAAGGTCGTAGATGATTATCGGGACCCCGTCGGGCCACGCGAGCGTGTTGTTGGTGTATATCTTCTTAACCTCGCCCTCGGTGAGCTTATCGACCTGGTTCGCCCTGTTCACGATAATGGCGACGGGTTCCGCGGCCTCAATTGAAGAGGCGGAAAGGACGAGCGCGACGGCTGTAAGGAGCGCTATTTTTTTCAGGAACGCGGCCATTACAGGTCTCCTATGGCGACGGCGACCCCGAGGATGGCCTGGCTGTAGTCGTCCATGGACGGGTCGTCGAACCCGTTGCTGTTGAACTCGATCTTCCCGACGACATTATGGGCGAAGCGGTAGTTGACGGCGGCCGTAGCCCTCGTCCAGAGGTCGTCGGGGGATTCCGACGACGGGTCGTACCAGTCGTACCTTGCCGCGAGCGTCCATTTGCCGATGTCGTACTCTGCCTGGGCGTACCAGCCTGAATCGTCGGAGCCGGAAGCGGCGTCGGTTTCATTCGACCTGATTTGGTACTCGGCCTGAAGCCTCAAGGCCGACCTGTTAAAAAGAATGTGGCCCCCGTAGCTCATCCTCGACGCCCCGTCGTTGTCCCTTTCCCCGAAGTAAGAAAACCCGGTGGAGAGTCCCGCGAGGAGGTCGGCGTTAAGACGCGCGCCGATCCCCTTCGACTCGTTACGGTCGAGCGCCCCCGGGTTCCCGGCGCCGTTTGCGACGTAGAGGTGCGTGTCAATGGACGAGTCCCGGAGGCTGAACGAGTTCTTAAGCTGTACGCCGTCCGAGACCTTGGGGAATATCTCCTTGTATATGATAGGCGAGGTCTGGGTCGGCACGTACGGCGGATAGTGATAAATGGACCAGACGCCCGCCGGCGTCAGAAACCTGCCGAGCCTTATGTCCCATGAGAGCATCGGGTGGTATTCGATGTAGAGCTGTTCGACAAAGATCGTGCCCTGGGAGCTCTTTACGGTATCCGCGGCCTTTTCAGACTCTATCCTCGGCGCGTCCTCGAACTCGACCTCGGTGAATAACTTCCATTCCCGCTGGATGTCCTTTGTGAAAAACAGGCTCAGATGGCGGATCCTGAACCCGGAGTCCTCGCCCTCCCGGTCAGTGAAGGCGTACTCAGCGTCCGCGTACCCGCTTACTTCAACGAGGTTGGAAAGGAGGCCGAGGCCGTGCCTCGTCTCCTCGTCTTCGGCCTCCAGCGCGTCGATGCGCCCTTGAAGCGCCTCGTTCTCTTTTTTAAGCTCCTCCAGATCAATCCGGAAGCGCTCCAGCGGGTCCTCAGCGAGCGCCGGTACGGACGACATCAAAAGCAGAAAAGAAAACGCGCGGAACGCCCCTTTGAAAAGCCCCGACGCGCGCGTCCCCCTGTCCATAGCCATCTATGCCTCTCCCCCATCCCGGTCCGCGTACGGGAACCGGAGCGTGAACGCAGTCCCTTCATTCATTATGCTCTCCGCGTCTATCGCCCCGCCGTGCTTCATGACTATCCTGTAGACGACGTAGAGCCCGAGCCCCGTGCCCATTCCGACGGGCTTGGTCGTGAAGAACGGGTCGTATATCTGGGAGAGGTGCTTATCTGGTATCCCCGCCCCGGTGTCCGTTATCCGCGCCTTAACGAACTCCCCCTCCCTCCAGCACTTGAGGCCGAGCGTCCCGCCCCCCTCCATCGCGTGGAGGGCGTTTACGATGAGGTTCACGAAGACCTGCTGGACCTCGACGGGGTTGCCGTTTATGAGGCAGTCCCTGCGGAGGTCGGAAGAGACCGCTATCCCCGCGAACGAGGCCGAGTGCCTCGCCATCTTGACCGAGTTATCGAGCACTGCGGCGAGGTCGACTGTCCCTTCGGCTATGTTCTGCGCCGACCTCGAGTAGATCGACAATTCCCTTACTATGTCGCGGGCGTTCACCGAGTACTGGATGATGTCTTTTGTGTGGGATTTTATCAGCTCCATGTCGTCCTCGTCCATTATCGCCTCGGCCATGCCGAGTATCCCGGCGAGCGGGTTGTTTATCTCGTGCGCGATGCCGGAGGCGAGCGTGCCTATGCCGGCGAGCTTCTCGGATTGCAATATCTTGAACTGGAGCATCTTCTGCTCGGAGATGTCCTTGCCTATGCCGACGGTGCCTATGATCTCGCCCCTGTCGTTCAGCATGGTGGAAAGGGTCAGGCTCACGTGGAGCACCCTGCCGGACTTCGAGCGGAGCCTCACCTCCCTGTTCCTCACCTCCCAGACCTCCCCTCCTATGGGCCTGCCGCCGTCCACGGCGTCTGACCTCTGTCCGTGGCTCTCGTAGAGCATGAGGACGTCTTTTCCCACGACCTCCGCCTTCCCGTACTCCAGGAGGTGCTCCGCCTCCCGGTTGAACTTTACGATCCTGCCCTCCGTGTCCGTCGTGACTATGATGACCTTGGAGTTGTCCAGTATCATCTGGAGGTAGTACTCTGTTTCGCGCAAGTCGTTGAAGGTCCTGTTAAGGTCCTCGCTCCTCTCCTCGAGCCGCTTGTATATCCTGTTCTTGTCCCTGATGACGAGCCCGGCTATGAAGAGCGCGCCGACCGGGATGGTTACTATGGCCCCGAGGACCCAGATGAGCGTCCGCATGTAGTTCAGGAGCTCGAAGTCCCACTCGGTGGAGAGCCTTAGCTTCAGGACCCCCAATACCTCGCCATCGGTCTTATGGCACCTGAGGCACGCACCCTCGGCCTTCAGAGGCACGTAGCGCGAATACGTCGACTCCTCGCGGTTAAAAAAACCCATGGGCGCCATCTGCTCTATGGACTTTATGAAGGCCGCCTTTTCCCCTTCGCCTATCCTGTCCCTCCGCAGGCGCCCTATCTCCCCGCCGAAAGAGGCCTCGCCGCCGTTCAGTCTGAATATCCCAATGTAATCGACGCCTATGAGGTTGTTGTTGGCGAGTATCATCGAATAATTGCCCGCCGCGTGGCCGCCGCTCATGATGTCGACCGCGGAGCGGGCGATGAGCTCTGAAGTCAGCTCGGTCTGCTGGACTATCCTGTATATAACCCTGTCCTTGAGGTTAAGCGAGGTATAGGTGAAAATAGCCGTGATGGCGATCATGAAGACCATGAGCGCGACGACGAGATAGTGAAGCATGGGCCTCACCCTAACCATGGTTGCCGCTCCTTAGTGGTCTTTTGCAGTATCATCGACATCGGTTGGCGCGCGGAAAAACTTTAATAGCGGCGGGCTCGCCCGCCGCCCCGGTGCCGTGGGCCGGGGGAATAAGGGGTCAGCCCCTGTTGCAGTGATAGACCTTGTTATCCAGGAAGAGGTCTACGAGCTCGGGGTCGAGTTGCGCGCCGGAGACGCGCCTCATCTCGCCCAGGACCGTCTCAAGGGGGAGCCCCTTCCTGTACGGGCGGTCCGAGCTCATCGCGTCATAGAGGTCGACGACGGCTATTATCCGGGCTGGGAGCGGTATCTCCGTTGCCGCGAGGTTCCTCGGGTAACCCGTGCCGTCGTAGTGCTCGTGGTGCGCGACTATTATCCGCGCCACGGGCTCCATGAGCGGCACCCCGCTCAATATCTTCTCTCCTATCTCGGTGTGCGCCTTTATGTGGACGCATTCTTCAGAGGTCAACGGGCCTTCCTTGTTGAGCACAGCCTCGCTTATGCCGATCTTCCCGAGGTCGTGGAGGAGCGAGGCGTACTCGATCGTCTCAAGCTCCTCGGGGGTGAGCCCGGCGAGCCTCCCGAGTTCGACGCAAAGAGACCTCATCCGGTTGCAGTGGCCGCTCGTATGGCGGTCCTTGGCCTCGATAGTCTCGGCGAGCACGTTTATGAGCTGGATGTTCATGGATTTGAGGAGCCCGTAGGCCCTCTGGAGCTCCATGGCCTTGGAATTAAGCTCCCTCGTCCTCTCCCGCACCTTCTGCTCAAGGAAGAGCTGGTACTCCCGGTTCTCCATCTCGAGTTCCTTGTTCCTCTCGAGGAGGTCCCTGTTCACAAGGGCCCGTGTGACTACCGCCATCAGCTCCTCTTTCTTCACCGGCTTCATGATGAAGTCGAAGGCGCCCTTTTTCATGACCTCTACGGCTACGGCGACGTCGGTGAGGCCGGTCAACATTACGACCGGGGTCGTGTCGAAGTTCTCCTTCACGAACTCAAGCACCCTGATGCCGTCGACCTCGGGCATCCGTATGTCGCTTATTACGATATCGAACGCGCTGTTCTTAAGCGTATCGAAGACCGAGTTGCCGCCGGAGGTCTGGATGACGGAGAACCCCTCCTTGGAGAGGTGGGTATTGAGCACCTTCCGTATCGGCTCCTCGTCGTCGACGACGAATATGGACCTTTTCCGCTCTTCCATGTGTCCCCGCTCGGCAAAATGTGGGTCAGGCCTTAAAAAAAAACAGCAGGACCCGGATAAGGCCCTGCCTTTCTTAAAGAGAATTTTTGGTACTTAAGCGCATCTCATTACCCGTTGCTTAAAGACACGGGGATTTTACCTTAGAACCGATTGTCTGTTCAATGTTTTTAATGTTAAGGTACAAGGCAAGGCGCGGGGTTGGCAAATCAATACTATAACCCCTCGGAATCAAAGGGGTTTCAAGTTGCGCGGCTATGGCGCGACCTTGCCTTTCCGCCCCTTTAGCCACTTGTAGATAACCGGCATGAGAGATACGGCTATGACGAGCGCGAGCCCTATTATGAACTGCCGGGACAAGACCCCCCTGAGGAGGTCCAGTATCGAGCTTGAGAAGACCACATAGGCGACGACACCGGGTATCATGAAGACAAAGGTCGCCCACAGGTAATCGAGGAACCTGACATTGGTCAACCCGAAGGCGTAGTTGAGGGCGTTGTAGGGGAAAAGCGGGATGAGCCTCGTGAACGCCACTATCTTCCACCCCTCTTCGCCTGCCTTTCTGTCGAGCTCTTTAAGCCTCGACCCCTCGACCCTGGACTTTACCCAGTCTCTGCCGAGGTACCTCGCGATGAGAAAGGCGACTGAGGCGCCGATAGTCGCTCCTATGATGGTATATACGCTCCCCCAGAGAGGGCCGAAGAGTATGCCGCCCGCGACGGTAAGGGGGAGGCCGGGGACCATGAGCGACGGGGCAATCGAATAGATAACGATATACGCCATTGGCCCCCATATGCCGAAGGACGCTATCCAGACGCTTAACCTTTCCTCATCGAGGTAATCGCCAAGCCCAAGGACCCTGACTGAGACGATTACCGCCGCAAGGAAGGCCGCAAAGGCGAGGACCTTCATCCCGGCCCTGTTCACCCGCGGCCCCTCCTTATGAGGAACCTCGATGCCTTCGGGAACCAGCCGGTAAAGAGCCTCTCCTTGTAATACTCGTCCGCCGCCCTTTTAAGCGCCATAGAGCGGGTAGGGTATACATGGATGGTCCTCGATATGTCTGTTACCGGGATGGATTTTCTCATGGCGAGGGTGAACTCCGGGAGGAGTTCACCGGCTCCGGGCCCGAGGATGTGCGCGCCGAGTATGCGGGACTTTTTATCGGCGACGACCTTTATTATCCCTTTTGCCTCGCCTTCTATTACGGCCCTGTCAACGGATGCGAACGGGAACCTGTATACCTTTATATGCGAACTGGTCTCCCTCGCCTCGTCCTCGGTAAGGCCGACTCTGGCAAGCTCAGGGTCTGAAAAAGTCGTCCAGGGTACGGCGGAGAGCTGGAGTTTTCTTTTAAAGAACGGGAATAGGGCGTTGCCGAGCGCGATACCCGCGTGGTACTCGGCGACGTGTGTAAAGGCGAACGAGCCTATGCAGTCGCCCGCCGCGTAGATGTGCGGCTGTGATGTCCTTAATGTATCGTCGGTCTTTATACCCTTTCTCGCGTCGAACTCCACCTTGGCGGCGTCTAACGCGAGCCCTTCCACATTCGGCCTCCTGCCTATCGCGGCCATGACCTCCTCGGCCCTGAAGACGCGCTCCCCAACAGGCGAGCGCGTATAGACGGCCTTTACGCCCCCCTCTGCCTTTACGTCTTTTACCTCGGCGTTGAAGACGACCTCTACGCCGTCTTCCGCAAGATAGTCCTTAAGGAGCGCTGAGAGTTCCCTCTCCTCGCGCGGCAATACCTGCCCATGCTTCTCTATTATCGTGACCTTCGAGCCGAGGCGCGCGAATATCTGCCCAAACTCGACGCCTATGGGCCCGCCGCCGAGTATGACGATGGAGGCCGGGAGCTTCTTTAATCCAAGCGCCGTTTCATTGGTAAGGGGACCGATCTCCTTGAGCCCGGCCACAGGCGGGATTAACGGGCTTGAGCCGGTGGCTATTATGAACCTCCTGCCCTTGAGCCTGACATCGCCTGCCTCGAAGGTGTACGGGTCGAGGAATTTGCCTGCGCCGAAGAAGACCTCAACGCCCATACGCCTGAAACGCTCCGGGTCGTCGTTCACGGCGATACTATCCTGAGTCCGCCTCATCGAGTCCATGACAGCGGGGAAGTCTACCTCGACCTCCCCTGTCTTTATACCGAACTCTCCGGCCCTCCTTAAGAGGGAGGCTACCTTGGCGGAGGCGACGAGCCTCTTCGTCGGCACGCACCCGGTGCGCAGACAATCCCCGCCGAGCGACGTCTTATCCACGAGCGCCACGCGCGCGCCGAGCTGTGCCGCGCCTGACGCCGAGACGAGCCCGGCTACGCCGCCGCCTATGATAACGAGATCGAATTCCTTCATGCGATCGAGGGACGCTCCTGAATCGAGTTTAACATACTATTGATTTTCCTGCTGAAGGGGGTGGACTATCTCTTGATGAACTTGAGTGTTTCTTTAAGGGCGGGTATGCCGGTCCTGCCGCCTGGCTTAAGACATTTGAGCGCCGCGAACGCGGAGGCGAACTCGACCGTCTTTCTTATATCCCATTTCCGTAAAACGCCGTAGATGTACCCGCCGTGGAAGACGTCGCCCGCGCCGGTCGTGTCCACGGCCTTTATCCTGAAGACCTTCTGTGAGAATATCTTTCCATTCCGCCATGTTACGGAGCCCTTTTTGCCGAGTGTGACTGTCACGGCCCTGGGGTTCGAAGAGGCGAGGTATGCCAGCGCGGCCTTGGGCTTTAGTTTAAGGCCTCTCGCGAACTCCTCTGAGGCGACGATGTAGTCGGAAAGACGCGCAAGCTCGATCATCCCGTCCCTCACCTTGCCGGCGTCAAGCATCACAGGAATTTTGAGACGCTTTGCGAGCCTTGCGGCCTTTAAAGAGGCGTCCTTCATGAGGCCGTCCAGAAGGAGTAAGCCCGCGCCCTTTAAGAACTCGCCGTTCACTTCCGTTACCTTTAACGGGACCACCGTCGGCCTCTTCCAGAGGATCGTACGGGTCCCTGTCTTGCCGTTTACAACGATAAAGGCTCTCTGGGACGCGCCGCCCTTCCTGACCTTTACGTTCCTCGTGCCGACGCCCTCGTCTTCCAGCCCCTTTATGATGAGTCTTCCCGCGTCGTCATCGGAAACAACGCCTGAAAACTCGGTCTCGACGCCGAGCCTTGAGAGCGAGACGAGCGCGGTCGCCACTGGGCCGCCGCCCTGTATGAAGAGCGCCTTCGCCTCCTCCTTGGTATCCTCAAGAGGGTATCTCTCCAGGAACGCGATATAGTCAAGGGAGCATTGTCCGAGTCCGGCTACCTTCATCTAATCACCCTCTGCCTGTTGTCGAAGTCCATGACGATCGTCTGTTGCCCGGCGCCGATCTCTCTGGTCGAATGAAAGCCCATCGCTGAAACATAACATTGAAGCTTAAGCCTGTCAAACCGCTCGGCGCGGGGCCGGAGTCCTTCGGAGGCTTTTGAGGTTAGGGTAAACGGACCGGCTCGATACGAGCTTTGCCCGTCCGGCAAGGACCGCTCGGCGCGGGGCCGGAACTCTTCGGAAGCTATTGAGGTTGGGGTAAACGAATCGTCTCGATACGAACTTTGCCCGTCCGGCGAGGACCGCCGATTCCCTATGGAACGCCCTTTTAATTGATGTTAGAATCAGAGCGTGGGCATAAGGCGCTTCATAAAGGGGCTTAAAGGGCTACGCTCCAGGATAAAGGTCTACAAGCTCGTCATGAAGGACAAGCGAACGCCAAAGGCCGCAAAGGTCCTCCTCGCGCTCGCGATCGGCTACACGCTCATGCCCTTTGACCTCATCCCCGACTTCCTCCCGATAATCGGCCACGTCGACGACCTCATAATCGTGCCCCTGCTATTCTATTTCGCGATAAGGATGATACCGAAAGAGGTGATAGAGGAGTGCGAGAGGATGGTGGAGGGGGGATAAGCTTTCAATCTCCTCCCCTTAACAAGGGGAGGCATGGGTGGGGTGGTTCTTTAGCACGCCACAGGCGGGTTCAGGGTTGCAACATGAGCCCGCTGAAGGCACGCATAAGCGCGGCGAAGGCGGCGGACGATACCCTCTGGACGACGGCCCTCATCCCTTTGCCCTTAATAAGACCTTATCTCCCACCCGCGCGTTGAAGATGCGTCCAGCGTCGCCGGAGTTTACCGCTATCTCCAAAAAACCGAAACTGCTTATGAGCGCGAGGGCAGAGCCGTTTGCGGCATCCGAATACGTCCTCTTGAGGCCCTCTATTTCAATGCCATGAAACTCCACGCAGGCGTCGTCCCCGAGCGAGAGCGCGTCGCTTCCATTGACGTTGGTTATTATGTTCCCGAATGAATCAATATATATGACCTCGCCGGTTATAACCCCCTTTCCGCGCGAGGGTTCCGGCAGGCTTATCTCCAGGATATCGTTTATCTCCACCCCGAACGCCGAAGGGTTCACCCCGAGGCTCAGGTGCGCGGCAACAGGCCCGAATATGTCCCTGCCGTGGAAGGTCTTCGAGACCTCGCTCCTAAAATATTTATCTTTCGTAAGAAGGACGACCCTCTTCACCTTCTCATTCCGCAGAACGAGGCTGAAGAGGCCGTTGTCCGGCCCTACGAAGAAAAACCTTTCGGTCTCGACGAGTATCGGCCTCCTCGCCCCGCCGACGCCCGGGTCCACGACACCCGCGTGTATCGTGCCCTTCGGGAAGAAACCGTAGGACTCCAGCAACACGAACGCGCCCTCAAGGACCTCGCCCGGAGAGACGAGGTGCGTGATATCCACGATTCCGGCGTCCGGGTTTACGGAGAGTATCGCGCCCTTCATCGCGCCCTGGTAGGGGTCCTTGAGACCGAAGTCGGTTGTAAGGGTTATGAGCATTGTATGGCTTTCCGGAGAAAAAAGGGGTAAGGGCTTCGGCCCACCGCGCTTATATAACATCTTAAAGACGGGGGTGTCAAAAAGTTTCGCCTTGCTAAAGTCCCGGCTGTTTTTTGACGATAAGGCATATGGAATCAATCCACGGAAACAGTCGATTGCGATGATAAAAAAGATCCCGATAGAAGACTTGAAAGCAGGCATGTACGTCTCCGCCCTCCAAAAAGGCGGGGACGTTGACATGTTGTCTTTTATGAACAGCATACTCATAAAAGACGAGACAGAGATCAAAAAACTCAAGTCCAAAGGGTACTTAAGCGCCTGTATAGTCGAGGACGACCCCCGGACGCTCCCATTAAAAACCCCTCAAAAGGATAGGCCTGCGTCATCAGGTACAGAGGCGGAGCGCCTGCCTCTTGAAACGACCGGCGCGACTTCCGCAGGGCCGCCTCCAGTTGTCGAATCTTTCGCACCCTATGCCGCGCCCGTAGCAAAGGCCGTCCCCTCCCTTGCCGGAGACGCCGTCGATTTCAACGAGGAGCTCAGGGACGCGAGGGAGGTACGAGACGAGGCCGAGGAACTTGTAAGGTGTTTCATGGAGTCCGTCAGGGCCGGGGAGGAGATTGAGACCGACAGGGTGAATGAGACCGTCGGAAAGATGGTCAGCTCCATCTTCAGGAACCAGGACGCCCTTACAAGCCTCTCACGCCTGAAGTCCTTCGACGACTACACGTTCGCGCACTCCGTGAACGTCTGCATACTCTCGCTAACGCTCGGCAGGCACATGGGATTCTCCGAGGAGGCCCTTCATAACCTCGGGGTCGGCGCCATACTCCACGACATAGGGAAGATGCTCGTGCCTGAGACGATACTCAAAAAGCCGGGCTCTCTTTCGGACGCCGAGTTCAGGGAAATGAAGCGGCATACGGAGCTCGGGGGAGACATGCTCCGCAAGACAAAGGACATTACGGACGAGTCCCGCCGAGTCGCCCTCCACCACCATGAAAAGTTCGACGGCTCCGGCTATCAGGACAGGCTCTCCGGAGAGGACATCCACCTCTTCGCCCGGATAGCGACCGTAGCCGACGTCTATGACGCCATGACCTCCAACAGGGTCTACCAGAAGGGGATGCTCCCTGAGGCGGCGCTAAAGAAAATGTACCTCATGCGCGGGACCCACTTCGACCCCGAGCTCGTCGAGAGGCTCGTAAGGTCGCTCGGCATATACCCGATAGGCTCTTTTGTCGAGCTCTCCACGGGTGAGCTCGCCGTAGTCCGCATGCCCAACCACGAGCACCCGCTTCAGCCCCGCGTCCTCATATTCTCCCGCAAGGACAAGACCCCCTGCGAAAAGCGCATTGAGGTGGACTTGAAGGGAGAGATAGGCCGATGGATAATCGCCGCAAGGGACCCCGGGCCGCTAAAACCCGTAATAGACCGGATAATGGCGGAGGCCGAAGGGCTCTCCTTCGCCTCCTGACCCTCCTTCCTGCTCCCTCCCCGATTCTGACAAAAATCATAGGCCCCTGACCTGCCCATGTGTTACAATATCCCTGTCAAAACGTATTTTTTACTTCTTCAAGGAGGCGTATACATGTCAGGAGAAATAGTCACGCTGGATTTGCGTACAATGCCCGTATTCGAGAGGCACCCCCGGATATTCGACTCATGGGAGGCCCTCTCGCCCGAGGGGGTGCTCCGCATCATACACGACCACGACCCGAAGCCCTTGTGGTATCAGTTCGAGGGTGAATACCAGGACAAGTTCTCCTGGGATTATGTCTCCACCGGCCCTGAGGAATGGGTGGTGGACATCACCAAGCTTAAAATGGACGAGGCCTCTGGCGAGGAGCTTAAGGCAAAGGTCCAGTCTGCGCTCGCGGAGGTGCGCCCCTATCTGCAGGCAGACGGCGGGGACGTTGAGCTTGTCGAGATCGACGACAACGAAAAGGTCGTCTCCGTCCGGCTGACGGGCGCCTGCGGCGGCTGCCCCTCAGCCGGGATGACGCTCAAGGCCGGGGTCGAATCTACCGTCAAGAAGTTCGCGCCTGAGATTAAGCGGGTGGACGCGGTATAGCCTGCACAACCCTTATAAAAAAAACGCGGGGTCTCCCCCGCGCTTTTCAAAACAAAAAGGTCCCTTTCGGGGCCTTTTTGTTTTTCACCCGTTGCCGGACAGGCAAAATCGTGACGATCCACTCTGGGCGTTCCAGCTCTCCTTAATACTTCTTCTCAAGGCAGTCCTCGCGGAAACAACAGTACATCTGGTCGCAAAACCCGTCCGAGGTCCCGAAACACGGGAAGTTGCCTTCTGCCCTCTGGATCGCCTTGATTATCTCGATTTTTTTAAGCCTTGAGGTCTTTACCCCGAGCGTCTTTGCAATTGCCCTGACTTCATCCATCAACATCGAACGGCTCCTCCTGTATGTTATGGGCCTCTGCCCTTGAACTCTGTGTGCTGTTGCCGTCTGCCCGCTCGCGTGCCGCCGCGACCTGATACAATTAGGACACCTTTTAGGGAAACCGTCAACCCCCCCTGGCCTCTTTCAGGCGCTCAAACGGGTTTTAGGTGGTTCAAAGGGGTGTAAGTATGTTAAACTTGCGGCCAAGGGATACACAAGGAGGTCTCTTTTGAGGCTTACATTCGCGGGCGGGGCGTCGACGGTCACGGGCTCCTGCTACTACATCGAGGTAAACAAATTCAAGATACTCGTCGAGTGCGGGATGCACCAGGGGAGCGGCTCTAACGAACTCAACAGGACGGTCTTCCCCTTCAACCCCGCTGAATTGGATTATATTTTCGTTACCCACGCCCACATAGACCACTCCGGGCTCCTCCCCAAGGCGGCCAAGGACGGCTTCAAGGGGCGCGTCATAGCGACCCACGCTACGCGCGACCTCCTCGAGCCTATGCTCTATGATTCAGCGGCTATACAGGAGAGCGACGCCGAATGGTCTACGAAAAAGAATATGCGGCTGGGCAAACCCCCGGCGCAACCTCTCTATACCACGATGGACGTCGAAAGCGTCCTCCCGCTCTTTGACGTAAAGCCCTATGACAGGGTCTTTCACCTCGGAGGCGGCGTAAAGTACAGGTTTCTCGACGCCGGGCATATACTCGGGTCCGCCACGCTGGAGATATGGTTTCAGGACAGCGAACGCGAAAAGGTCATAGTATTTTCGGGAGATATCGGGAAAAAGGACAACCCGATCATCAGGGACCCGCTCTCGCCGGAGAAGGCCGATTACGTCGTGATGGAATCGACCTACGGGAACCGCTCGCACAAGCCCCTGAAGGAATCGATAAACGAGCTCGTCGCGGCGATAAAGGCGACCTTCAAGCAGGGCGGGAACGTCTACATCCCGTCATTCGCGGTCGGCAGGACCCAGGACCTACTCTATATACTGAACAGCCTCGTGAGGGACGGACGTCTATATAGGATTGACGTCTACCTCGACAGCCCGCTCGCCGAGGAGGTTACGAAGGTCTATCTCGCGCACCCGGAGTGTTTCGACGAGGAGGCGCGCAGGTTCTTTACGACCAAACAGAACGAGTCGTCGGTACGCCTCCACTTCGTCCGGTCCGTAGAGGACTCGATGAAACTCAACAGGTTAAGGTCCGGGAACATCATCATCGCCGGTAGCGGCATGTGCGAGGGCGGCAGGATGAGGCACCACTTGAAGCACAACCTCTGGCGCTCGGAGTGCAGCGTTATTTTCGTCGGCTACCAGGCCGAAGGGACCCTCGGCAGGAAGATAGTCGACGGGGCCAAATCCGTCAGCATCCTCGGCGAAGAGGTGCTGGTCCGCTCGACCATATACACGATAAACGGCTTTTCAGCGCACGCCGACAGGGAAGGGCTCCTCGGGTGGCTCTCCGCCTTCGACGATTCGCCGAAGGTCTTCATAGTCCACGGCGAAGACGCCTCGGCTGAGGCCCTCGGCGGGCTCATAAGGGAGAAATACGGGTTTGCGACGGAGAGGCCGAAGGACGGGGACACGCGGGAGCTTTGAGGCTACTGAAAAACCTACGAATATTATCCCCCTTTTTCTAAAAGGGGGACGGAGGGGGATTATAAACTTCTCTTTTTTGATAATCTCCCCAAACCCCTCTTCAAAAAGAGGGTTTCTGCTAAGTCTTCCGCATCGGTCCTTAGAGCAAACAATCCCTTCCGCCATTAGATGAAATTTTACGCCTGCGCCGTGGCCTTCCCTGCCCTCGCCTTCGGGATGGAGAAGCGGAAGGTCGTGCCCTTTCCCTTTTCGGACTCGACCCAGATCCTGCCGTTGTGGCGCTCGACTATCCTCTTGCAGGCGGCAAGCCCCAACCCGGTGCCTGGGTACTCCACTCCGTGGAGGCGCTGGAAGATATTAAAGAGCCTCTCCGAGTGCTTCATATCGAAGCCTACCCCGTTGTCCGCGACGGTAAAGACCCACTCGGCAAGGGACTCGAAGGCCGAGATATCGACTCGCGGCGGAGTGTCTGCGCGGAACTTTATCGCGTTCGTGATGAGGTTCTGGAAGACATGGCCGAGCTGGGAAGCGTCCGCCTCGACGACGGGGAGCGCGCCTACGGATACCGTAGCGCCGCTCTCGTCTATCGAGGCCTTGAGGTCCTCTACGCAATCCCTGACGATTGCCCCGGCGTCCACGGGCTCGAAGACCTTGCCGAAGGTGTCTATGCGGGAGAACGTCAGCAGACCGCTTACCATCTTCTGCATCTTGTCCGCCGAGTCCGAGGCAAATTTAATGAACTCGTCGGCCTTCTCGTCGAGCTTGCCGACATAACGCCTCTTCAAGAGCCCCATGTACCCGGTTATGGCCCTTAAGGGCTCCTGGAGGTCGTGCGAGGCCGTGTAGGCGAACTGCTCGAGTTCCTTGTTGGATTTTTCGAGGTCTGAGGTGAGCTTTCGGAGACGCTCCCGCGCGTACATGTGCTCGTCTATCTCGACGGTAAGCTCCTCGTTTATCCGCTTAAGCTCCGAGGTCCTCTCCTTGACGATCTCCTCTAAGCGCTCATTCAAGGTTTTCAGCTCAAGTTGCGCGTGAGAGAGCTCGGCGTTCTGCCAGATAACGCTCTCGTAGGTGGAGACAAGGAATTTAAGTGTATGCGCCCTTCCGGCGCCGATATTAAAGACCTTGGACCTGTACGAGGCCTCTATGCGCTTCTCATCCGGACAGTTCCTGAACTTAAACGGGCTCTCAAGCACGTCCTTTATCTTGAGAGACAAATAATTCTCGCTGAACGGCTTGGTTACATAATCGTCGGCGCCGGCCTCGAGGCCCCTTAAGACGTCCTCCGGGCCGCTCATTCTGGTGAGGAGTATCACTGGTATGGACTTGAGCTCAGGTGAGCGCTTTATTCCCTCGCACATCCTGTAACCGTCCATGACCGGCATGATGATGTCGCTTATTATGAGGTCCGGCCTTATCCTGCCCGCAAGGGAGAGCCCCTCTTCGCCGTCCCGCGCGTGATGGACTATGTAGCCCCTGTCTTCGAGAGACTGCTGGAGGAGGAGCGCCTGGGTGATGCTGTCCTCGACTATGAGTATCGTCTTTTCGGAGCCCATTTTGCCTTCCGTGTAAGCTTTAATTGCAACGAGGCCCGCGGCCTGACGATAAATCCACGGCCTTCATATTCCCATACAATACGCATGAAATCAACCCCCAGAGATTTTAAACTGCCATTTTAGACGGAGAAAAGGCTAAACAGGCTCCATGGGCCTGTTCAGGGGAAAGGGGTTTAGGGGGAGGGAGGCGCCTTTGCAGGGTAATGCAACGCAGACTGACGGCCGCGCCTGGACAGACAATACACAATCGGCTACATATCGAGCCGCTTCATCTTCTTAAGCAACCCGGCCCTTGAGACCCCGAGCCTCCTCGCCGTATCCGAGTGGTTGCGGCCGGTCTCATCGGGCGTTCCGCGCAGGAGGTCCGGAGGAACGCCGAATCATCGTCGATTATAAGTATATCGTCTTTTTTCATCACCCCTCCATCGGAAAGAAGAGCTCGAAACAGCAGGACCAGTTGTTCTTCTTTATGAGCTCGATGCGCCCGCCGTGCGCCTCCATGATCCTCTTGACTATGGCGAGGCCGATTCCATTGCCGCCTCTCCCGGATACGAACGGCCTGAATATGTCGTCCTTTATCTTCTCCGGCACGCCGGGGCCGTTGTCATAGACCTTTACCCTGACCTCGTTGGCCCCCCTGGCGGCGTGGACGAGTATCGCGCCGTTCTCCTTGTCCCTCAGAGCGGCCTGCGCGTTGTCGAGGAGGCTGTAAAACACCTGGTGCACTCGGTGCGTATCGCCGGGGACGATTATCTCCGGCGCGATGTCGACGGTTATCTTCGCGTTATGTACTTTGGCGTACTGGGACGCGATGTAGTCGACCTCGTCCTTCAAAACAAGCGCCCTTTTCTCAATCCTGAACTCCCCGGAATATGTTAGCAGGTCGCCGATTACCCTCTGCGCCCTGTTTATCTGCTGGGCTATCTCCTTTTTAATTTCAGGGTCGCACCCAACGGATGCCATGCCGATGTTGTTAAGAGGGGCCCGGAGCTCGTGCGCGACGGTCGCGGAGATCCTCCCCAGGTCCGCGAGGTGTTTAGCATCAAGCGTCTCTTTTTCGCTGAGGGCGATCTTCAGCGCGTCATCGAGCCTCTTGGCGCTCCCCGCGACGAGCGCGCCGAAGGCCTCGGCGGTGCGCACGACCCCCGGCGTCGCGTCCTCGAACCCCGAGAGCTTGAAGCTCCAGGCGCCCCTGCCGCACTCGGCGATTATCCCCGGCTTGTTCGAATGCAACTCCGGAGTCTCCGGCGAGGCCTTCACCTCTACGGTGAACCCGAGGTGTCCGCAGATGATGTTCGTCGCCCTGGTCGACAAGTCCCGCCATGCGTCGGCCCCGTCGAGTACGTCCCGCCATTCCTTCAACAGGCGCGCGTTTACCCTTGACCCCGGGTATATGAGCCGGGTCGCGGCTGCGAGCGCCCTCCCCTCTATCGCAAGCGTTAAGAACGCGACCGCGAGCGTAAAGGCCCATATCTGCCAGAGCGGCAGGGCGATGAAGCCCTTAAGGCCTAAGGACGCGAGCCCCGCTACGGCGAGGCTCACCGCCAAAATAGAGAGCGTAAAGACGATGAGCCACGCGAGCGATTTTCTCGCCCAGAGGTTCACGTCCATGAACTCGTACCTCAAAACCCCGTAGACGAGGAGGACCGGATATATCGGGATAAAGAGGACGGGGTAGGGGAAGAGCTCTATTCCGACGGAGCCGAATACGAAACCCGAGGCGGAGATGGCCCCCCATGCCGCCGATAAGACCGCGGCCTTTACCTGCCTCCTCCTCTCCTCGCCTTTTAACCCCGCGCGAATGAGCCAGAGGTGGCCGAAGAGGCCGTAAGCGAGGGCAATGCCCCCGACCCAAATTGCCGACTCGTCGAACCAGTAAAAGCGCGGGAAAGACAGCCACGGCATGAGCTCGCCTGCCGGGTAGAGCGCGCCGAAGATGGCGGCGCCTAAGGCCGCCGCATAATTCGCGTAGAGGAATTCTCTCCTTCCCCATCCGGTGAAGGAAAGCGCGAAGTGGACGAAGAACGCGCCTGCGAGCGGCGAGAGGTTGACGAGGAACCTCCCTGCCTCCCTCTCAAGCGCGTCCCCCGTGGTTACAAGTATCTGCCCCGCGACCCAGAAGGCGACGGCGATGGAAAAGAGCGTGAGCGGCACGGCCCCGGCCTTCTTTTCCCCCCTGAACCAGATGAGGCCGGCCATGCCAATGGAAGTAAAGACCGTAGCGAACAAGGAAATATAGTAGAGCTCGTAGACCCAGGACATGGAACGAAGACCTCCGGAAGATGGATACTTTGAATACAGAAAGTAATACCATAATGTAAACCAAATCTACACCCTAATCCCTTAACCAAATAAGACTCTATAAAAACAAAATATTATTCTCGGCAGAGACGGCATTGTCCTTGTTTTTAATGCAGGCAGGCAAAACAGGCAAAAAAGCGGGGCGGCCATGGGGGTGCTCGTGACAGGCAAGATAATCGCCGCAGGGATAATGACCGATGAAAAGGCGTTGCCTTCAAGGTAGGGGGGCGCAGAGGAGCCCGAAGGGCCCCTCTGCCTTAAAAGCGGATTTTATGTGGGAGATTTGATGTGGTGACCGTAAAATCTTCAAGGGCCTGTATTGAAGGCCCGTGTATAATCGAAAACAGCCTTTCTTAAGCGAACGACACGTTGAAATTGCCGCCGCTTAATGGCGCGGAAAACCCGCCTTCCGGCATGAACGAAGCCACGCAGAAACTTAAATTTACCCTTATGATGGGCTCGAAGCTGTGCGACTCTATTTCTTTTCTTATCCTCTCGGCGAGGAGACGCGCGCTTCCCGCGTCGGCCCCCTGCGCGAGCATTACGAATTCCGCGCCCTCAGAGCTTATGAGCGAGTCTATGTCCCTTATCCGATGCCTGATGATGGAGCTTATCTCGCCGAGGACCCTTGTAGCGGCCTCCGGGCCGAATGAGCCCTCGATGAATTTAACGTTGTCTATCGCGTAGACGACGAGCGAATACCGTCCGCTTAACCCCTGGATCTTCGGGGCCGCCTTCATTATTATTTCAGCAAACCTCTCATGAGTGTTGCTTTCCGCGCGCATCTCGGTTGCTACAAGCACTGAGGCCTCCTTTCATCCATAAGCCCGCAGGCCATTAAAATCCGGAAAACTCAAACCGCAGGCGCCGTCGCCTTTTGGGTCCCGCCCCATCACGGGACCCGGCGGCCGTCAGCCTTCCGTCAGATAGCCTCTAAGGAAGCGATATCCGAGCCCTTCACGGCCGCACGGAGTTTCCCGAGCGCCTTTGATTCTATCTGCCTTACCCTCTCCCTCGTGACGCCGAAGGCGGAGCCTATTTCCTCAAGGGTCTGCGGGACCCCTCCGGCGAAACCGAACCTGAGCTCGACTATCCTCCTCTCGCTCTCCTCGAGCATTCCGAGAAGCCCGTTTACACGTCCGGCCCTGTCCAGGTACTCGACGGTCTCGAGCGGCCCCGGGACCTTGTCGTCTTCAATCTTGTCGAGCAACGACATCTCCTCGCTGTCCGGGAGCGAGGACTCCAGCGAGAAGCTCCTTTTGCCGACTATATCGAGCTTTTTGACGTATCTGCCGGAAAGGCCGGTCCTCTCGGATATCTCCGCCGATGTCGGCTCCCTGTGGAACTCCATCATGAGGTCCTTGGAGGCCCTGCTCACCTTGGCGAGGTCGGTGGTTATGTGGATCGGAAGGCGCACGACGTTGCTGTGGTTGCTAAGCGCCCGCTCTATCGTCTGCCTTATCCAGAACGTGGCGTAGGTCGAAAACCTGCAACCCTTTGTCGCCCTGAAGCGCTCGACGGCCTTGATGAGCCCGATGTTCCCCTCCTCTATCAGGTCCTCGAGGGCGAAGCCCTTGTTGAGGTAGCGTCTCGCGATGTTCACGACGAGGCGGAGGTTGGACTCTATCATCCTCTTCCTCGCCTCCATGTCTCCCCTGGCTATCTTCGCGGCGAGCTTCTTCTCTTCCTTGTGATCGAGGAGCCTGTACCCCTTCATCTCGCTGAAGTAATAATTTATCGAGTCCCTCACACCCTCGTGCTCTATGCGCCTCCTCGTCTCGGGCGCGGCCTCGGTCTTCATGATCCGGGCCTCCCTCGCCTCGGCCTCGTTTCCGGGCGCTACATCTACCCTTCCGCGGCCCTTAGCCGTCCTCTTAGATGAGATGTAGGGAAGAGGCCATGTGCGCGTGGATGCCTTCTTTGCCGGTGTCAAATTCGTCCGTCCAAGCATTTTAAGTCCCCCCAGTTTTAAAAACGGTTAACGCGGCCTTATATCCGCACCCAGTCTGCATACATGTAGCGGCCATCTTCGCCGCCCCCGGCTATCGCGCCGGAGGTCCGCTTCGCCATCACATCCGAAATGCCCAACTGACGACCTCCCTGCTCTGAATATGCGACATCGGATGCACTCTTATATTAGCAACTCGCGTGCCAAATTAATTATCGTTGATTTTCAATGAGTTACAATAAGAAAGGGCAATAAAACACCGCCAGCTGGTAATAAACTTACCAGACCAAGGTGGTAATAAAGTTATCACTCTGAAAGATTGAAAGACAGGGATTGGGTTTCGGCAGGGTGTTACTACAACCCGTAGTCCGTGAGCTTTTTACGAAGGGTAAGGCGCGATATGCCGAGGATGTTTGAGGCCGCGGTCTTGTTGTTGCCGACTGATTTGAGGACATGCAGTATATGCGCCTTTTCCACCTCTTCGAGGCTTAAGCTCGACGCGAATGGCGCTTCAGCTTTGCGGGAGGCGCTTACGCTCAGAAGCTCTCCCGGCAGGTCCTCTTTTTTTATCTCGTCGCCGCCGGCGACGATCGTCGCGTGCTCGATGACGTTCTTAAGCTCCCGGATATTGCCCGGCCAGGCGTATGAGAGTAAAATATCGCGGCACTCCGGAGAGAGTTTTTTTACGGCCCCGCCGGCTTCCGAATACATCACGATAAAGTGCTCGGCGAGCGATATTATGTCTTCTTTCCTGTCGCGTAGCGGCGGCAGGGTTATTACCATGACTTTGAGCCTGTAGAAGAGGTCCTCCCTGAACCTCTTCTCCCTTACCATGGATTCGAGGTCCTTGTTCGTCGCGGCTATCACGCGGAGGTTCACCCGTATGTCCCGGGTGCCGCCGACCTTCCTGAAGGCCCGCGATTCCAGGAACTGGAGGAGCTTGGGCTGGAGCTTCATGTCCATGTCGCCTATCTCGTCCAAGAAGACCGTCCCGCCCTCGGCGAGCTCGAAAAGGCCCTTCTTAGCCGTCTTCGCGTCGGTGAAGGCGCCCTTCTCGTAACCGAACATCTCGGTCTCGAGGAGCGTATCCGGTATGGCGCCGCAGTTGATCTCGATAAACGGCTCGTTAGCCCTGCTCGATACCGAATGGATGGCGCTGGCGACGACCCCCTTGCCCGTGCCGGTCTCGCCCTTTATGAGGACCGAGGTGTTGGAGGTCTTCGCGACCGTATGGACGAGGTCCTCGATCTCCCTGAAGGCCGGGCCGGACCCGATCATCTTCAGCCTGCCGCGCTCTTTTTCCCGAGGGCGTCCGCCCTGCCTCGCCGAGGTCTGGCGCTTCCTCTCTATGGCGAAGCGCATGGCGCGCACCAGCATCGGGGTGTCGACCTGCCCCTTTACGAGGTAGTCCTGGGCGCCGGCGCGGACGGCCCTGGCCGCGAGGTTCTCGTCCGAGAGCCCGGTGAGCACCACTATGGGCATTGCGCCCGCCATCCCGTGCATGGCGGAGAACGTGTCGAAGCCCCGGCTGTCCGGCAACATCAGGTCAAGGAGGATGATGCCGAACCGGGAGGACGCCACAGCCTCGAGCGCCTCGTCAAGCCTCCCCGCGCACCTGACCGAGAACGAGCCCTCGGCGTCGACGAGCATCTCTTTAATGAGCCGCGCGTCCGCCGGGTTGTCGTCTACAAGCAGGATATCAAGCGCTTCGCCTTCCATCGGGTCCTTTCATTTACATGGCCGGGGTGTCCGGGGCCTTACTCACTTCGGGGGGAATTTTACTACAGAAAGCCAGAACCCTTCAACAGCTTCGACGATCTTTATGAACTGGTCGAGGTCCACGGGTTTTCTCACATATGCGTTCACGTGGAGGTCGTAGGCCCCTCTGACGTCCTGCTCGTTGTCGGAAGTGGTAAGGACCACGACAGGTATCCTTTTAAGGTCCGGGTCCCTCTTTATCTCGCCGAGCACCTCCTTGCCGTTCATCCTGGGGAGGTTAAGGTCGAGGAGTATAAGGTCCGGCCTCGGCGCGTCCTTGTAAGGGCCCTCGCGCTTAAGGAACTTAAGCGCGTCCTCTCCGTCCGTTGCCACACTCATATTGTTCAGGACCTTCGCGTCCTTGAACGCCTCAATCGTAAGGCGGACGTCGGACGGGTTGTCCTCTACCATCAGTATCTCTATCGGCTGGCTACTCTCCTTCATGGTCTTCCTCTTTCATTGGTATGGTGAAATAGAACGTCGCGCCCTCGTGAGGCTGGGACTCGACCCAAATCCTCCCGCCGTGGTTCTCCACGACCTTCTTGCAGATGGACAGGCCTATGCCGCTCCCGGAGTGCGAGCCCTTGCCGTGGAGCCTCTGGAATATCTCAAATATGCGTTCGAAGTATTTCGGGTCTATGCCTATGCCGTTGTCCCTGAAGGCGAAGAGCCACTCGCCCCCCTTCCTCTCAGCCGATATCCTTACAAGCGGAGGCTCCTTGGACCTGTATTTTATCGAGTTCCCTATTAGGTTCATGAAGAGGTGCGCCATCTGCGAGCAGTCTGCCGCGAGGACCGGGAGCGGGGAGTGCGCCACCGTTGCGCCCGTCTCGTCGATAAGGGCCTTAAGGTCCGAGAGAGCGCCCTTAAGGACGTCCTCGCAGTCCACGATGCCGAACTCCTTTATCTTCCCTATCCTCGAGTACGAAAGGAGGTCGCTTATGAGCCTCTGCATGCGCCTGACGCCGTCGACGGCAAAAGTGATGAACTCTTCGGCGTCCTTGTCGAGCTTCCCCTTGTATCTCTTCTGAAGCAACTGGACATATCCGGAGACGACCCGGAGCGGCTCCTGAAGGTCGTGGGAGGCCGAGTACGTAAACGCCTCGAGCTCCTTGTTCACGGCCTCGAGCTCAACGGCCCTCTTCTCCAGGAGCGTGTTCATCTGCGATATCGCCTCCTCGGCGCCCCTCCTTACCGTCACCTCGAATGAGAGCTTCTCGTTCAGGTCCTGCAGTTCCCTGGTCCTCTCCTCGACGACATCTTCGAGGCGTTCGCGGTGCCTGATGAGGTCATCCTCGGCCTTCCTCCTCTGAATATCGGCCGCTATGGATTCCATGGCCAGGGAGAGGTCCGCGGAAAGCGCCGTAAGGAGCTGTGTCTGCTCCGGATCGAAGAAGCGTGGCTCCGCGGAATAAAAGGAAATCGCGCCATTCACCCTGCCTCTCACTATGAGGGGAAACGCCGCCGAGGAACGGTATCCGCGTCCGATCGCTTCATCCCTCCAGGGAGACACCCGCTCGTCGGACGCGAAATCGTCGCATATGAAGTGCTTGCCCTCGCGTATGGCGCTCCCGGTCGGCCCCCTGCCCCTTTGCGAACCCTCAAGGACGCTTATCCGCGCACCCGCAAGGTAGCCTTCCTCCCTGCCAAAGTGGGCCTTCGGCGCAATCTCCGTCCCGCCGGCTTCAAGGGTCCCCACCCATGCCATAATGAAGCCCCCTTCCTCAACCGCTATGCGGCAGACCTTTTCATAGAGCTCCTGCGGGTCGCGCAGGCGCACTATCGCCTCATTGACCATGGAGAGTACGGTATAAAGCCTGGTCAGGCGCGCGCTTTTACCCTCGGCAAATACCCTCTCGGCTATCTCGCCCTTGAGTTTGAGGTTCGCGGAGGCGAGGTCGCGCCCGTTCTTGAGAGCTCTCTGGGCAGAGTATACGGCACCCGAGAGGAGGACCGAGGTGAGGAGGCCTGTTACGAGTATCGCCTCCGGGATGCTCGAATCCACCCTTCTTAAATACTCCGCCCTGGGCCATGTCTTTATGGACCAGCTGGAGCCGTAAAATTCGAGGACCGTGTCGTGTGCGTGGGGCCTGAACGAGCCCGCCTCCGGGTCGCTCGTGTACGCAAGCCTGCCTTCGTTATAGACCTCTATGGCATAATCGTTCGTCTCCCGCTGGGCAGCGAGGATGTTGTGAAAAAAGCCCTGGCTCTCGAAGGTCGCGGCTATGAAGCCGTTGACCCGTCCGGAGAGCGGGACAGCCGCGATGAAACCGGCCTTCCCGTCGGGTAGCCTCAATACCCCGCTCAAGACGACCCTCTTTGAGTCCTTGGCCTCCTTAAGCGTCCCGAGGGCGGGGCTTTCAGGCTTAAGGACCTGGTTAAGCTCCTTAAGGTCCGCGCCTGCCGGGACCGTCCAGCGGGCGATGAACGACGGGTCTATCCAGGCTATAGCCCTGTAGCTCCTGTCGTGCTCGTAGTAGAGGCCCGCGTCCGCCTCCCACTCCCGTCTTTCGGGCCGTGCCTGGAGTTCAAGCCTACGGGCCATCCTTACGAGCGCGTTGGTCCTGAACTCCACGTTGTCCCTGATGTCGTCCTTGACCGACGCGGCTTTGAGACTGACCATCTGCTCTATCTCTTCATGGACCCGGGCTGAAAGGAGTTGCCAGATGACGAGCGTGCCAAGCACCGTGGCTATGCCGACGAGGACCGGGATCAGCCGGTTGTATTTTAGCTTAGAGAGGATGTCGGTATTCCGCATTGAGGATAAAGGGCGTCTAATCGCTGGGGCTCAAAGGAGGCGCGGCCTTAGGCTTGAGCCCCGGAAAAGGGTATCCTTAAAACCCGAAATTGTCAAGGAAGGGCGCGGGTTTTTGCTTGTATCCTCCCCGCGTCAGACGGCGCATAACGGATATAGTATGGCGAGGAGGTCCGTTGAAACATGGAAGTGGAGGATGGCCTTTATGCCGAGCGCGATTATTATAACCGACGATATCGCCGTAATGGGGAACGATTTGAGCCTCAAGCCCGTAATGGACCCGGCGAAGAGCATCGGCACGAATGTCCCCGCGCCGAGCGAGAGTGTCACGAGCGCGCCCTCTATCGGGCTTCCCGTGGAGGCGGCCTTCAGCCCCGCGGCATACAGGAGGCCGCAGGGCACGAGCCCGTTAAGCATGCCCACGAGCAGCGCCGTCCGTCCCCCTGAGGAGACAGCGGACCCATTGTTGACGCGCATAAGCGCGCGGCTGAGCAGACCTGCCGGAAAGACGGACGACAGCCGCCTCTTTACGAACCCGGGCATGAGGCCGAGCATGTCGAGGCCTATGGCGACCATCACGACCCCGGCAACGACGGGGACAGCCGACTGGAGGCCTCCGAAGACGCCTGTGCCGGAGAGCGCGCGTCCGATGAGCCCGGCAAGCGCGCCGAGCGCGGCATATGACGCGAGCCTCCCGGAGTTATATACGAGCGAGAATTTAAAGCCTCCGCCGAGCTTCATGCCGCAGGCCGCGGCCAGAGCGCCGCACATGGCCACGCAGTGGAGCGCGCCGAGCACCCCTGCCGTGAACAGAAGAAGATAGTCTCCCATAAGACTACTTCTCCTCGTCGTCGAAGAATATCCTGTGCCCAGGCCCCTCTAAATCCTCGAACTGGCCGGACTTTACGGACCAGATGAGGAATATGAGGCCGACAACGCCTAAAAATATGACCGCCGGTATCATAATGTAGAGCATCTCCATATCATCTTCTCCTTATCGAATTGCCGATGACTACGAGCGAGCTCACGGGCATGGCCACCGCCGCAAGTAGCGGGAAGACGAGCCCCATGGCCGCGAGCGGCGTGACTATGAGGTTATAAGCGACCGATATCGCGAGGTTCTCTTTTATCGCCCTCATGGTGGACCTTGAGAGCTCTATGGCGCGGGCAACGTTCGCCGTCCTGTTGTCAAGGAGGACTATGTCGGCTGAGCCTATCGCGAGGTCGGTGCCGGACCCCATCGCTATGCCCACGTCGGAAGCCGCGAGCGCCGGGCCGTCGTTGACCCCGTCTCCGACCATTATCACCTTCTCCCCGCGCCCCTTAAGGCCCCGTATGTACGCCTCCTTGCCCTCGGGGAGCACCCCTCCTGCCACAATGTCTATGCCTACGGCCTTGCCGACGGCAGAGGCGGTAGCCGGGACGTCGCCTGAGAGCAGGCTCACCTTGAGCCCCATTTTTTTAAGCCTTGCGACGAGCTCGGCAGACTCTTTCCTCACGGGGTCGGATATTGCTATGAGGCCGAGCGCCTCTTCGTTACCCGACGTCGCCGCAAAGACGACGGTCCTTCCTGAGCGGGAGAGCCCGGCGGCATGCTCGAATATGCGTGAAGGGACCGTAAATCCTTTTTCGGCCATGAACGCCGCGCTACCGACCCAGGCCCTCGCGCCGTTTAAGCGCGCTGATTTCCTCTCCCCCGGCCTTGCGGCGCGGAGTTCGCCTTCAACGCCCTTTCCCGGGCAGGCCTTGAAGGACGATTGCAATACGCCGGCGGAGCGCTTGAGCGCTTCAGCGTGTATCGCCTTTCCTATGGGGTGCTCCGAGTACTGCTCAAGGGAAGCGGCGATCGCCAGGAGCTCCGCCTCATCGACCCCTTTTGACGGATATATCTCCGTCACCGACATCCTTCCTTCGGTCAAGGTCCCGGTCTTGTCGAATACGACGTGTGTCGCCTTGCATGCCTTCTCCAAAACCTCGCTCCCCTTAACGAGTATCCCATCTCTGGCCGCCCTCGATGTCCCAGCGAGGATAGCGGCCGGGGTGGCGAGCGCGAGCGCGCACGGGCACGTTATGATAAGGACGGAAACCGCGTATACGGCGGCCACGCCTGTCCCGGCATACAGGGACCAGTAGATGAACGTAAGGGAGGCTATCGCAAGGACCATAGGTATGAAGTACCCCGCGGCCTTGTCCGCCATGAGCTGTATCGCCGTTTTCTTGAGGAGCGCGTCCTCTACGAGCCTCCTTATGCCCGATAGGCGCGTAAAATCCCCGGCCGCAACGACCTTTACGAGGAGCCTGCCGTCGAGGTTCATCGTCCCGCTCCAGACCTTTTCGCCCGAGGGCTTGTCAACGGCAAGGGACTCTCCCGTAAGCATCGATTCATCCACCTTTGAAGCGCCCTCGCAGACGACGCCGTCGACCGGGACCCTCTCCCCGGGCCTCACTTCCACCATGTCGCCGGGGACAAGCGACCTTACGGCGGCCAATCTCCTTACCCCGTTCGTGTAGAGTGTTGCGCTCATCGTCTCGCGGGCAGACAGGCCTGACGCCGTCCACCCCGCCCTCTTCCTCGCCTCTGCCTCAAGGAGCCTGCCTATGAGTATGAGGAATATGAACATCGCGGCTGAATCGAAGTATACGCCTCCTCCGATTCCGGCGCCCCCGGCGACGCCCAAGACAGAGGCGAGGCTGTAACCGAAGGTTATCAGTATGCCGAGGGCTATGGGGAGGTCCATTGTAAGGGCCCTCGCAATTATCCCGTAAAAAGCCCCTCTTAAGAAAGGAAAGCCGGCGTAGAATACCACCGGCACGGCCACGAGGAGGCTCAGTATTTCGAGGAAAGACCTCGACACCTCGTCCATGGACCAGAGAAAGCCGCCATAGAGCCCCTCTGCGAGGAACATCGTGGCTACGGTGCCGAAGCCCGCGACCGAGAGCCTTATGACCGCGTCGTCGCGCCTCTTCTCAAGCGGTCCCTCGATCGCCGGGTCGTAAGGCGTCGCCCTGTAGCCCACGGCGCCTATGCGCGTGATTATCTCCTTAAGCGACGTCTTCTCCTTGTCCCACCTGACCTTGAGCCTGTGGGTCGAAAAATTCAGCCGGGAGCTGGAAACGCCCTTTATATTGGAGGCGACCTTTTCGATGAGCCAGATGCAGGCCGCGCAGTGCACGCCATCGACTATGAGCGAGGCCTCGCTCATCTCCCCGGAGGCCGATATGTGCGTCTCGTCGATAAAAGGCTCCTTCTCTAAAACGACGGGCCTGCCGGGCCGCTCCCTCTCCCTTTTTTCATAGTAGATGTCGAGCCCGGCGTCATATATATACCTGCAGACGGAGAGGCACCCCTGACAGCAGAACTCCAGGTCCGCGCCCTTTATGGTATGGGTCGGAGGCTCCGAGGGAAGGGCCTCTCCGCAGTGGAAACAACGCCCTTCGAGGCAGTCCGTGAAAAGCTCGTCATCTTTTGCAATCGCCGTTGTCTGCAAGAAAACCCCTTGTTCAGGCCTTTAGCCTGAATGTCTTTTCAACGGACCCGTTGTCAACCGTAGCCGTGACCTTGAAGTCCCACCACCCGTCGAGCGGGAGGGCTATGCGCCCCTTATAAAGGCCGGCGTCATTTTTAAGCTCGTGGACAACGTCAAACCCGCCTTTAGCCGGCCTCATGACGAGGATAGCGACCTTCGCCCCGTTGAGCGCGCGCCCATCCCTGTCGAGGAGCGCGACCGTTACCTCTTTTATCCCGGCTCCATTGTCTTCCGCAATGAGCCTGAGGCTCCAGCCGAGCTCGCGGGCCTCCTTAAGCCTCTCGCCGTATTTAAGCCCCTTTTCATAATAATTATTGTCGACAAGGCCGTCGTCGCTCCATACCGCGAGCGCGAGAAACGCCATATTCACGGCGAAGACGACTGAGAGCGATACGCCTATGGCCAGCGGCCACCTCGAACGACTTTTCATCTCAATGCCCCTTCCGCCTTTGAAAGCCTCCCCGCACCCTCTTCAGGGATGAGGAACGTCGACTGTCTCGCGGCCCTGACCCCGGGGTCTTCGGCGTCCTCGAGGACGAAGTCGAACTTCTTTACGCGCTCCCCCTCGGCCCTGTCCACTACGAGCGCGAGCGCCGTCTGGTAGACCTCTCCGCTCTTTACCGTCACCGGGTTCCTCCCGACGACGATGGCCGCGGCGATGCCTTCGGTCTTTATGCGATAGGTATGCTCTTTTGAGTCCATGTTCATCGCCTTTATGGTGTAGATGTTTGATATCCTCCCGTCGGGGCCCCTCTGGTAGAGGGACGCCCTGTCGCGCAGGACCTCTATCTCAAGGGGCGTCCTTGTGGCGAGTTTCCAGGTCAGAAGCGAAAATAGCGCCGCGAGGCAGACGCCGTAGAGTACGATCCTCGGCCTTAAGACCTTTGTGGTCCCGCCGGAAATAGTGCTGAGCGAGCCGTACCTGATGAGCCCTTCCTTCTGCCCCGTCTTTCTCATGACCGCGTCGCACGCGTCTATGCACTGGGCGCAGGCGATGCACTCGTACTGGAGCCCGTTCCTTATGTCTATCCCGGTCGGGCAGACCTGGACGCAGAGCGTGCAGTCGACGCAGTCTCCGCCCCCGTCTTTTCTCTCCCGCTCGCGCCCCCTCGGCTCGCCCCTTTTCCGGTCGTACCCGATAATCAGCGTGTCCTGGTCGAATAACGCCGACTGGAAGCGTCCGTACGGGCACGGCACAAGGCACATGAGCTCCCTTAAAAAGGCGCAGTCCCCGTACGTGGTGAACGTAAATAGGCCGAGCCAGAAGGCGTTCGCGGACGTGAGCGTCCCGGAAGTCGCCCTTGACAACAATTCCATCGGGGGGATGAAGTACGAGACGAACGCGAAGGCCGTTGCAAAGGAGAAGGCGAGCCAGAGCGCGTGCTTGGCGATTTTCCGCGCGGCCTTGGACCAGGACAAGCCGGCCTTGTCAAGGGCCATCCTCGTCCGTCTCCCGCCCTCCACAAGCCGCTCTATCCTCATGAATATGTCGGTAAAGACAGTCTGCGGGCAGGCGTAGCCGCACCAGAGCCTCCCAGCCACCGCCGTAAAGAAGAAAAGGGCTATGACGAGAAAGATGACCAGGAAGGCGAGGTAGTAGAGCTCCTCGGGCCAGAAGGTGAAGCTGAAGATATGGAACTTCCTCCCCGGTATGTCGAAGAGGACCGCCTGCCTCCCCCCGTATTTTACCCACGGTAGCGCGAAGTAGACGGCGAGGAGGGAGAAGGACACCGCAGTGCGGACCCTCATGAACCTCCCCGCCACCTCCCGCATGTATATCTTGGTGCGCCCTTCGGTTTCCATTCCCTTGCCTTTTATTTGGCCCTGCTGAGGCTCAAGACGTAAGAGGCGACGTCCGCTATCTTCTTCTGTCCCAGCTGTGACTTCCAGACAGGCATGCCTTTCGCGGTGCCGTTGGTTATCGTGTGTACTACTTCCTCGGGCGCTCCGCCGTAGAGCCATGTGTCGTCCGTGAGGTTCGGCCCTATGCCGCCGGTCGCGTCCGCGCCGTGGCACGGCACGCAGTTCTGGGCGAATATCTCCTGCCCCCTGGCGATCGCCGTCGGGTCGTTGATTATCGCCGAGAGGTCGGCTGTGCCCCCGGCTGAGGCGAACTTTATCGACGCCTCTTTTAATTCATTCTCGTACATCGCGGCCTGGTTCCAGCCGGTAGCCCCCTTCCAGAAGCCCGGGTAAAGGACGAGATACACTACGGCGATGGCTATCGACACGTACAGGAGCCACATGAGCCACGCTGGTATCGGGTTGTCGTACTCTTCAATTCCGTCTATCGAGTGTCCTAACTTTTCTGGCATCTCAATGCCTCCGGTTTATTGGTCTTCGCGGAAAGGTATGTCCCTGTGGGATTCGAGCCTCTCCCTGTTCTTTCTCCGCAGGGCCCAGAAGAGGGCCCCGCAGTATATGAGGAAGAAGTAGACGAGGACCGCTGATTTTGAAAAGACTGCAAACCCTTCCATCTCTTTACCTCCTCTTTACCGCGGTCCCGAGGGACTGCAGGTAGGCGATGAGCGCATCGAGCTCGGTCCTGCCCTTGGTCGCATCAGGCGCGGCGTCGATCTCCGCGCCCGTGTAAGGGACGCCGAGCGCGGCCATCGCCCTCAGCTTCGTCTGAATATTCGCGTTGTCGAGCCCTGTTTTAGCGAGCCAGGGGTATCTGGGCATTACGGACTCGGGGACTATGGACCTCGGGTCCTCCATGTGCTGTATGTGCCATGAGTCCGGGTACTTGCCCCCGACGCGGGCGAGGTCCGGGCCGGTCCTCTTCGAGCCCCACTGGTACGGGTGGTCGTACATGGATTCAGCCGGCAGAGAATACGGGCCGTATCTTTCGGTCTCCGCCCTGAAGGGCCGTATCATCTGCGAGTGGCAGTTGTAGCAGCCCTCCCGGAGATATATGTCCCTGCCTTCGAGCTCGAGCGCCGTATACGGGCGGACCCCATCGAGCGGCGGGATCGTGGATTTGAGGAAAAAGAGCGGCGTTATCTCGACAAGCCCGCCTATGCTTATGAGGCCGGCGATGAGTATCGCCATGAGGAACCCGTTTTTTTCGATGATCTCGTGTCTCATGCGCCCCTCCCTTCGCTCGTTAGCGCCGGGACCGCCTCTCCCGAGAGCACCGTCATGAGCACATTATATCCCATGACGAGCATCCCGCCGAAGTAGATGAGCCCGCCGAAGAGCCTCATCACGTAGTACGGGTGCATCGCCGCGACCGACTCCGCGAAGGTGTATGTGAGCGACCCGTCCGCTCCGACCGCCCTCCACATGAGCCCCTGTGTGACGCCGGAAATCCACATGGCGACTATGTAGATGACGACCCCGATCGTAGCCATCCAAAAGTGCGTGTTTATGAGCTTCACGCTGTACATGGCCGGCTTTCCGAAGACCTTCGGGAGCATGTAGTAGAGGGCGCCGATCGATATCATCGCGACCCACCCGAGCGCTCCGCTGTGGACGTGGCCTATGCCCCAGTCCGTGTAGTGGGAGAGGGCGTTCACCGAGCGTATGGCGAGCATCGGGCCTTCGAAGGTGGACATGCCGTAGAACGAGACGGCGACTATCATGAACTTGAGTATCGGGTCGGTGCGGAGCTTTTCCCAGGCGCCCTTAAGCGTCATTATCCCGTTGACCATGCCTCCCCAGGAGGGCGCGATGAGCATGATGCTGAAGGTCATGCCGAGCGTCTGCGTCCAGTCGGGCAGGGCCGTGTACAGGAGGTGGTGCGGGCCCGCCCAAATGTAGAGGAATATGAGCGTCCAGAAGTGGAGGATGGAGAGCCTGTAACTGTATATGGGCCTTCCCGCCTGTTTCGGTAGGAAGTAATACATGATGCCGAGGAACCCGGCGGTAAGGAAGAACCCGACCGCGTTGTGGCCGTACCACCACTGCACCATCGCGTCCTGGACGCCCGAATATACGGAGTATGACTTTGTGAGGCTTACCGGGTACGCGAGCGAATTGAAGACGTGGAGGACCGTTATGGTGATTATCATCGCCATATAGAACCAGTTGCCCACGTATATGTGGCTCTCTCTCCTCTTCCGTATGGTCGCGAAGAAGTTTATGCCGTTCAGGACCCAGACGACCGCTATGAGTATGTCTATCGGCCACTCGAGCTCGGCGTACTCCTTGCCCGCCGTGATGCCGAGCGGGAGGGTGAGCGCGGCGAGCACGATTACGAGTTGCCAGCCCCAGAAGGTGATGTTCGCGAGCGTGTCGCTGAATATCCTCACGCGCGAGGTCCGCTGCACCGAATACATCATCGCGGCGAAGAGGACGCACCCGCCGAAGGCGAATATGACGGCGTTGGTGTGAAGGGGGCGTATCCTGCCGAATGAGAGTTCCGGCATGTCGAGGTTCATGAAAGGGAAGGCGAGCTCGGCCGCGGCGAGGACTCCGACGAGCATGCCCACTATCCCCCATACCACCGCCATCACGCAGAACTTCCTTACTATCGCGTCGTTGTAACGGGGAGTATCCGCCGAAGCGGCGCTGACTCCCCCTGAGAGCGTTGTAGAGCCTTGTTCCATACTGCTCCTCCTTTCGTTCATGGCTTGGGTTTTCTATATGGAAAGGCCTCTGCTGAAGGCCCAAAAGTGCGGCGAAAGGGTTTCTCAGTAAAAAAGGCCTTTTTAGTCCTGATAAATGCTAAAAAATCAGCCCGCCTGCTCGAGCTTCCTCGCGGTTCTCTTCCGGAGAATCTCGGCGTCTCTCACGAGGTCCAGCATGGTCTTGGACTCAAGCACCTCGAAGAGCCTTTTTTGCGCCTCCCTCCAGACCGGGTGGACCGGACAGACGTCATCCCTGGAACACTCGCCCTTCTTGATAAGACAGACGTTCAGGTGTATGGGCCCTTCTACGGCCTCTATCGTCTCACGAAGCGTTATGGAGCCTGCGGGCCTGGCGAGAAGAAACCCTCCCTTTGCGCCCCGCCTCGATTTTACGAGGCCGGCGCGGGAAAGGCTCTGCATTATCTTCGAGAGGTAGCTTTTGGGGACGTCCTGGGACTCCGATATCTCGCTGATAAGAGATATCCTGTCTTCATGCGTGGCGAGGTAGAGTACCGCCCTTACGGCATACTCCCCGTCCCTTGTGATCTGCAACATAGTCAAAACACCTTTGTGGATAATTTAGATGATTTTAGTCCTGATTCACCTAATTTGTCAAGGGGAAAGTTGCGATTTTTTTTGCGCGCTGACGCCAGGCCGCTTAACACCTTGAATTTTCGTGATATTTTTGAGACCCAAGCTTGCGTTTGCGAATATATTCAAGTGTTCACTTTTTTTACACTACCCCTATTATTGTAACTACCTGATTTTAAAGATAATCTGACCATTTTCCCTAATTAATACCGTGTGCCTCTTTGCCTGCAGTCCATTTTTTTTACTATTCTTACCGCTCACAGGGGAGGTTATGGGCGATATTGGCCCTATAAAATATGCATATAATCAATGAGTTAGACCATATATACGGGGAGTACACATGTGTGGCACGTCAATTGCTTTTACTCAAGACATAGTAGCCGACAACCGTTCCTGAGGAGTAACGCCATGAGGACAATAAAAAAGGCGAGCGCGCTCGCTACATTCGCACTCGCCATAGGGGTATGCGGGAGCGCAGGCGCAGTCACAATAGACGGGTCCTTCTCAACCGCCGAATGGGCGGGTTATTACTCGACCGAAGACTGGGTCGGGAGCAACGGTTATGTGGGGCCGGGGTACGGCGGCCAGTCCTTCGATGTCGAATACCTCGCCCTCTACATGGACGGAAACAACCTGTACTTCGCACTTCAAACCGGCTTCAACGTGACGAGCGGCGTCCTCTACGGCGGGTATCTCTACAAGCCCGGCGACTTCGCCATAGACGTCAATAACGACGGCGTCTACGATTACGCCCTCGACTTCTCGGTCTCCGGATCGACCGTGAACTATTCCCTCTATCAGGTGACTGCCTGGAAAAACAGCATGTACGCCCAGCACGCGGCGGCCGACCCGTTCGAGTACAAGACAGCCACGACCTCGTCCCCGCTCCTTTCGTTCACCGGCTCCGAAGGGACCTCAGGGTCATCTTACGTGCTCGAAGGCGGTTTTGATGCGAGCTATCTCACCCTCTACAGCGGCGGCCCAGTCACGCTCCACTGGACGATGGAGTGCGGGAACGACTACCTGAACGTCACCACTACCCCGGTGCCGGAGCCTTCGACCATCATGCTCCTCGGCGGCGGGTTGCTGGCCGCTTTTGGTTTTGCGGGGGCAATGAGAAAAAGGCGTCAGGGCTGAGAGGTCTTTAAATTTGTCTGCTTGAAAGGGCTTGCCTCGGCAAGCCCTTTTTTTTGGGTGGGGTTTTCACGCAAGTGTTTCAGACCGGGCTTACCCATTAAGCGAGGTGCCTTTCCATCGTCCCTTCGCCGAATATCAGAGCGTTGCCGCGGCGGCCTCTTTCCACTCTCCGGGCTTTAGCCCGGAAAGCTCCCATTGCCCGACGCTTACGCGGATGAGTCTCAGGGTCGGCAGTCCCACAGCCGCGGTCATCCTCCGCACCTGCCTGTTCCTGCCTTCTGTTATGACAATCTCTATCCATGCCGTCGGAACGGACTTTCTGAATCTTATGGGCGGCACGCGGGGCCAGATGAACGATGGCTCTTCGACGGCCCGCACGCGGGCGGGCCTTGTCATGCCGTCGTTTAACAGGACGCCTTTTCTCAGGCCTTCGAGCGCCGCTTCATTAGGCGTCCCCTCGACCTGCACGAGATATGTCTTCGGGAGTTTTCCCTTCGGGTCTGTGATGATGTGCTGGAGACTGCCGCTGTTCGTCAGCACCACGAGCCCTTCGCTGTCGTAGTCGAGGCGGCCTGCCGCGTAGACGCCCTTATGCGGGATGTAATCGGCGAGTGTCGCGCGCCCTTCGCTATCCGTAAACTGGGAGAGGACGTTGAATGGCTTGTTCAAGAGGATGACCAGCTCTCGCGCCGGTTTCTTTCCGGTCTTCGTGTCTCTGTATCCGGCCTTACTTTTCATGAAAAACCGTAGTCCCGTCCCACTCGGCAGGCGGCGGGTTTTCGATCAGCTCCCTCGCCCTCTCCTCGTATATGGCGTAGAGTAAGAGAGGGTTGTTCACCCTCAATGCGCGGAACGTCTCCCTTGCTAGGTCCCATCGCCTCTCGCGGTACAACTTAAGCCCCTCATGATACGCGTCTATCTCTTTTACGACCGCCTCATCCACGGCCCCGGTCTCCCCGACCGGCTCATAGATCCCGACCGGCTCGCTCTTGCCCTTGACCCTCACGATGTCGAGCTCCCTGTAAACGAAACCGGGGGCGAGGGCGCGGGTCGAGGCGCTCACGATTATATCTACCCCGTACTTTTTGGACAGCCCTTCGAGGCGCGAGGCGAGGTTCACTCCGTCTCCGATGACCGTATAGTTAAGGCGCGTTATTGACCCCATGTTCCCGGCTACGACCATCGCCGTGTTCACGCCGACCCCGAGCGAGAGCATCGGGAGCCCCTTTGCCTCGAACTCGGCGTTAAGCCCTTTTAGAGCCTCTCTCATCCCGAGCGCTGTCCTGACGGAGCGCGCCGCGTCGTCCTCGTTCTTAAGGGGCGCGCCAAAGAGGGCCATTACCGCGTCCCCGATGTATTTGTCCACGACGCCGCCGTTCGCCTCTATTACGGCGCTTATTCGCGTGAAGTAGTCGTTCAGGAACGAGAGTATCTCCTGCGGAGTGTGCCTCTCGCAGAGCGAGGTAAAGCCCCTTAAGTCCGAAAAGAGTACCGTGACCTCGCGCTCCTCTCCGCCGAGCTCAATCTCCTTTTTAAGCAGTTCCTCTGCTATGGCAGATGAGACGACCTTGCCCAGAAGGGAGCGGACGCGGTCCCGCTCGATGAGCCCCTTGACCATGTGGTTAAAGGAGGACGCGAGCCTGCCTATCTCGTCCTCCTGAGCGACCTTTACGTCCTCCGAGTAATCCCCCTCGTATATCCTCTTTGCGCCTGCGGCCAGGTCGCGGACTGGCCTTGTGACAGTCCGCGCTATAAGGACGCCGCCGGCGACGGAGAGCGCGAGCCCGAGCGCGAAGAGAAGGATGAGCGCGGCCCTGAGCCTTTTATATGGAGAGAGCGCTTCATCTAGCGACCTCTGGAGGAGGGCCGTGACCTTATCCTTGCCGTGGGAGACCGGCACGGCAAAGGAGACGAACTTATCTCCGCCGAGGACCATCTCCGTCTGCGCCGGTCCGTCCGTGCTGAACGCGGCCTTGAGCCCCTCCCTCTCGGAGAGGGGCAGTGTAGAGGCGATGACGGAGGTCCCCTCTTGAGAATTGCTCAGAAGCGACACTTGAGTCTGCGTCAGGGCCTTCAGCTCCTGCACGAACCTGTCGTCTATGTGGAACCCGATGCATATCCACGCGTCCGGCATGGGCACGAGGAGCGGGACAACCGCCATCTGATAGGGTTTGCCGTCGATGAAGACGACGGACGCGGCCTCACCGAACTCGCTGTCTTCAGCCGAGGAGAGCAGGCCCTTTAATACGAACTCAGCGCCTGTTGTGCCGGGGTTGAGCGTGTCGGCTATAACCTCCCCGTCCATCGAGACGAGCGTCATGACGTCCGCCCTTATCCGTATCCTGTGGTTATCGAGCGCCGAGAGTACGGTCGAGTGGTCGCGCGTTCCGTAGGCCTCCTTGAAGGCGAAGTCGCCGGATAAGAGCCGCGCGGCCTCAAGGAGCCTCGCTTCGCGCTCCTTCATGATGCGGCCGAAGACGGACGCCGTGATCTTGAGCGTCTCATCTATTTGAATACGGGAGTTTTTTATTGAGGCGGTGTTTACGGAGATGAATACCGCGGCCTGGACGAGGACGAGGAGCCCAAGGAAGAAAACGAGTATCCTCGCGCGGAAGCTTTTGAAGCGAAAAGGAGACGTCACTTACCTGTATCCGTTGCCGGAGGCAACTGGCGCCCTCCAGGCCCTCCAGACGTTCTGGAGCGCGACCTGAAAATCCGCCTTCGAGGCCCCATCATCAGCGACCCTGACCCTTACAGGGGCCGGTTTTGCGGATGCCTTCAACCTCGGGTGCCAGACACTCACGTCGTACTCTCCGGCGGGGATGTTCTCTATCCTCCCCCTGCCGTTTTCAGAGGCTGTCGAAAAGTGCGGGGTATCCGATACGAAGACATACGCCGACATCCAGTCGTGTATGTTGCAGCCGAGGGCTACGACGCCTGGCTTGTCGAATACGACGGGGTTCGCAGGGGTGCCGGTGTAAAGCGGTATCTCGAACCTCTTGGCCTCGGAGAACGAATAGACGTGATGTCGGAGCTTGTCATGGTTCGGGAAATTCACCGCCGTCCCCTTCTCTATCGCGGTCACATAGCCGACGAACTCCTTGTCTATCTGGTCTATTACAGCCTTCCTGGAGGCAAATGAGGGCGCGCCGTCCCTTGGGACCGCGTAGACGACCGCGTCGGCTACGGGATTGGACTTGCCATCGTTGACGGAGAACTCTATCGACCCGGCAAAGGCCGGGGAGGAAAGCGCCGCCGCAAGCGCGGCAAGGAGTATTATGCCGGTTTTATTGAGCATGGCTGATGTTTAGTAGCTATACATGAAGAGGGCGCGGACGGCTGAACTTGAATAGCTCAAGTCGTCGGCCTCGCCCTCGTTCATCTCGTAGCCGAGGCCGACAGACCCGTGGCCTTTAAAGAGCGAATAGCTCGCGTCAATGCTGAATGTATTTATCGCCCCAAAGACCTTGTAGGCGCAGAAGTTCTCGCTGTACGCGTCGTCTACTACCATCGCGGAAATATCGGCCCTTTCGAGCGCCTCGACGAAGTTCGTCGGCGTGCAGGAGGAGTCGAATTCGCCTGACCTGTAGGCATAGCCGCCTGTCAAGAGGACCCTTTCGGTAAGCGCGTATGAGGCCTCGATTGAGACCGTCCAGCTCTCCTGGTCGAAGACGTCGGAGGCGAGCCCCGGGATCGCATCCCCGTCCTTGCCGTCCCTCGCCTCGTAAATATAACCTACCCTTCCGTCGAGCCTCTCCGTGAGCCTTTTGCCCATTTGCACGCCCGCGCCATAGAGAATGCTCTCGCGCGCGTCATCATCCACGTCAAGGTATGCCGCGTACATATTCGGCTTGACCCATGCCGCGTTCCGGCCGAATGCGAGCTTCTGTCTGATTGAGAGGCTGAAACCCGCCTTACGATAATCGAGTTGTTCGAATTCTCCGAAGAGCCCGGAATCCAGGTCAACGGTAAGCCTCAGGCGGGTGGAGTCGGCGAGCTGGTTGTATCTGCCGAAGGATAACCCGAGAAAGTACTCGGTGTCCTCCCGTTCGTCATCGGCAAATGACGAACGGTTGAGGTTCTTGTGGGCCTTTATCCCGGTCTCAGCGTCCGCTATCCACTCTACCCATTCGGCTGACGCGGAGGTCGAAAAGAGGATGGTAGCGCAGACAGTGACGGCGGCCAACAATCCAAAGAGGGTCTTTTTGACAGAGAAAAGGCGGGTGGCAAAAACGGCTGGAAGGGCGGTCTTGCGCGCCATGGGTTTGAGCCCCTTGAGTTCCGCTTCCTTCATATCGACATCCGTCTTATTCAGGGATAGACGCCTAAATAATGACAAAAGCCCTTTTTTTTGTCAACGGTAATGTAGAGGTCTGCCTGCGGGCTCAGGACCGGGACCATGCGTAGTCGTTATAGGCCATGAGCGTCAAAATGGTAGAGACCCTTACCCTGCTGTCAAAGAGCCTCGGCAGGAGCCTCAGTATGAAGAACGACCTCGAAAGGTTGGCGGAAAAGAGCATGGAGGCGAGTCGTAGAGCGAAGAGCAACTTGTACTTGAACTTAATGGGGTCAATCTCGTTCGAGCGCCGCCAGAAATCGATTGCCCAGTAGTGGTCGAGCTTCTTATAGATCGAGTCAAAGGAATATATCTTTCTAATGACCTTTTTGTACCCCTCCTTTAGAGCCTCGGGGGACAGGAGCGCCGGGCGGAAGACGACGGTCTTTGCGTCGTACTTCGACCAGTCCATGTGCATTATCCGCCCCTCTTTCTCAAACCTCTTGAAGAGCTCGGTGCCGGGAAAGGGCGTAAGGATATTCACAAGCGGCATGAGGAGCCCGGATTCCTCTATGAAGCGGGCGAGCTCGTCGAAGGACTCTTCCGTATCAAAGTCATATCCGAGTATGAACGAGCCGTGGACGAGTATGCCGTGAGACTGTATCTTCCGTATCGCCTCCATGTAGTCCAGGCGCATGTTTATCTTCTTATCCATCTGGGAGAGGTTCTTCTTCGACACCGATTCGAACCCTATGAGCACTGCCCCGCACCCGGCTTCCTTCATGAGCGAGAGCATATCCTCGTCCTCAGCGAGGTTTATGGAGGCCTGGCACGACCAGTTGAGGTTAAGGGGCTTTAGCGCCTTGAAGAGCGAGCGCGCGAAGTTTCTATCCGCGATTATATTATCATCGGCGAAAAATATCGACTTCTTCTTGTAGAGCGCGTCTTTATTGAGCGCCGATATCTCGGAGACGAGCTGTTCGACGGTCTTCGACCTTATGGTCTTGCCGTCGAAGGCATAGACAGAGCAGAACTCGCACTGGAAGGGGCACCCCTTTGTCGTCTGGACTACGTCGGAAAAATACTTCTCCCGTGAGAGTATTGTCCGCGCCGGGGGGGGAGAGGCCTTCAGGTCCGTCTTTTTCCCGGACTCGTACCTCTTTTTAAGCGCCCCCTTTTCCGCGTCGTCGAGGACCGTTTGCCAGACACCCTCTGCCTCGCCTATGACGACGGAGTCCGCGTGAGCGAGCGCCTCATCCGGGCACATCGAGGGGTGTATGCCGCCGAGCACCGTCTTTACGCCCCTCTTGCGGAACCTTTCGGATATCTCATACGCCCTCTTGGCGAACATCGTCCTCACGCTTATCCCGACGAGGTCCGCTCCCCAGCCGTAGTCGATATCTTCGATGTTCTCGTCAAAAACCTTCACCTCGTGGACCGGAGGGGTAAGAGAGGCGAGCGTCGGGATGGCAAGGAGGTACGAGAAGTATTTCTTCGAGAAGAGGAACTTCGAGAAGAACCTGTAGTCGTAGAAGGACTTTTCTGTCCCCGTGCTGTTCTTCGGTATGATGAGGGCTATCTTCAACGGGCCTTACTCTTGGGGTTAGAAGATTGAGAAACTGAGCTGTGAGACGCAAGCCTTAAGCGTTCAAGGCAAAGGGGGCTGATTATTCCGTAGCGGCCAGGACCGGGCCCTTTCTACATAAAAAGAAAGTAATATCCTGCCGCAAGGACGATGAGGATAAGCATGACGAATACAGGTCCGAGGGAGAACGAAAACGTGGCGCCCGGAGTCTTTGCGTTGAACGAAAACGACGCCTTCTTGCCAGGAGCGCCGCCTATTTCGCCCAACGCGTGCGAGGCGAAGTCCCCCGTCCCCACGGCCCTCATCACTTTTTCGTATGCCTGCCTGGTCTCCGCAGGCATCTCGTCTACCCCGTTGTACCCCTTGCCGTTGAAGACGATGCTCGTGTCGATATTCACCTCGACCTTGGACTTGTCTTCCTTCAGGGTCTTCTGCAGGGCCCGGCGGATATCATCCGGGAGCTCGTCGAGCGAGGCGTACTCCTTGCCGTTTACGACGAACTTCCTTTTTACGTCTATCTCTATGCCCATATTCTCGCAACCATGGACCGTTATGTCAAACGAAGCATCGACGCTTTTTAAGAGCCCGACCAATTGATCGACCTATATTTTTTCTTGCTCGTCTCCCATTCTTTATCCCATGATAAACGGCTTTTTGGGGATTGTAAAATAAAATGTTGCTCCTTCATCGACCTTTCCTTCAGCCCAGACACGCCCGCCATGCCGTTGAATGATCCTCTGGACGATAGCAAGCCCAACGCCCGTTCCTTCAAATTCAGCGCTGTCATGCAGGCGCTGAAAGACACCGAATATCTTATTTAAATGTTTCGGATCAAACCCGACGCCGTTATCCCTGACATAGTAGATATTTTCATTCTCCTTGCTTTCGCCCCCGACTTCAATGACCGCATTCTCTACGGGCCTTGTGAATTTAACGGCGTTGGATAAGAGATTGAGGAATACCTGGCGTATCAATACCCGTTCCGCCAGCGCGGGTGGAAGCGCTTTGACGTTGAATTCCATCCTCAGATCAGACGCATGGGCCGTGAGGTCCTGGATGACGGACTTTGCAAGCTCGCCCATGTCAACTTCCAGGGACTTTATCTCGTGACGGCCCGCCTTCGAGAGTTCAAGGAGGTCGTCTATCAGTTGCCTCATTTTCTTCGAGCTGCCTCTAATAATATTAAGAAAATCCCTGCCGTCCTCATCCAATTTACCTGAATATCTTTTTTCCAGTATTTGCGCGAAGCTTTCGATGGACCGGAGAGGCGCCCTCAGGTCGTGGGCGGCCGAGTAAGAAAACGCCTCCAGCTCTTTATTGGCGGCCTCAAGCTCTTCAGTCCGCTTCTCCAGGACTTTGTTCATCTCCGCGCGCTCCGCCGCCATCGCCTCCGCGCGGCTGACATGCCTTGCCAGGTCCTCCTGCAGTCGATTGCGCTCTTTGTCCATCCGCGTCAATTTCCTTATCACTAAAAACGCCATCAACGCGACCGCCGTTATGGTCGTTGCTACTATGGCGGCGACCATGTTTCTCAAGGTGTTGATCGGCGACATGACTTCTGAGGCGCGCATGTGCACCATCACGCATCCGCCGTAGCTCCCGACCGGTCTGTAGGACATCGCCGTAGGGACGCCGACATAGTCGGGCGTGACCACGAACGGTTTGCTGTTCCCGGCAAGACAATCCAGCATCGCGCTTGCGTCTATGGGATGGCTCATTTTTTCATGGGAAGAATACCGGAGCGCGGTCAACGCAATCCCCCTGGAATCGGTCAGAAAGCTCTCCCCGGTTGCGCCCAGCATGGACGTGTCTTTAAACAGGTCGTCGAAAATGTCGAGCCTGGAGAGGCCGAGCAAAATCTCGCCGCGGCCCGAGCCCTCTTCGCGGATAGATTGGCCGAACAGCAGTGCTCTTGCGCCGCCAGGAAGGGTTTCCGCGCGCACAACCGATTTTTCCTGTTTCTGCTTCATCTCCAGAGCCAGCCGTTCCAGTATCTCTTGGGGGAATGTACCTGCCGTCCGGCTCCGGCCGGTCGCCATATCCATGACCGACAACCCGACAAAGAACTCGCTCCGCTGCACCATCTGCTCCAGGGGCTTGTCACTTGACGACCCGGCCCTGCCGGAGAGTTCACGGGCCAAACGCACAGTCTCAGGGTCTCCGGCGAGAAAGCCCAGTTCATCACGCCGCCGCTGTATAAGAAGCCTTGTAGCCAGTTCGCGGTCCGCCGATAAACTGCCTAGAAGGACCGCGCTTTGGTTGAGATGCGCGGACCGGGCCATATCGTAGATTATGTAGCTGATAACAGCGCAGGGTATTACGGCAAGCAATATGAGGACCACGAGCAGGCGCAGGAATACCGACTCATTATGTCCCCTGTCACTCATTGATATGCACAGACGGCCGAGGTCTGTTTTTTTTTGGGCGGATATGCGTCTTCATTATGAGGCCGCGTTAAATCGGCGTTCAAGATGACATTGCTTTATTTCGCTTTGTTTACTGTGGAGTAAGCATGGTGCCCGAGGCCGGAATCGAACCGGCACGGCTTTAAGGGCCGCGGGATTTTAAGTCCCGTGCGTCTACCAGTTCCGCCACTCGGGCACGGGAAAAAAGTATCGCACATCGCTTAAGTAGTGTCAATAATCGGCGATATATTTAACTATGGAGTCGTTGCGCCTCTCATCTCCTTCAAGTAATGTCTCAGATGACGTCCGCAATGCTTTAAAAATCCAAGTGTTTCTCTTGACAAATGGCTCGCGATTGCTATAATTGGGGAAATTCACAAGGTAGATGGTCTGTTCAAGAGGGTCCCCCTAAGGGCAACGCTCCAGGTGGAAGCCGGTTTCATCGCTGTAAATTACACAATAAGGAGGTAGTATGAAGAAATCGTTGCTTTGTGCTGTAGCCGTGCTCTTCTTCTTTGCGCTCTCGATTTTCACGGCGCATGAGGCTGAGGCGGTACCGGCGTTTGCGCGCCAGACGGGTCTGGCCTGCAATTCGTGTCACTTCCAGCACTTCCCCGCGCTTAACTCGTTCGGCCGAGCCTTCAAGGACGGCGGCTACACGCAGGTAGGCGGCCAAAGCCTTGTCGAGGGAGACCTTCTCTCAGTGCCCGTCGTGCTTAACGCCTCGCTCGTCACGAAGATAAGATACCAGAAGAGGAACGGGGATTCCGAGACCGGGTCTGCCGTCAACCTCAACAAGGGCGAGTTCCAGTTCCCTGACGAGGCCGCTCTCCTCATCGGCGGCAGGGCCGGAGAGCACGTAGGGTTCCTGCTTGAAGCCTCTCTCATAGACAGCCCCAACTTCGCCTCTTACAAGATGCCGATAGTCTTCAACGTGGCTGAAACCAACTTAAGCGCCATCCCGTTTACGACCGACGCGGCAGGCGCGGCCTACGGCTATGAGCTCCTGAACACCGGCGCGGTCAGGATGATCCGCGTCCTCGAGCACAGAAGTGAGATCTCCGGTCAACAGTACATAGGCACTTCCGGCGCGGCCACGGGTATCGCGTTCGTCGCGTCGAGACCCATCGGCTACATAAACTACACCGCCTATTACCCTGAGCATGGGACTGCGGCCGCAGGTCCGCTCCTTAATTACCTGCGGGTCGCCGCTACCCCGCAGGTCGGCAACTGGGACCTCGGCGGAGGCATCCAGCTCTGGAACGGCACCTCGAAAATAAACGATGAAGGCGCCGTTACCGAGAACAAGGCCGATGCGTGGGCGATAGACGCGCAGGCCCAGGGCGCTATCGGCGACTACCCGGTAGGCGTCTATGTGACGTACGCGAACGCCGCGAGCTCTGACGCGAACGACACCGCGAACATGTTCAACTCCTCGACCGTAGACGACGAGTCCGCGCTTACTCTCCTCGGAGAGATAGGCGTGTTGCCGGGCAGGCTCACACTTGCCGCCGGCTACAGGATCGGCAAGAAGCCGTCCTCGAGCGGCCAGCTTGACGACGACGCGGCTACCGTTGGCGCGGTTTACAACGCGCTTCAGAACGTCCAGCTCCAGTTCAACCACACCATCTACTCAGGGGACGTCACGACGGACGCGACAGGCGACCAGCTCACCACCGTCATGCTCTTCGCGGCTTTTTAACGCAGTTGCTTCGAATTCAAGGGGAGGGCCTCAAAGGCCCTCCCCTTTTTTATTTAAGGAGTGAGCTGATGTCTTCCATAAAAAGAACCTTCTCCAGAGCGCTCTGCCTCATCCTGCTCGCGATAGTCTCAGGTTGCTCCGGGCCCCTCCATGTCGCATACGACCCTCCACCAGCCGATATGCAGAGGCTTAAAGACCCTCAAAGGGTCCGCATAGAGAAGGTAGTTGACGCAAGGTCCTCGGCTGACCCGAGAAAGATCGGCAGGATAGAGGCTACAATAGCCGACATGAACTCGGGCTCGCTCGTATTGTCCGAGGAGCCGGCGAGGCTCGTCGAAAAGGCGCTAAGGGTTGAGCTTCAGTCAACGGGGTTCATCGTGACGGATGAGAAGGATGCGGAGCTTGTACTCGAAAGCTCGATAAAGGCCTTCAGGCTCGATGTCGGCGGGCGAGACGAGGTTGAAATATCAATCGACGCGGCCCTTAAAAAGACCGGGCACAACGCGCTCTGGGCCGGTACTTTCGACTTCAAAAAGGAGCGGTACGCGGGCGTCATGGGCAACTCGCGCTCTACGCTTGAAAAGCTCATCAACGGCGCTCTCTCCAGGGCCATAAGGAAAGGCATGGGCGGGATGGTCGTTGAGGCCTCGAAGACCGGGGCGGTCCCTGAAAGGCCCTCGAAAGACCCCGGGGATGCGGCCGTGGGGCGGCTCGTCGTATCCTCGGCGCCTCCCCGCGCAAAGGTCTACATAGATGAAGTCTATTACGGGCTCACGCCGTTGACCCTCGACCTCAAAGACGGCGTCTATAATATAATAGTCCGCCAAAGGGGCTCCCGGGATTCCGCGGAGCGCGTCTCGGTCCGGTCCGCAGAGACGACCGAGTTTGAGGCTACGCTGGACAAAGAGTAAAGAAGACCGTCTTTGATATGATTTAAAAATGCCGCGCGCTTTTAAGAACGCGGGGTAAGCGGGCAGGCACCTTTAGCCAGGTTGCAAACAGGTCAGGCGCGCACGGCCGGCTTTGAGAGGCACGCGCAGTCCGCGACAGGCTCTATCTGGTGGTACTTCAAGACCCTCTCTATCAGCGCCTCTGTCATGACGGTCCCCTTTGTTACGAGGAGCCTGCCTTTTGTTGTGCCGAGGTTCTCGGCAAGCACCATACCGGGCCTGATATTGGCTATGTGGTGCCTCCTGACCTCGGGCCCGTCGGCGTCGGAATCAAAGGCCCTCTCATCCTCGACCCACCCCGCTAAAAAGCCGAAGAACTCGTCGGCGACGACCGGGTCGAAGGCCCGCCCCTTCTCCTCCATTATCTTAACGACGATATCTTTGTGGGTCAGCTTCCTGGGCCCGTGCCTGTACCTGTCGTAAAAAGATGATATCGCGATTATCTGCGAGCCTATGTGTATCTCCCCCCCCTTTAGCCCGTCAGGCCATCCCTTGCCGTCGAACCTCTCCATGCACCCGCGTATTATAACCCCGGCCTGCCTGAGCGTATCGACCGTGGAGAGGAGGTCCTGCGAGACCTTCGGGAAGTGCACGAGCAATGCCCTCTCGTCTGTCGTAAGGAGTTCCTCATCCCTGTCTATCATCTCCCTCGGCAGGCCTATCAGGCCGATGTTATGCAGGAGCGCGGCTGTCTCTATAAGCTCCCCGTCCACGCCGTCGAGCCCCATCCTGGCTGAGAGCCTCTTCGCCATCGCCGCGACCCTTCTGGAGCGTCCGCCTACGTTGTGGTCGTAGAGCTCCATCATATTCGAGAATATCTTGACGAAAGAGAAGAAGTTATCCCTTATCTTCTTCGTCTTTTCCTCGACCTTCTTCTCGAGGTTCGCGTTAAGGTCTTTAAGGGCGGCGTTCTGCTGCCTCGTGACCTCCTCAAGCCTCCTGTTCTCATCCACGAGGTTGAACCGTTCGACGGCCTCTTTAGCCGCGGCCTTGAGCTCGTCGTCGTTCCACGGTTTCGTAATGTATCTGGCCACCTCGCCCCGGTTGATGGCGGCCATGACGTCCTTCAAGTCCGCGCACCCGGTGAGCATGAACCGGACCGTCTCCGGGGACGCCGCCTTTACCTTGGAGAGGAACTCCACCCCGTCCATGCCCGGCATCCTGTGGTCCGAGATGACGAGCGCGACCCTGTTGCCCTTTATCTGGACGAGTCCGTCTGCGCCGTTCTCCGCCGTCAGTATCCTGTACCCGTCCCTCCTGAGCGCCCTCTCGAGGGAGTTCAGGATGTTCCTTTCGTCGTCTACGAGCAATACCGTGTGTTCCATGTCCCTCCTCCGGTCTTAATAAAGCCTACGCCGCCAGCGCCTCGTCCCTCAAAGGGAGCGTGATGTAAAAGGTCGTGCCCATGCCGGGCGCGCTTTCAAGCTCTATCGTCCCCTTGTGCTCGCTTATTATCCCGAGCGCTATCGCAAGCCCGAGCCCCGTGCCCGAGCCGGGCGGCTTCGTCGTGAAGAACGGGTCGAATACCTTGCTTTTCACCTCTTCCGCCATGCCAGGGCCGTTGTCCCTTATGGTGACGCGGACCTTTCCGGCGGATTCCTCGGTCTTGACCCATATGGAGCCGCGCGCCTCCATAGCCTGCGCGGCGTTTAATATGATGTTCAGAAAGACCTGCGTCAGCCTCCACGGCCTGCAGTGGACCTTAGGGACCTCGCTGAAGTCTCTTACGAGCTCGGCCTTGTGTTTAATCTCGTGCCAGGCGAGACGGAGGGCGTCATCGATACAGCCGTTAATGTCAGAGAGCGCGAGCTCCCCCTCGGGGGCGTAAGAGAAGTCCTTGAGCCCCTTCACTATGGCCTTTATCCTGTCAAGCCCGTCCTTCGATTCCCCTATTATGCTCTCGATATCGCGCGCGACGAAACCTATGTCCTCTTTTTTCTTGAAGGCCTCTACCGCCTCCGCGTGGAGCAGGAAATCGTCCTCCCTCTCTTCGAGCGCGGCCTTGAGCGCGTTTTCGTAGTGACTGTTAAGACTTAAAAGCGCGGAGACATGGTCCGAGAGCGCGTTGAGGTTCGACCCGACGTACCCCACCGGGTTGTTTATCTCGTGGGCCACGCCTGCCGCAAGCTGGCCGATGGAGGCCATCTTGTCGGACTGGACGAGCTGGACCTGTATCCGCGAGCGCTCCTCTTCCGCGCCTTTTCTGCCGGTTATGTCTCTGCCTATCCCCCTGTATCCGAGGAGGCCGCGCCAGTGGTCGAAAAACGGGGTGCCGCTCGTCTCGATCACCACGATTGAGCCGTCCTTTCGGAGGTTCGCGTTCTCCATATTGTTGAATGGCATTCGTGATGCGGTAATCGAAGCGCATAGCGCTCTCACGCGCCCGGCCTCATCAGGCAACATGAAATCGAACGGCGTCTTTCCTATGAGGTCTTCCGGCGCATACCCGAGTATATCCCTTACCTTCGGGCTTGCGTAGGTGTAGCGGCAATCTCTGTCAACTTCCCATACCCAGTCGTTCGTAGTCTCGACGAGGCCGCGGAACCTCTCCTCGCTTTTTTTGAGGTCCTCGGCCTTCTTCTGGTGCTGGGCCGACTCCCACTTGATTATGTTCATGTACTGCTCGTGGGCGATGCCGCTCTCGTATATATCCGCGAAAAGCCTCCTCAAGCACCCGGCGAGCCTCCCTATTTCGTCGTCGCCGTAGACCTCTATCTGCGCCTCTTTTTTCCCGTAGTCGAACCTGTCTATGGAGTCGATGAGGGAGGCGAACCTCCTGCCAAGACCGCGCGATATGTAGAGGATTACCGAGAGCGAGACCCCGAGAGCGATGACTGTTGCAAGGACGTAGAGCGTGACGATCTTTTTGAAGGTGCCGCGCAATGACTCCTTCGCCGCTTCCCTCCTGGCCATTGCGTGCCTTGCGAGGGCGTCTATCTTCTTTAGGGCCTCGTCATACCTGTTTCTTTGCGACTCCATGGCTATCCTTACGGCCTTCTCCTTACCCCCGGAAAGCGCCGCAGGCATGAGTTCCTCTTCCCTTACCAGTTTTATCTCGCCCCATATCCGTGCGATGTCTTTTATCATCTCGTCTGACTCTCCATCCGTCGAGTCGCGAAGGATTTCCATTAAATCCCCGTCGACCTCCGCCGCGTAGACATGGAAGTCCTTTATATAGCCGTCATCATGCCCTTCGAGAGAGAGACCGAGGAGGATTGAGAGCACCTCTTTCCTCGCTGAGATGAGGTCGGTCTTGAGCTTGCCGAGCCTGTCCTTAAACGAAAGGTAGACGCTGTCCGCGCCGAGGGTGGAGTCCAGCCTCGTCACCGTGTACGCGCTGATCGCCACAAAGGAGAGCAAGAATAACGCGATCACGCCGAAGACAAGGTAAAGTTTATTCCTGACCGGAAGGTTGTCTATCCTCTTCATATACGTTGATTCCTTTAAGATCGGCGGGGAGGCCGACGGCAAAGAGGCCTCAAAAAAGACCTTTTCAACCCTACAGTCTTTCCGAATTCGCCGATAAAGCCACCTATATAAATATCGTAGTTTTTTGGAAAAACTTTAATTTATACGGAAGGTTAAAGGGCGAGCGCCGAGCGTATTACTCTATGATTTTCAACGAGTTGGCGGATAGCATAGCCTGGCGGGGGGGGAGAGGTAAAGATTCGAGCCATTTTCAGCCCTGCTTTCGTGCAAAAAAAATACAGGAATCTTACCATTTGCCGATATAAAAGTTAGATAGAGGCCATAGGTAGTTTAATACATTACAAAAACTTCAAGGAGGACGCGCATGGCTTTGATCTGGACAGCATCGTTGGCAACCGGCATAGCGTGGCAGGACAATCAGCACAAGGAACTATTCAACAAGATCAATGCATTGATAGACGCGATGAACAGCGGCGTTGCGGCGGATGAGGTCGGCGGGTTATTCAGATTTTTAGATACATATGTCAGGGACCATTTTCGTAACGAAGAGGTGGCCATGGATAAGCTGAAATACACGGACACCATATCGCATAAGGGGCAACACAAAAAATTTATCGAGAATATGGGCCGGCTAAAAAACGAGTACCAAAAGGAAAAGTCGCATCAACTCATCGTAGACGCCCGAAAGCTCCTCGCTGACTGGTTTTATGAGCATATCGCCAAGGTGGATAAAAAACTGGGGGAATTTTTGATTAATAAAAGCAAGGTCGCTTAAGTATTATTAGATTTGAAGGAAGATGTTGCGAAGGGATAAGCTTGATTAAGTCCGGAGAGTAACTGGCGGAAGGGGGAGGGAGTCGGCCTACTCTCGTCGGCATCCCGCCTCCTCGCTACGGCCCCGGTCTTCTCGCTTCCGGCCGCGTCCCTGCGGCCTCTTCCTCGCTAACCGCTCGGCGCTCGAAGACTTTCGACTCCCTGAATTGCCTCTGAATTACTGGCGGAAGGGGGAGGGAGTCGAACCCCCCGGTCGTCCGTAACGGCGACAGACAGGTTTTGAAGACCTGCAGGGCCACCGGGCCCTGTCCCCTTCCCTTCGGCTGATTTTAAAGGAATGCGGCCGATGAGTCAAAACAAAACAAAAAAAGGGGAGGTAGTTTTTTTAACTACCTTCCCTTCTCGATAATCTCATTAAACAGGCGGCCTCAAAGCCACTTTTTTCCAATCCGCTGGTCCCTGGCGGCCTCTGTCCCCTTCCGGGCCGTGAACCATTTCTGGAACCGTACCCCTTCGGATAATTGCCGTCTGGCTGTTATCCCTTCGGGACCTGCCTCCAAGGCCATTTTAGGCGGTTTATACGCGCCCACGGATGGGAGTTACGCATTCCTGCTTTGGCTTCGAGACCCTCCTGTCCTATCTTTATTTTAGCACATCTATAAAGTTTTGCAAGCCTCTACGAGGCAAAAAAATCTTTAAAATCAAAGTCTTTTGACCATCTAAATATAAAGGACATACCGGCTTTGGAGAAGAGTTTTTCAACCAGGTGGTAGTCCAGAGGAGCGGTTCAGGCTTCCGGCATCGCAAACTCGCGGTCGGCTTGCACACCCCGCTCCGGCAGAACCCCTCTCGGATATTACTTGATCCTCATCTCCTTCCGCCGATACGCCCCTTATCTATGGGTCTTAGGAAGCAAACGACATTGAGAAATGTGGTAAGCTTCCGAAATGCTGAAGAAAAATAGGTATTACAGCCGTTCAAAAATCGCAGAGGCTAAATTCAGGGCTGTTGTACGTTGTTTTGCCCTTGATCTTACTGC